>NZ_JAFBBR010000001.1:1590600-1908720 GCF_016907295.1 Microbacterium dextranolyticum
GACACGATCGGACACGCACGGGGCTGGGAGAGCGAGGAATGGCTCGCGGCTCTCGAAGGCGTCGACGCGGCGCTGCGCCGGTTCGAGCAGGCAGCGGCACGCGAAACGGGGGCCGTCGTCACAGCCGACCACGGCATGGTCGACGTGCCGAGCCATCGCCACGTGCTGCTGAGTGACGGCGACGATCTTCTCGACGAGGTCGAGCTCGTCGCGGGCGAACCGCGTCTGCTGCAGCTGACCACGACGGCGGGCGCCGCGGAGCGGGTCGCCGCCCGGTGGCGCGAGCGTGAACAGTCGCGGTCGTGGGTCCTTTCGCGCGATGAGGTCATCGCCGCCGGACTCTTCGGCTCACGGGTGGATGCGGAGGTGCTCCCGCGGATCGGCGACGTGCTCGTCGCCGCACGCGGAGCCGTCGCCTACTACGACGATCGCCTCGAGGACAAGAAGCCGCAACGCATGATCGGGCAGCACGGCTCACTCACGGAACAGGAGCGCGTCGTCCCGCTCATCAGCCTCGGAGCATTCCGCAGGCGCTGACGAGATCGTATTGCTCAGCCGTCCTCGGTGCGTGCGCCGAAGACGATCTCGTCCCATGACGGCATCGAGGTGCGTCCCTTCCGTCGTGCGGCGTCGGGCGCACCGGCGTCCTCCCGCGCGGCGTCGTCGGCGGGAGCGACCGGAGCCGCCTCGGCAGGCTCGTAGCCGGGTTCGAGGGCGTCGAGCAGCGCGGGGGAGCTGTGCGGGGCATCCGTCGTCGGTTCGTCCGGCATCGGCTCGCGGACTCCGCGACGGCGGCGGAGTGCCTCGAGCAGATCGGCGGTGTCGGCCGACGTCACGCCGCGCTCCGGCGCGCGCTTGATGGCTGCTTCCTGCGCGGCGGGAACCGAGCCGCGGGCCTCGTGGCTCACGATCTCCGCCGCGGGGTCGATGCGTCGAGGCCCGAACGCTCCCGAGTCGAACCGGGACGAGTCCTTGACCGGCGATGTCGAATCGAGGGCGCGCAGACGGGGGATGAGGCCCTCGGGGAGCGAACCCTGACGCGACAGCTGCGTCGCATCGCTGTTCTGCGGGGAGAGAGTCGAGCGGCGGGGGTCGAAGCTCCAGCGCGCGTCGTGGTCGACCTCGTTCGCGGTGAACTCGAGCTTGATCATCCAGCCCGTCTCCTCCCGCCAACTGGTCCACCGCTCGCCCGAGGCGCCCGCGTCGGCGAGCTTGGCTCGCACCGCGGTGCCGAACGTCGGCTGCGCACCGGGGTCGAGCTCGCCTCCGATGAGCACGGGCACGGCGAGGGCCTGGCTGACGACGTGCTCGCGCTCCGCGAGAACGGGGCCCTCGTAGCGCTGGATGTCTTCGAGGCGAGCGCCGAGCAGTTCGGCGACTTCCGCAGCCGACATTCCCGAGCGGATGTGCGCCTGCACCTCACGCGGGCTGGGACGCACCGTGCGCGGTTCCTCGGAACGCTGCAGGCGCCGAAGCTGCGTGCGCAGGGTGTCGTCGACGGGCACGGCGAACCGCTCACCGGCCTCCGTGGCGACGACGAGCACACCTTCTTCGATTCCGATGACTTTGAGCTGCTCCATACGAGACGCGCCTCCCGATCCCTGCGTGGACACCCACGAGGGTGCCGCGACCATGCTGACACGCTGCCTCGCCGCGGTCGGGAATATCGTGGGCGCGCCGCGAGTTCACTGACCTCGCACGGCGCGGGATCGCCGCGTTTGGTCCGGCATTTGCCAAATGTCGCCGCTTCGTGCAAACTATGGCCGCCCCCGGCCCAGAAGGCGGGGGCGTGCACCCGAACCCCCTGGAAGTGAGAGCATGGCGACCGACTACGACGCCCCCCGCAAGACCGACGACGACAGCGAGTCGATCGAGGCACTCAAGGAGCGCGTCCCCGACAAGCTGTCGGGCTCGGTCGATTCCGAAGACGCCGACAACCCCTCGGGCTTCGAGCTCCCCGGCGCCGACCTCTCCGACATCGAGCTCGACGTCGTCGTGCTTCCCGCGCAGGAGGACGAGTTCACCTGCATCGAGTGCTTCCTCGTCAAGCACCGCACCCAGATCGACCACGAGACTTCGGTCGGTGCCGTCTGCGTGGAGTGCGCCGCCTGACGATGTGAGCCGCGCGGCGGAGCCGACTGTCCGGTCAGCTCCGCTGAGCGCGACGAATGGCGGAGATGACGCGATCCGGTGTGCGGGTGGAGAAGATCCACTCGTCGACCGGGTCGCGTTCGTCGGTGACGGGCACCCGCACGATGCCGTCGATGCCTCCGCGCAGCAGATGCCAGGCGCCGCGCGGAAGACCCGGACCCCGCACGTGACGCGCATCGTCTCCGGTGGCACCGGAGGCATCGCCGAGAAGATCCACCGGGATGTGGGCGCGCCCGACGCGCAGTTCCCCGCCGGACACCTCGACGACGGGGGAGAGCAGCACGAGTGCAGCGATCAGTGCGACGGCGACCCCGATCCCCGCGACGAGCGCGATCGTGGCATCCAACGGCACGAACACGAGCGCGACCATCGGAGCCGCGACGGCCGCGCTCAGCAACGCCCACAGCGACGGGCTCAGCCTCTCCCGGTACAGCGTCGCGGCGGTGGGGGTGTCGGTGTTCATCAGGGCGTGCATTAGCCTCGTGGGGTGATCGAATCCGTGGACGTTCCCATTATCGCGCCGCAGGTTCCCGTCTACGCCCACCCCGGTGATGCCGGGGCCGACCTCGTCGCCGCAGAGGCCGTCCGACTCGAGCCCGGTCAGCGTGCGCTCGTCGCGACCGGCGTCCGGATCGCCCTCCCGGACGGGCATGCCGCCTTCGTCGTCCCGCGCAGCGGACTCGCCGCCCGGCACGGCATCACGATCGTGAACTCTCCCGGCACCATCGACGCGGGGTATCGCGGGGAGATCAAGGTCGCGCTGTTGAACACCGACGCCGCTGAGGCCTACGACGTCGCCGTCGGCGACCGCATCGCGCAGTTGATCGTCATGCCGGTTCCCCGCGTACGATTCATCCCCGTCGACGAACTGCCCGATTCGTCGCGCGGCGAGGCCGGATTCGGATCGACCGGGTACCAGACAGGAGCACAGTCATGAGCGACGAGTCGCAGGAGAAATCCGCGCCCGAGGACCGCGCCACCGCCGGTCCCTTCGACGAGTCCGAGGCGAACCCGGTGCGTCCGTACATCGACCTCGGCGGCATCAAGGTGCTTCCGCGTGAAGGGCTGAACCTGCGCCTCGAGGTCGAGGAGCAGACCAAGCGGATCGTCGCCGTCGGCCTCGACTACGCCGACTCGACGCTGCAGGTGCAGCCTTTCGCCGCACCGCGAACGAGCGGTCTGTGGGACGAGACCCGCGAACAGATCCGTCAGCAGGTACGTCAGCAGGGCGGTCGGGTCGAGGAGCGGGAGGGGCCGCTCGGCCCCGAGTTGCTCGCCGAGGTCCCCGTTGCGGCGGGTCCCGACGCTACCCCCGGGATGCGTCTGGCGCGATTCGTCGGGATCGACGGCCCGCGGTGGTTCCTGCGCGGTGTGATCGGCGGCGCGGCGACGGGCGACGTCGACGCGGCCGCCAAGATCGAGGATCTCTTCCGCTCGCTCGTGGTCGTCCGCGGTGGCACGCCCATGCCGCCGCGCGACCTCATCCCGCTGAAGATGCCCGCGGCACCCGGCACGGCATGAGCGACCCGCACCCCGACCGGCATCCGGACGCAGAGCGCGACGACACCGCACCGTCCGCACCCACCGCCTCCGAGCTCGTCGCGCAGGCACTCGGCGGCGCCGCGCGGCGTGCGGGCATGGACCCGTCGAACGACGACCGCACGAGTCATGTGGTCTGGGCGGCGATGGGCGGCTGGCGGGGTGTGCTCGAATCGCTGCTGCCCGGCCTCGCCTTCGTTCTTCTGTTCACGATCACGTCGAATCTGCCGCTCTCGCTCGGCGTCTCGGTCGGCTTGGCGGCCGTCTTCACCGTCGTCCGGATCGCGCAGCGCTCCCCGGTGGGCGCCGCGCTCGGCGGCCTCATCGCCGCCGGCGTCGCCGCCGCGCTCGCGTTGTGGACGGGTCGAGGTCAGGACAACTTCGTCCCCGGACTGATTACGAACGCCGCGTATGGGACCGCGTTCCTGGTCTCCGCCGTCGTGGGCTGGTCGCTCATCGGCCTCGCCGTGGGATTCCTCATGAACGAGGGCACCGCATGGAGACGAGAGGCGCGCAAACGCCGTGTCTTCTTCTGGCTCGCCATCGCCTGGGCGGCCCTCTTCTACGCACGGCTCGCGGTGCAGCTGCCCTTCTACTTCGCGGGAGATGTGACCACGCTCGGCACGTTGAAGCTCGTCATGGGCTTGCCGCTGTTCGCTCCCTTGATCGCGGTCACGTGGCTTGCCGTGCGTGCCGTGTATCCGCGTTCCGCAGCGGCGGCGGACGACATCTCCGCGTGATAGATTTATCTTGACATCAAGATAAATTCTCCTCGCTGGGGCGCGTTCATCGGGTAAGGACGACCTCACTAGCCCGACGCGTCCGCGGCGGGGAAGATGGATGTGCGGGCCGCTGCAGCATGCGTTCGCCCGTGCCCCCAACGAAGGAGAGCAGCCGTGTCCACAGTTGACAGTTTCGGTGCCCAGAGCACCCTCACGGTCGGGGGAACCGACTACGAGATCTACCGAGTCGACACGGTCGCCGGCTATGAGAAGCTTCCGTTCAGCCTCAAGGTGCTGCTCGAGAACCTGCTCCGCACCGAAGACGGCGCCAACGTCACGAAGGCGCAGATCGAGGCGCTCGGCAGCTGGGATCCGGATGCGGAGCCCGACACCGAGATCCAGTTCACCCCGGCCCGCGTCGTGATGCAGGACTTCACCGGCGTCCCCTGCATCGTCGACCTCGCCACCATGCGCGAGGCGGTGACCGCCCTCGGCGGCGACCCGAGCAAGATCAACCCGCTCTCGCCGGCCGAGATGGTCATCGACCACTCCGTCATCGCCGATCTGTTCGGCACCGAGAACGCTCTCGAGCGCAACGTCGAGATCGAGTACGAGCGCAACGGCGAGCGCTACCAGTTCCTGCGCTGGGGTCAGACGGCCTTCGACGACTTCAAGGTCGTTCCCCCGGGCACCGGGATCGTGCACCAGGTCAACATCGAGCACCTCGCGAAGGTGATCTACGACCGGACCGGTCGCGACGGCGTGCTGCGCGCCTACCCGGACACCTGCGTCGGCACCGACTCGCACACCACCATGGTCAACGGCCTCGGCGTGCTCGGCTGGGGCGTCGGCGGCATCGAGGCCGAGGCCGCGATGCTCGGCCAGCCCGTCTCGATGCTCATCCCGCGTGTTGTCGGCTTCAAGCTGACCGGCGAGATCCCCGCCGGCGTGACCGCGACCGATGTCGTGCTGACGATCACCGACATGCTGCGCAAGCATGGCGTCGTCGGCAAGTTCGTCGAGTTCTACGGTGCCGGTGTGGCATCCGTTCCGCTGGCCAACCGCGCCACGATCGGCAACATGAGCCCTGAGTTCGGTTCGACCGCGGCCATGTTCCCGATCGACGACGTGACGCTCGACTACCTGCGCCTCACGGGTCGCGACGAGCACGCGGTCGCGCTCGTCGAGGCATACGCGAAGGAGCAGAAGCTCTGGCACGACGCCGCCAACGAGCCGGTCTTCAGCGAGTACATGGAACTCGACCTGTCGACGGTCGTTCCCTCCATCGCCGGCCCGAAGCGTCCGCAGGACCGCATCCTGCTCAGCGAGGCGAAGAGTCAGTTCGAGAAGGACATCCTGAACTACGCGACGCCCGCCCTGTCGACCTCCATCGTCGATCTGGAGAGCGACGGGTCGTTCCCGGCGTCCGACCCCGGCCCCGTGCCGGGCGACGAGCAGCCCGAGACGGGCGAGGTCGTCATCTCCAGCGGCGGGCCGGCCGCGGCCTCCAAGCCGGTCAAGGTCGCGACCCCCGAAGGGGCGTCGTACATCCTCGACAACGGCGCCGTCACGCTCGCGGCGATCACCTCGTGCACGAACACGTCAAACCCGTCGGTCATGCTCGCGGCGGGACTCCTCGCCAAGAAGGCCGTCGACAAGGGCCTGAAGCGCAAGCCGTGGGTCAAGACGACGCTCGGCCCCGGCTCGAAGGTCGTCACGGACTACTACGAGAAGTCGGGTCTCGACAAGGCGCTCGAGGGCCTCGGCTTCTACACGGTCGGCTACGGCTGCACGATCTGCATCGGCAACTCGGGACCCCTCATCGAAGAGGTCTCCGCGGCCATCAACGAGAACGATCTCGCGGTCACCGCCGTGCTCTCCGGCAACCGCAACTTCGAGGGCCGCATCAGCCCCGACGTGAAGATGAACTACCTCGCCTCGCCGCCCCTCGTCGTGGCGTACGCGCTGGCCGGCTCGATGAACTTCGACTTCGAGACCGACCCGCTCGGCACCGACACCGACGGCAACGACGTGTTCCTGAAGGACATCTGGCCCTCGCCCGACGAGGTGCAGGAGGTCATCGACTCCTCGATCTCGCGCGACCAGTTCATCAAGCAGTACGCGACGGTGTTCGACGGCGACGAGCGCTGGACGAGCCTCCCCACCCCCGAGGGACCGATCTTCGAGTGGGACGAGGACTCGACCTACGTCCGCAAGGCACCGTACTTCGACGGGATGTCCATGGAGCTGACGCCCGTCAGCGACATCCACGGCGCCCGCGTCATGGCGACCCTCGGCGACTCGGTCACGACCGACCACATCTCGCCCGCCGGCAACATCAAGGCCGGAACGCCGGCCGCGCAGTACCTCACCGAGCACGGTGTCGCGCAGAAGGACTTCAACTCCTACGGATCGCGCCGCGGCAACCACGAAGTGATGATCCGCGGCACGTTCGCGAACATCCGGCTGAAGAACGAGCTGGTCGCCGCCGTCAACGACGGTCAGGTCGTCGAGGGCGGTTTCACCCGCGACTTCACCCAGCAGGGCGGGCCCCAGTCGTACATCTTCGACGCCAGCCAGAACTACCAGGAGCAGGGCACTCCGCTCGTCGTCTTCGGCGGCAAGGAATACGGTTCGGGGTCGTCGCGCGACTGGGCGGCGAAGGGCACGTCGCTCCTCGGCGTCAAGGCCGTCATCACCGAGAGCTTCGAGCGCATCCACCGCTCGAACCTCATCGGCATGGGCGTCGTTCCGCTGCAGTTCCCCGACGGGCAGAGCTGGAAGTCGCTGGGCCTCGACGGCACCGAGATCGTCTCGATCGAGGGTCTCGAGCAGCTGAACGAGGGCGTCACGCCCAAGACCGTGAAGGTCACCGCGACGCCGAGCGAGTTCTCGCCGGAGGGCAAGGAGACCGTGGTGTTCGACGCGAAGGTCCGCATCGACACTCCCGGTGAGGCGGACTACTTCCGCAACGGCGGCATCCTGCAGTACGTGCTGCGTTCGCTCGTCTGAGCAGGGATCTAGCGCCCCGGTATCGCCCCCGCAAGGGGGAGGGATGCCGGGGCGTTTCTCTGTTCCGACGCATAGAATCGGGGGATGAGCCTGCTCGCCTCGATCACCGGTCCGCGCGACCTCGACGGACTCTCGTCGGAGCAGCTCGAGCAGCTCGCGCAGGAGGTGCGCGAATTCCTCGTGCAGAACGTGTCGCGCACGGGAGGCCATCTCGGCCCGAATCTCGGCGTCGTCGAACTGACGATCGCGCTGCATCGCGTCTTCGACTCGCCGGACGACCCGTTCGTGTTCGACACCGGCCATCAGTCCTACGTGCACAAGCTCCTCACGGGGCGCCAGGACTTCCGCGACCTGCGTTCGCGGGGAGGCCTGGCGGGGTACCCGCAGCGTTCCGAGAGCCCGCACGACGTCGTCGAGTCCTCGCACGCGTCCAGCTCGTTGAGCTGGGCCGACGGGATCTCGCGCGCGCTCACCCGCACCGGCCACGCGGACCGTCACGTCGTGGCGGTCGTCGGTGACGGCGCTCTCACCGGTGGCATGACCTGGGAGGCGCTCAACAACATCTCCGACGACAACGATCGCAACCTGGTGATCGTCGTCAACGACAACGGGCGTTCCTATGCACCGACCATCGGCGGCATGGCGCGCTACCTCAACCGTGTGCGCACGACCGAGGGGTACGAGAACCTGCGCCGCGGGTCCGATTCGTTCTTCCGCCGCCTCGGCCCGATGGGGCGGGCCGTCTATCGCGGCGTGCGTGGCGGCACGCATGGATTCCTGTCGCGGTTCTCCAACAACGTCGCGCTGTACTCGAACCTCGACATCAAGTATCTCGGTCCGATCGACGGCCACGACCTGACCGTCCTCGAAGAGACCCTTCGACTCGCGAAGGCCCACCGCGCTCCGGTGATCGTGCACGTCATCACCGAGAAGGGGCGCGGCTACGAGCCGGCCCGCAACGATGAGGCCGATCAGTTCCATGCGGTCGGGAAGATCGATCCCGCCACGGGCGAACCGCTCGGCTCATCCGACGCCGTGGCCTGGACGGATGTCTTCTCCGACGCCCTCGTGGCCGCCGGCGAACGGCGGGGCGACGTCATCGCCATCACTGCGGCGATGTTGCGCCCGACCGGACTGCAGCCGTTCGCGCAGCGATTCCCCGATCGCGTCTACGACGTCGGCATCGCGGAGCAGCACGCCGTCGCATCTGCCGCAGGGCTCGCGTTCGGCGGCCTGCACCCCGTCGTCGCCATCTACGCCACCTTCATGAACCGCGCGTTCGACCAGGTGATGATGGACGTCGCCCTGCATCGGGCCGGCGTCACATTCGTGCTCGACCGGTCCGGCGTCACCGGACCCGACGGCCCCAGCCATCACGGTGTGTGGGACCTTGCAATGCTGCAGCTGGTGCCCGGAATCCGCATCGCCGTTCCTCGCGACGAGGCCCGGTTGCGCGAGGAGTTCGACGAGGCCATCGAGGTCGCCGATGCCCCGACCGTCATCCGGTTCCCCAAGGGGGCCGTGTCTGCCGAGCTGCCGGCGTTGGAAAGGCGAGCCGACGGCACCGACGTGCTGTGGCGGGAGGGTACCGAGGATGTCCTCCTCGTCGGGATCGGTCCGATGGCCGCCCTCGCCGTCGAAGTCGCGGAGCGTCTGCGGGCGCAGGGGATCGGCGCCACGGTGATCGACCCCCGGTGGGTCGTGCCGGTGCAGTCGAGCGTGGTCGAGCTGGCGGCGTGCCACCGCCTGGTGATCACGATCGAGGACGGCATCCGGGTGGGCGGCGTCGGCACGCGCGTGCGTCAGGTACTGCGCGAGAACGGCGTCGACACGGCGGTGGACGAACTGGGTCTTCCCGACGAGTTCATCGACCACGCCACGCGAGAGCAGATTCTGGAGGACGCGGGTCTCACGGCGACGAAGATCGCGCACGACGTCGTCGCGCAGGTCCTCGGCACGCGCATCCCGGTTGCGCGCCCGTCCGCCGACACCGGTGCGATCTGGGCCGTGTCCGAGCGCGACGGCGAGCCGCAGGAGCGCTGACCCGGCGCGCCCTCGGCGGGTGCGCACCGTCGCGCCAAGGCGGCGTGACAGCATGGGTGGGTGAGCTCTGCGAACCTGACCCGTGACGAAACGGCGGCGCGAGCCGCCGGCATCCAGCTCGAGACCGTCGAGGTCGATCTCGATGTGCGAGGGGCTCTGACGGATCTCTCCTTCGCCACATCCTCTACGTTCACCCTGCGCTCATCCACGACGGAGACCTGGATCGACTTCATCGGAGAGTCGGTCGACGAGGTCGTGGTCGACGGCGTCGCGCGTGCTGTTGAGTGGGACGGCGCGCGGGTCCGGATCACCGGGCTCGTGCCGAACATGGATCATGTCGCCGTCGTGACGATTCGTGGCCGCGGGCTCTACAGCACGTCGGGCGAAGGGCTGCACCGGTTCCGCGACCCCGCCGACGGCGAGACGTACCTGTACACGCAGTACGAGCCCGCCGATTGCCGTCGCGTCTACCCGTGCTTCGAGCAGCCCGACCTCAAGGCTCGCTGGCGAATGAGTGTGTCGGCCCCGGAGAGCTGGGCCGTGCTGTCGAACGGTGCGGAGATCGCTCGTGTCGGCGTCGAGGGCGGGGTCCGCGTGTCCTTCGCCGAGACGTCACCGTTGTCGGGCTACATCACGGCGGTCGCCACGGGTCCCTACCATCGGGTCGACGGCGTCTGGGACGGCCCTGACGGTCCCGTGGACCTCGGCGTCCTGTGCCGGGCATCGCTGGCCCGTTACCTCGACGCGGACGAGATCCTCGACGTCACACGGCGAGGGCTGACCTTCTTCTCCGAATCTTTCGGTGTCACCTACCCGTGGGGGAAGTACGACCAGATCTTCGTTCCCGAGATCAACGTCGGCGCCATGGAGAACCCGGGCCTCGTCACCTTCACCGAGCATTACGTCTTCCGCGGGGCGGCGACGGCGGCGCAGCACGAGGGGCGTGCGAACACGATTCTGCACGAGATGGCGCACATGTGGTTCGGCGACCTCGTGACGATGCGATGGTGGGATGACCTGTGGCTCAAGGAGTCGTTCGCCGACTACATGGGCGCGCACGCGGCGGTCGCTGCCGGAGGGTTCCCGGATGCCTGGGTGACGTTCGCGAGTCGACGCAAGGGATGGGCGTACGTTCAGGACCAGTTGCCCACGACGCATCCGATCGTCGCCGACATCCCCGATCTCGAAGCGGCCAAGCTCAACTTCGACGGGATCACGTACGCGAAGGGCGCGTCGGTGCTCAAACAACTCGTCGCGTTCGTCGGCGAGGACGCCTTCTTCCGCGGTGCCCGGCACTACTTCGCCGCGCACGCATACGGCAACACGACCCTTCCCGATCTGCTCGCGGCGCTCGAGGAGGCCTCGGGCCGTGACCTGGCGCCGTGGGCCTCAGCCTGGCTGCAGACATCCGGTGTCTCGGATCTCTCCGTCGAGCGTGTACGCGGCGGGGAAGTCGAGCTCGTGCGGACCGATCCACGGCCCGATCATGTCGTGGTGGGC
Organism: Microbacterium dextranolyticum; assembly: GCF_016907295.1. Lineage (NCBI taxonomy): Bacteria > Bacillati > Actinomycetota > Actinomycetes > Micrococcales > Microbacteriaceae > Microbacterium > Microbacterium dextranolyticum. Next base: position 1,601,568 of record NZ_JAFBBR010000001.1, read on the forward strand.
CTGTTCGCGTCGGACGGCGGACGCCTCCTTCGCCGAGGCGAGCTCGAGGCGGACGGCGTCGACGCCCGCATGCGGCTGGCGGCAGAAGTGCCCGACGGGATCGCACTGGTCCTGCCGAACGTCGACGACCGCACCTATGCCAAGGTCCATCTCGACGAGTGCTCGATCGTCGCCGTCGAGGAACAGCTGTCGACGATCGACGACGCCGTCGCGCGCGCCGTGGTGTTCGCCTCGTTGTGGAATGCGACGCGCGACGGTCTGCTGGCGGTGACGCGGTATCTCGACGCCGTCGTCCGACATGCTCCGGCCGAAGACAACGTCGCGCTTCTCGGCGATGCGCTCGCACACGCGGACGCCGCGATCAGCCGGTATGCACAGGAGCAGACCCGCTCGGTCCTCGCGCGGCGATGGCTCGATGTCGCCTGGCAGGCGCTGCAGACCGCGACGCCCGGATCCGACGCACAGCTCGCGTGGGCGCGAGCTGTGGGCGCGGCCGCGGAGCGCGACGATGCCCGGGCCGACGAGCTGTGGGGGATGCTGCGGGGGGAGCATCCGGTGCCTGTCGGACTCGCCCTCGACCCGGAGCTGCGATGGATCTGGCTGACCGCTCTCGCGGCGACGGGGCATGCGACGGCCGTGGACATCGATACCGAACTCGCGCTCGATCCGTCGTCGCACGGCGAGATCGCGCATCGCACCGCGATGGCCTCGCGTCCGGACGCAGACGTGCGTGCTGCCGCCTGGCAGGAGGCGTGGGCCGACATCACCCTGTCCAACGATCACTTGGATGCCGTCATCGCGGGCGTCCGCGCGGGTGGGCGGCGAGACCTCGTGGCGCCCTTCGACGCGGACTACTTCGCCCGGATCCGCCCCGCCTGGACGGAGCGCAGCATCGAGATCGCACGTCGCCTCGTGATCGGCCTGTTCCCGGCATCCGAGTCGCTCGATCTCGTCGACGCGTGGCTGGAGACCCACGCCGATGCCCCTGCCGCCCTGCGGCGACTCGTGCTCGAACAGCGCGATGGACTCGCGCGTGATCTGCGCGTGCGGGCGGCTCAGCCCTCGCTCTGACGCGCGCGCAGGCGATCGGCGACCTCGTTCTCCGTCGCGATGTCGACAGCCGCGCCCGAGCGCGGTGCCTGTGCCCGCCGTCGTGGGTGCGGCGATCCGACGACGCGTGCGGCCACATGCCACCACCCGAGCGGGACGGCGAGTGCACCGCAGGCGATGTTGACGGCGTAGGTGACGCTGCCGAGGTGACCGACCGTGCCCGTGACCCCGGACAGTGTGGCACCGAACGCCGCGGTCGTGACGGCGCCGACAGCGGCGCCGAGCGCAGCGAAGAGCACCAGGTGCACGGCGATCGCGCGCACCCGGCGGAGCAACAACCTGCCGAGTGCCCATGCGACGACCGCGAACAGGACCGTCGCGGCCGTCACGGCCGGCGTGGCGTAGATCAGGGCGATGATTCCTCCGATGCCGGCTGCCACGACGGCCCAGCCGAGCGTCGTCAGTCCCAGCGCCCACAGCCACGCGGCGATCGCACCGCGGAAGAACTCGATGCCGGTGAAGGCCATCGGCTCGGCATGGCTACGGGGGGTCGGCGTGCTCATGGCCGGATCTCACCGGCGGTCGCGAGAAGCTCTGCCAGCGGGCGTCGCAGCAGCGGCAGACGGGCCAGAGGGAGCGCGAGTTTCAGAAGTGCCAGTCCGCGGTCGAGCAGCCGGCGCGTTCGCTCCTGATCGGGGGACTCGTCGTACACCCAGTACATCGCCAGCAGCAGATGGGCGAGGAAGAGCACGCGCGGAAGCTCCGCGGTGACAGGACCGGGCGGCGCGTTCCGAGCGCCGGCGACCGCATCGGCGAAGAGCCCTTCGGTCACGTCGCGGGCGAACGACGACTCGGCCGCCAGGGGATTGATGCCCGACCGCGGAGCGAGCGCAGCCGAGACGAACTCCGCCGCGTGTGCGTGGTAGGGGCCCAGTTGATCCAGTCCGGTCGTGTAGACGATCCGGAGTCGGTCGATGAGATCGCTCGACTCCGCCAGTAGCGGTTCCGCGGCACTCCGGTGCTGTTGCTGCACGTCGAGGTACAGCTCTTGCACGAGGTCGGCTTTCGATGCGAAGTGATAGTTCGTCGTGCCGACCGAGATCCCCGCTTCGGTTGCGATCCGCCGGATGGTCGTGGCGTCGTACCCGCGTTCGCGGAACGAGCGCAGCGCGAGGTCGCGCACATGGGCACGCGTGCGCTCGCTCTTCGCGGTCTTGCCGGCACTCGTCGCTGAACTGAACATGTTCAGACGCTAGCACGAGACCCATGCTCGAGTCGGTGAGAAGACGCAGAATCGGATGCCACGCACAGCAGCATCCGATTCTGCGGCGAATCTCCGAATCCGACGCGGGTCAGCCCCCGATGCCGCGGACGGGCGGGTGGTGGAAGGTGTCGCCGAAGGCGCGCTCGGACGCGCCCTCGCGGTCGAGGTAGGGCGACGCACCGCCGTCGATGAACGGCCAGCCGGCTCCGAGGATGAGGCACAGATCGATGTCCTCGACCTCGGGGACGACCCCCTCGTCGAGCATCAGCTTGATCTCGGTGGCCAGACCGTCCTGCACGCGTCGCAGGATCGTGTCGGCGGAGGCCGGGGACGTGCCGACGTGCCCCTTGATGGTCTTCTGGGCGTCCTTCGTGAAGCCCGTGACGCGACCGCCCCTGTCCTTCTCGACGACGGCCGACAGCGCCGCCAGCGCGTGGAAGTTCTCGTTCGCGTAGAACCGGTCGGGGAACGCGTGCGCCATCGTGTCCTGCACGTGCGCCGCGACCTTCCAGCCGACGAGGTCGATCAGCTGGAAGGGACCCATCGGCAGGCCGAGCGGTGCGAAGGCCTTCTCGACCTCGACCACGGGAGTGCCCTCGTAGACGGCGCGTGCGGCCTCGCCCATGACCTTGGCGAGCAGGCGGTTCACGACGAAGCCGGGAGCGTCGGCGGTCAGAACGGCGTTCTTGCCGAGCCCCTTCGCGACGACGAAGGCCGTCGACAGCGCCGCCTCGGTCGTCACGGGAGTCTTCACGATCTCGATCAGAGGCATGACCGCGACGGGGTTGAAGAAGTGGAAGCCGACGAGCCGCTCCGGGTGTGCGAGCGTCGCGCCGATCTCCTCGACCGAGAGCGACGAGGTGTTGGTCGCCAGAATGGCGTCCGGTGAGACGATCTGCTCGATCTCGGCGAACACGGCCTGCTTGACGCCGACCTCTTCGAAGACCGCCTCGATGACGAAATCGCAGTCTGCGTAGAGACCCTTGTCCGTCGTTCCCGTGACGAGCGCCCGGAGCTGGTTCGCCGTGTCGCTGTCGAGGCGGCCCTTCGCCTCGAGCGTGCCGATCTCGTCATGGATGTACGCGACGCCCTTGTCGACGCGCGCCTGATCGAGGTCGGTGATCAGCACGGGCACCTTGAGCTTGCGCACGAAGAGCAGCGCGAACTGGCTGGCCATGAGCCCCGCACCGATGATGCCGATCTTCGTGACCTTCGTGGCCAGGGTCTTGTCGGGAGCTCCTACGGGGCGCTTCGCGCGCTTCTGCACGAGGTCGAAGGCGTACATGGATGCCGCGAACTGATCGCCCGTCACGAGGTCGGACAGTGCCTCGTCCTCGCGGGCGAAGCCGTCCTCCTTCGTGCCGCTGCGCGCCTTGTCGAGCAGATCGAGAGCGACGTAGGGGGAGCGCGGAACCGTGCCGATCTTGGATTCCAGCATGCCGCGGGCCATTTTGATCGCCACCGGCCACTTCATCGTGCGCTCGATCTTGCCGGGTTGGTTCTTGCGCTCGACCTTCACCGCGCCGGTGAGGACGCCATCGGCCCATCGCAGCGAGTCCTCGAGGAAGTTCGCGGCGGGGAAGATCGCGTCCATGATGCCGAGGTCGTAGGCCTGCTGCGGCTTCAGCATGCGGTTCTGCTTCAGCGGATTGGAGATCACGACCTCGAGCGCGTTCTCGATCCCGATGAGGTTCGGCAGCAGGTACGCGCCTCCCCACCCCGGGATGATGCCGAGGAACACCTCGGGGAGCGCGATGGCGGCGGCGGAGGCGTCCACCGTGCGGTAGTCGGAGTTCAGACCGATCTCGAGACCGCCGCCGAGGGCGAGGCCGTTCACGAAGGCGAAGGAGGGGACGCCCAACGATCCGAGCTTGCCGAACACCTTGTGGCCGAGCTGGGCGACCAGCTTCGCGTTGGCCTTGGAACCCACGCGGGTGATGTCGCTCAGATCTGCCCCGGCGGCGAGGATGTACTGCTTGCCCGTGAGGGCGACCGCGTCGATCTCGCCGGCGCCTGCCCGGGCCGCGAGGGCGTCGAGGGTCTCGCCGAGCGCTGTCATCGTCGCGGGACCCAGCGTGTTCGGGCGCGTGTGGTCGCGGCCGTTGTCGAGCGTGATCAGGGCGAGGACCTTGCCCGAGGCCAGGCGCACGTCGCGCACGCGTGCGTGGGTGACGACCTCACCGTCCGTGAGTGCGGTGAGGGGGGAGAAGTCGATCTCGTCGTAGTTCGTCATGGTCCTCTCCTCAGCGCTTCTTGCCGGCGTAGTGGGGGTTCTCCCAGATGACGGATCCGCCCTGCCCGAGACCGACGCACATGGCGGTGAGGCCGTAGCGGACGTCGGGACGCTCGGCGAACTGGGCCGCGAGCTGGATCATGAGGCGCACGCCCGAGGCAGCGAGCGGGTGTCCGAGCGCGATCGCGCCGCCCCAGGGGTTCACTCGCGGATCGTCGTCGGCGATGCCGAAATGGTCGAGAAGCGACAGGACCTGTACAGCGAACGCCTCGTTGAGCTCGAACAGACCGATGTCCTCGATCCGCAGCCCGGCCTTCTTCAGCGCCTTCTCGGTCGAGGGGATCGGGCCGATGCCCATGATCTCCGGCTGCACCCCGGCGAACGCGAACGAGACCATCCGCATCTTCGGCTTCAGCCCGAACTCCTTGACGGCGTGACCGCCGGCGACCAGCGACATCGTCGCGCCGTCGGTGAGAGGCGACGATGTGCCGGCCGTCACCCGGCCGTGCGGGCGGAAGGGTGTCTTCAGTGCGGCGAGGTCGGCCATGGTGGTCTGGGGGCGGCGGCCCTCGTCCTCTGTCGCGAGGCCCCAGCTCCCCTCGGCATCCTTGATCGCCACGGACACGAGGTCGGGCTGGAAGCGTCCTGCGTCGTACGCGGCCTGGGCCTTGTGCTGGCTCAGCATGCCGAAGCGGTCGGAGCGCTCCTTCGTCAGCTGGGGGAAGCGATCGAAGATGCGCTCGGCCGTGACGCCCATGTTGAGCGCGCCCGGATCGACCATTCTCTCGGCGACGAAGCGCGGGTTGGGATCGGTGTTCCCGCCGATGGGGTAGTGGCCCATGTGCTCGACGCCACCGGCGAGCGCCACGTCGTACATCCCGGAGCCGATCGATGCACCCATCATCGCGACGCTCGTCATGGCGCCGGCGCACATGCGGTCGATCGCGAAGCCCGGCACCGTCTGCGGCAGACCGGCGAGGATCGCGACGGATCTGCCCAGAGTGAGGCCCTGTTCGCCGGTCTGGCTGGTCGCGGCGATCGCGACGTCGTCGATGCGCTCCGCCGGCACGTCGGCGTTGCGTTCCATCAGTCCGATGGTCGCCTTGACGGCGAGATCGTCGGCGCGGGTGTTCCAGTACATGCCCTTCTCGCCGGCACGCCCGAACGGGGTGCGCATGCCGTCGATGAAGTAGACGTCGGAGATCTCGGCCACACTGCCTCCAGAGCTCGATGTTGTGAGATTGAGTACAGCCTATCGTGAGACTCAGTCCCGCCGAGTCGGTTGTCTCGGACCTACGAGGCGTCGCCGGACGCTCCCGCGGGCGGGTGCACGGAATCGACAAAGGCGCGTGCGATCACCGGTGCGGTGAGGTCGACCTGCCACGGCCGCGCTCCGTGATCGGCCAGTGCGTCGCCGATGGATGCCTCGTCGATGTCACTCGGCGGCATCCACGCGATGCGTCGCAGGGTATCGGGCGTCAGGAGATTCTCCGTCGGCATCCGCAGATCGGCGGCCAGCTGCTCGACGAGCGGTCGGGCCGCTTTGAGACGAGCGTCTGCGGCGGGGTTGCGGTCGGCCCAGGCGCGCACCGGAGGCATCCCGTCGCCGGGCACACGCTCGACGGGAAGCACCGGATCGCTTCGGCCGGCCTCGATAGCGGCCCACCAGCGGTCGAGTTGTGTGCGGCTGGCGCGTCCGGTGAATTCGCGGACGCGAGACAGATCCTGCTTCGTCGCGGGATCGGCCAGCACGGCGGCCACAAGGGATCGGTCGGGCACGAGGCGCCCCGGAGCGGTGTCCTGCTCGCGGGCGAAGTCTTCGCGCGCCTGCCACAGCGAGCGCGCCACGGCGAGCGCTCGACGCCCGCGGACCGTGTGCAGACCGCTGAGTCGGCGCCACGGATCCTCGCGGGCGGGCTTGTCGGGCCGCGTGCGCACGGTCTCGAACTCCTGCTCGGCGAACTCGGTCTTGCCCTGCTCCGCGAGCTCGACGACGAGGGCGTCGTAGACATCGACGAGATGCAGCACATCGAGCGCCGCGTATTCGAGCCAGGGCTGCGGCAGGGGCCGCGTGGACCAGTCTGCAGCCGAGTGCGCCTTGGCGAGGGTGATCCCGAGGGTATCCTCCACGACCGCGCCGAGCCCCACGCGCTCGTGCCCGAGCAGCCGCGAGGCGAGCTCGGTGTCGAACAGCGACGGCGGGTCGAGGTGCAGTTCGCGCAGCGACGGCAGGTCCTGACTGGCCGCGTGCAGGATCCACTTCTCGTCGCCGATGGCCGACTGCAGCGCACTCATGTCGCCGATCGCGGGCGGGTCGAACAAGAAGACGCCGGCGCCCCGCCGGAAGACCTGCACGAGGTACGCGCGCTGGGAATAGCGGAACCCCGATGCGCGCTCGACGTCCACGGCAACCGGACCCGTGCCGTCTGCGAGCACTCGCGCGGCGTCGATGAGCCCCGGACCATCGGCGATGACGTCGTACTCAGCCACGCGGCTTCCTCTGCGCTCCGAACACGGCGATCCCTTCCGAACCCGGCGGAAGTCCCGCCAGCATGCATACCAATTCTGCCCACGCCATCAGGTGATCCGTGAGGTCGCCGGCCGGCGACCACGACGCACGCAATTCGATCTGGGCGCCGTCCCCGTCGTCGGCGAGACCGCCGAACCCCTTCGACAGCGTCTTGGTCGCCGTTCCGGATACCGCGTGGAATCGTGCACCGCGGGCATCCAGTGCGTCCAGCAACCAGGACCACGCCACGTCCGCCAGGAGCGGATCGGTGCCGATCTCGGGCTCGAGCGGAGCCTGCGCGAAACAGACGATACGCCATGGCCCCGACCATGCATCCGGTTCCGAGGGATCGTGCAGCAGGATGAAGCGCCCGGTACCGAGCTCGGAATCGACGCCGGCTTCGCTCGGACGCACATCGCCGGCGACGGCGAACGCATCGGGGGCGAGGGATGAGGGTGCGGCGATCTCGCGGACGGTGAAGTCATTGCGGAACGGGAGAGCGCGCAGCGCATCGGCGATGCCGGCGAACGTCGAGGGGGCGGCCGGCGGACGGGGTTCATCCACGGGGTCAGACTAGGATGTGGTGTCGATGAAGGCATCCAGGCGCGCCGCCATGGGCGACTCAGCACACAGCTCGGCATCGGTGTTGCGCACGCTGATCCTCGCGCTGGCGTCGGCGCTGTTCGTCGTGACCAGCGCACTCGTCGTCGTGACGGTCCGGGTCGCCCGCCGTGTCGTGATGCCGGCGGCGCGCGCCGTGGACACACGCATCCTCGGTGTCGACGTCCCTGCGCAGACGATCACCCTCGCGCGAACGCCCGACACCGAGCTTCCGGGCCGATACGGCCTGTTCACGACGGGAGCGACCGACTACCTCAAGATCGGTTCGGTGCTCTCCAGCGACGAGCGAAGCGTGACACGCAAGCTGTTGACCGAGGTCGAGGGCGACATGCACCTCGCCGCCGAAGCCGCCTTCAGCGGATGGTACTTCCAGAAGCCCGAAGAGCTGCACCTGCCCTTCACGCAGGAGTTCATCCACACCGCGCTCGGCGGATGCCCCGCCTGGCTGTTCCCCGCGGGCGGCGGCTCGGACACGTGGGTCATCCAGATCCACGGGCGCGGGACGACCCGCTCCGAGTGCCTCAGGGCGGTTCCCGTCTTCGAATCGGTCGGCATCACGACGCTCGTGGTCTCGTACCGCAACGACGGCGACGCCCCCCGCACCCGATCGGGCAGCTACGCGCTCGGAGCCACCGAGTGGCGCGACGTCGACGCCGCGATCGGCTGGGCGCGCCGTCGCGGCGCGGAACGCATCGTGTTGATGGGGTGGTCGATGGGCGGCGCGATCGCGTTGCAGGTCGCACTCGGCTCGGCCCACCGCGAGCACATCGCCGGCCTCGTGCTCGAATCGCCCGTCGTCGACTGGCGCACCGTGCTCGCCTACCAGGGGCGGGCTCTGGGCCTTCCCGCCCCGGTGACGGGTCTCGCCATCGAGACGCTCCGCGCCGACTGGACCACACCCGCGACTCATGCCGACGGGGGCATCCCGTTCGACCGTCTCGACATCGTTGCGCGCGCGACCGAGCTGCGGCACCCCGTGCTCATCCTGCACAGCGACGACGACGGGTTCGTGCCCTCGACCGCCTCACACCGTCTCGCCGAGGCGCGCCCCGACCTCGTCGAACTGCAGAGCTTCACCACCGCTCGGCACACCAAGCTGTGGAACTACGACCAGGAGCGCTGGACCGACGCGATCCGTGACTGGCTGCGGCGCCAGGATCTCGCCCCGGCCGAGGAAGGCGCACCGTGACCGTCGTGCATCTGACCGACCGCACCCCGCAGGTCTCCGGCGCCGAGATGGTGGCCGCTCTCGTGCCGCCGCCGCAGTTCGATGGCGCGACCTTCGAGACGTATCGGGCCGACCCGGCCTATCCGTCGCAGCAGGACGCCAAGGATGTGCTGATCGGGTTCAGTCGCGGAGGAGCCCCCGTGGAGCGCAGCGGACTGTTCCGGCGCGCGAAGAAGGCGCCGGAGATGAAGCCCGGCGTGTACCTCGACGGCGGCTTCGGTGTCGGCAAGACCCACCTGCTCGCCGCGATCTACCACGCGATGCCCGCCCGGCGGAAGTACTTCGGCTCGTTCATCGAGTACACGGCCCTCGTCGGCGCGCTCGGCTATCAGAAGACGGTGGAGCTCTTCCGAGGGGCCGACCTGCTGTGCATCGACGAGTTCGAGCTCGACGATCCGGGCGACACGATGGTCATGACGCGACTGATCGGCGAACTCGTCCCCACGGGCACGAAGCTCGCGGCCACGTCCAACACTCCGCCGAACGCGCTCGGCGAGGGGCGGTTCGCGGCGCAGGACTTCCTGCGCGAGATCCACACCATGGCGGCGAGTTTCCAGACCATCCGCATCGACGGAACCGACTACCGGCAGCGGGCGATCGACGGCCATTCGATCGCGCTGGACGACGGTGCATACGCGCAGGCGTTGGCGGATGCCGGTGCCCGCGGCGCCGTGTCGGACGACGAGTTCTCGGCGTTCGTCACACACCTCGCGGCCGTGCATCCGTCGCGGTACCTGCGTCTGATCGACGGTGTCGACACGATCGGCCTGCGCGGGGTCGCCCAACTGCAGGATCAATCCGCCGCGCTGCGGTTCGTCGCCTTCGTCGACCGGGCCTATGACGCCCAGATTCCGATCCGGGCGACGGGGGAGACCCTGGACGGCGTGTTCGCCCCCGAGATGCTGTCGGGCGGTTACCGCAAGAAGTACCTGCGCGCCATCTCGCGTCTGAACGCCCTCACGAACTCCTAGTCCGCGCGCGCCGCCACACGGAGTGCGGGTCACCGCTTATGCGCGACCGGGTCGTGCACCGGTCGACGAAACGCGATGTTAACGCGCGGGCCGGCCGTGTAACACGCGCGAAACACGACCTGCACGGCGGCGGAAACCGCGCCTGGCCACACTGGGACTCGCCGGTCGAACCGCGACCCGAACTCAGCGGTGCCCGGCCCGAGTTACACAACACATCAGTGAGGACCTTCATGGACAGCGGAAATCTCGCTTGGTACATCACGGCAACAGCTCTCGTGCTCTTCATGACGCCGGGCGTGGCCTTCTTCTACGGCGGCCTCGTCAAGGCGAAGAGCGTCATCAGCATGATGATGATGAGCTTCGGCGCGATGGGCCTGGTCGCCGTGCTCTGGATCCTCTACGGATACAACATGCAGACCGCCGACTGGTGGGGCGGCATCCTCGGGAACCCGTTCTCGGACTTCGGCCTCGGCAACCTTGCCACCGCCGACGGCGCGACGGTAAACCTCACCGCCGTCGCCTACGGCGCGACCTTCGCGATCATCACCATCGCTCTGATCTCGGGTGCCATCGCCGACCGCGCCCGTTTCGGATCGTGGATGATCTTCGCCTTCTTCTTCGCGACGATCGACTACTTCGCCGTCGCCGGCTGGGTGTGGAACACCAACGGCTGGATCTTCAACCTGGGCACCACGTTCGGCTTCTCGACCGAGGTCATCGACTACGCCGGTGGCACCGCGGTCCACATCAACGCCGGTGCTGCGGCTCTTGCGCTCGCCCTCGTCCTCGGCAAGCGCGTCGGCTTCCAGAAGGGCATCCACAAGCCGCACAACGTGCCGCTGGTGATGCTCGGCGCCGCCATCCTCTGGTTCGGCTGGTTCGGCTTCAACGCCGGTGCCGCGGCTTTCTACGCTGCTCCCGAGGGCACGACGGGTGACATCCTCTCCGGCATCGCCGGTGTCGGCTCGCCTGCCGGTCTCATCGTCCTGAACACCCTCGGCGCGACCGCAGCCGCCATCCTCGGCTGGGCGATCGTCGAGAAGCTGAAGGACGGCAAGCCCACCGCCGTCGGTGCCGCGTCGGGTGCCGTCGCGGGTCTCGTCGCCATCACCCCCTCCTGCGCGAACCTCGCGCCCGGTTGGGCTCTGCTTCTCGGCATCATCGCCGGTGCGGTCTGCGCCCTGGCCGTCGAGCTCAAGTGGCGCCTCGGCTTCGACGACTCGCTCGACGTCGTCGGCGTCCACCTCGTCGGTGGCCTCATCGGTACGCTCTACCTCGGCTTCTTCGCGACCGGCACCGGCCTGTTCGTCGGCGGCAATGCCGAGCAGCTGATCCTGCAGGCCGTGGCCGCCGTCACCGTCCTGGTCTTCTCCTTCGTCGTCGCCTACGTCCTCGGCCTCATCATCGAGAAGACGATCGGCTTCCGCGTCAAGAACGAGGACGAGATCGCCGGCATCGACACCGTCGTCCACGGTGAAGAGGGCTACGCGCTGGTCGACTGACCAGATCATCTCCACGAGGAAGGGCGCCGGGTTCGCATCCGGCGCCCTTCCTTCGTGCGCGCAACCGGAACCACCCGCCGATCGGAGCATATCCGCGGGATTCCCAGGGATGGCCGTCAGGGCTCTGCGGCATGGCCGGTCCGCAGCGCCCCCTCCTCTGGATGGAGGTGACCGCGGCGGGCCTCGCCACATCGTGCTCGCCTTTGCGACCCGAGTAGCGGATCCGGCGTCATAGTCCCGCCGTCACGCCATCGTTGCCGCCGTGTCGGTCGACGCCGCGAGCAGCTCGACGAGAGCACCGCTGTGGGTCAGCTGCGGATGGTGACCGGCGCCGGGCATCGAGATCAGCTCGACGTGCGGAAGTGACGCCAGCCGTTCGATCGCGTCCGGCGCGATCGGATCCTCGCTTCCGGTGATGATGCGGATCGGGCCGCGGAACCGTGGGAGTGCATCCTCGAGCTCGGTGCGCCAGCGTGGCGAGGCCGTACGGGCGAGGTGGGCGGCGACGCTCCGCGCACGGCCGCGCGTCAGGTCGCGCGCGCTGGATTCGAGAGCCGCTGCGCTCGCCTCCGACCCGGTCAGCCGGCGCGACAGTCGCGCCGGCCGGACACGTCGCAGGTAGGCGGATGCCACGCGCCGCACCCGGGCGAGCGTGCTCGGCGGGGTCTGTAGGAAGAACGGCGCGATGAGCGTGAGCGATCGGATTCGCGCCGGGAACCGGTCCGCGGCGGCGACCGCCGCAGCGGCTCCCAGGGAGTGCCCGATGAGGTCGACCGGACCCGTTCCGAGTACGGCGGGGATCCACCCGCTCCAGTCCTGAACACCCGAACCGCCGCTGAGTCCGAGCCCGGGCAGGTCGACGGCCCGCGCGCCGATGCCGGCCGCCACGTCGGCCCAGGTGTCCGCGTTGACGGGCAACCCGGGGAGGATCACCTGACGCGACCCGGGGACGCCCAGCTCGAACGTCCTCAGGCCGCCGGCGTCGACGAATCGACGGTCGTCCGCCGGACGCGCCCCGAACCGACGCGCGGCCAGATGTTCGGCCCAGCGTTCGAGCGACACGTGCACATCCGGCATCCGGATGCCGTGGCGGTCGGCTAGCTCGATCGCGGGGGCCGTCGGATACCGGTCCGCGGACATGAAGCCGAGGGTCTCGGGGTCGGCCCGGGTGATCCACTGCGGCAGTCGTCTGATCACGCCGACCGGCATCCGCACCCGCGGGACCTTGGCGCCGAGGTGCCGGCCCACGTGCGTGAGCAGATCCGGCAGCGGTGGGGTGGCGTCGTCGAGCACCCAGTAGGCCATGCCTGCGGCGGCCGGATCGACCGCCGCTGCCGCCATGAACGCGGCCAGGTAGTCGACCGTGACGACGGGGAGGAACGTCGTCTCGTCGCCCGGCAGCGCCGCGACGGTGCCGTTCCAGAGCTGTTCGATCGTGTCGGCCAGTCCGATGTGCTGGTCGGACTCTCCGGTCGCGCTGTCGCCGATCACGCTGGCGGGGTTCACGATCGTCCACGGGATCCCGCGCTCCGCGGCGAGCGCGTGGAAGATGGCATCCGATTCGACCTTCGAGGCTTCGTAGGCGCCGAGCTCCCGGTAGACCTCGGCACGGTGGTCCTCCGACCAGGGAACGGCGGCCGGGTCCTGTCCGCCGACGCGGTAGCCCGAGATGTAAACGACGCGCTGCAGCCGGGGGAGCTCTGCCGCGAAGCCGACGAGCCTCTCGACGATGCCGACGTTCGCGGTGCGCGCCTCGTGGGAGGTCATTCCGAACCGGTACGACCCGGCGCAGTTGTGGATCTCGGTGACGGACGAGAACGCCGACGGGTCGCCCGCGACGAGCTCGGGCGCCTCGAAGTCGACGATCGTCGTGCGGATACTCCGGGTCAGGCCGTGCTCGCTGAGCCAGTGTTCGACGCGCGCTGCGGACTCGGCGGTCCGCACGGCCGCGGTGACACTCGCACCTGCCCGGGCCAGAGCCAGGATGAGGTGTCGGCCCACCAGTCCCGAGGCGCCGAAGACCAGGGCGTGGCGCGAGCCGTTGTCGCGCGTCATCGAGCGGTCTCCGCGGGCCGGCAGCGCTGCTCGATGAGCTGCGCCACGACCTCGGCTGCCGAAGCCAGCGGCTGGGTGCTCCGCAGGGCGCGCGACACGATCACGGCGCCCTCGATCGTCGAGACCACGACGGTGGCCAGGGTGCGAGCCTCCGCGCCGTCGACGCCGCCGGCTTCGAGGAGGGCGGCCGTGGGGGAGATCCACGACTCGAAGGCCGTGGCGCACGCCTGTCGCAACCGCTCGCTCTCCGCACCCATCTCCAGGGCGACGACGGAGACCGGGCATCCCCACCGGAAGTCGCTCTCACCGACGATCGTCGACAGGGCGTCGATCACGGCGCGTGCGGCCCCGGCCGCGCTGTCGGTCGAGCGTGCGGCCTGAGCGATGAGCGCCTCGAACTGCGTCGCCGCGAGGTCGACCGCCGCGACGCCGAGGCCCTCCTTGCCGTCGGGGAAGTGGAAGTAGAGCGATCCCTTCGGGGCGGCGGCGTGTTCGACCACGGCGTTCAGGCCGGTCCCGCTGTAGCCGCTCGTCTGGATGAGCTCGAGCATGGATGCTGCGAGCCGTGACCGCGTGAGGTCTCCTTTGGATGTCATGCATCAATAATAGACCGGTCGTCATAATTACTTTTCGCCCGCGGATGGATGGGGGATCGCAATACGGACCGGGGGCATCGATAGGGTGGCGACATGGCCGCACGCAACCAGAACGGGTCGCTCTTCGGACTGCTCAAGGGTCTCGTCGCCGCGATCACCGGCGGGACACGCGCCGTCGACGACCGGGCGGCGGCGGGGGTGCGCCGCACGACGCGGACATCGGATGCTGCGGCATCCACCGCCACACTCTCACCGGGACAGGCCGGAGCGACCGCGACCCGTGAGATCGACCCGCCGGGCCGCGGCGGTCTGCGCATCTCGTACGCCCCCGCGCGCGACGGCGATCCGGATGCCGGCGAGGTGGTGTGGACCTGGGTGCCCTACGCCGAGAACGACGGACGCGGCAAGGATCGCCCCGTGCTCGTCATCGGCCGGGAGAGCGCCGAGCGCGTCTACGCTGTGCGGCTGACCAGCAAGGCCCACGACGGCGACCGCGATTTCCTGCCGATCGGCCCGGGGCCGTGGGACGGGCAGGGGCGTCCGTCGTGGATCGATATCGAGCAGCTGTACAGCGTGCATGCGCGGGGGATGCGACGCGAGGCCGCGGCATTGGATCGCAACAGCTTCGGGGCCGTCGCGGCCGCGCTGCGGGCTCGCTACGGCTGGGTCACCGAGGTGTGAGGTCGACGACGCCGTGACATCGTCGGCGGAGTCGATGCGGCGGCCCGCGAAGTCCGCCGTGGGCGCGGGCAGGGGGCTGGCTTTGCGGCGAGGAGCGCTCGCCCTGCTGGCGACGGCCATCGTCGTCGGGGTGATCCTGGCGGTCGACCCCGAACCGGCCCCGGTCATGCTGGGCATCTCGTTGGCGTCTTCGCTCAGTCGCAGCCAGTTCGAGAGGGATGCGCGAGGGCGCGTCGAGGCGCTCGTGCTCCTCCCCGTGCTCGGCCTGGTGACGATGGGGCTCGGCGTGCTGCTGCACGACGTGTTCTGGGCGGGCGCCGCGGTCTACGTCGTCGCGCTCGTGGGAGCCACGCTCGTGCGGCGCTTCGGCGAGATCGGGCGTCGCATCAGCGCGATCGCCGGCACACCGCTGCTCGCGGTCCTGTTCCTGCCCGCGGGGGCTGGTGCTGATCACGGCCCCGTGCTCGCGATCGTCGAACCGCTGCTCATCTCCGTGCTCGCCTGGACCGTCGTGACGATCGTCCAGCTGCCGGTTCGCGTGCGTGGGAGCGATGCGCAGCGCCGCCGTCTCTCCACGGCGGCCTCTCCTGGCGTCGCCGGAGGCGCGGCGGCTCATCCGTCGGCGGAGCGCCCGGGGGCGCGCCCGCCGGCGCGCCGCCTCTCCGCGACGACACGGATGGCCGTTCAGGTCGGCGTCGCCGCGACGGCGGCGTTCGTCGTGGGCGTGGCGGGGTTCGGCTCGCACTGGGCGTGGGTCGTGCTCAGCACCGTGATCGTCGCCTATCTGCCGCGCGGACGCGCCGACGCCGTGAGCAAGGGTGTGCACCGATTCGTCGGCGCCGCCGCCGGGTCGCTCGTCGCGCTCGTTCCCTTGAGCGTCGCGCCCGGCTTCGAGCCCCTGATCGTGGCATGCATCCTGACGGCCGTCGGCATCGGCATCCTTCTGCGCGAGGTGAGCTACGCGGTATGGGCATTCGGTGTCACCGTCGCGCTGACGCTGCTCGAACGGCTCGGAGGACAGCCCACGCCGCTGATCGGGATGCGGCTCGTCGAGATCGGCGTCGGCGTCGCGATCGGCCTGCTGGCGGTGTGCGTCATCCTGCCGATACGCACCACGGACGTGGTGCGTGCCCGGCTGGTGCCGGTTCTCGCCGCCGTCGGAACGGCTGGCCGCCGTCACTCCGCACGAGCGCGCGAGGGCGGAACGACGCATCACCGTGGGGCTGCGCGGGTGCTGATCCGTCGAGCCCCGCCCGAGGCCGTGCTCTGGGCAAGCGATGCGCACGTCATCGCGGCTGCGGCGATCGACGGGCCCGCGCCGGGCGCCGGAGCGCTGCGGCGGGCGCTCGGCGACGCGCGCCGTGCACTCGGCACGCCCGCGGCTCTCGGCGAGGCTCTGCGCCGTGCGGCCCGAGCCTCCTGACGGCGAGCATCGCGGTGGAGGCGGCGCGGCCTACCCTGAACGCGAGAAGGCCCCCGGTCGAAACCGAGGGCCTTGTGTCGGTGGGCGATACCAGACTCGAACTGATGACCTCTTCCGTGTGAAGGAAGCGCGCTACCAACTGCGCCAATCGCCCGTGGCCGCGAGGGCCGACACACGATGCTACCCGATGCGTGGCCCCGGCGACGAATCGAGTGCCGAGCGAACGGCGAGACACGCGCGGGCTGCACTCGGTTTTGCGATGTCCCGAATCTGGGCTAAAGTCGATCAAGTTCCCGGGGCAACCAGGGAGCACGCGGATGTAGCGCAGTTGGTAGCGCATAACCTTGCCAAGGTTAGGGTCGCGAGTTCGAGTCTCGTCATCCGCTCGAGTGCAGGTGTCTTCCCAGGTCTGAACCTGGGCTGATTCCGACACGTGGGTCGAACCACATGGTGGCGTGGCCGAGCGGCTAGGCACCGGCCTGCAAAGCCGTTTACACGGGTTCGAATCCCGTCGCCACCTCGCTCATAACTGAACAGCCTGTATAGGCGCGATTGGCGCAGCGGTAGCGCGCTTCCCTGACACGGAAGAGGTCACTGGTTCGATCCCAGTATCGCGCACCGAGAAACCCCCGGTATCCCCGGGGGTTTTTGCGTTTCACGGAGCATGGGATGATCGGCTCGTCGGAGCAGAGAAGTGGAAGGAACGATCATGTCGGAGAAGCCGACCGCTCTGTTCGTCTGCGTGCACAACGCCGGTCGTTCGCAGATGGCCGCCGGATTCCTCGAGGCGATCGCGGGCGATCGCGTCCGCGTGCGTTCCGCGGGCAGCGAACCGGCAGACACCCTCAACCCCGTCGCGGTGCAGGCGATGGCCGAGGAAGGCATCGACATCGCGACCCGCACGCCCGCGGTCCTCACCGGCGACGCGGTCGCCGATTCCGACGTCGTGATCACGATGGGATGCGGCGACGCCTGTCCGTTCTTCCCCGGCAAACGCTACGAGGACTGGAAGCTCGACGATCCGGCAGGCCAGGGGATCGAGGCGGTCCGCGGCATCCGCGACGACATCCGTCGCCGCATCGAAGCACTCGTCGACGAACTCGGCGTCTGAGACCCGCGGGATCACGCCCCTCCCTGCCGACTCGGCTGAGCGTTAGGCTCGCGCCATGGCCCATCTCGTGCTCACGGTCGTCGGAGACGACCGGTCCGGACTCGTCCGCGCCCTCGCCGATACGATCGCCGCGCACGAGGGCAACTGGCAGCAGAGCGAACTCGCCGAGCTCGCGGGCGCGTTCGCGGGAATCGTTCTGGTCGACGTTCCCGATGACAGGGTCGCCGACCTCTCGACGGCGCTGCGCGGTCTCGACGGGCTTCTGCGGATCACGACGCACGACGCTCGCGCCGCGCACTCAGCAGCGCCCGTGTCGTCCGTCTCGTTCACGGTTCTGGGCAACGATCGCCCGGGAATCGTCCGCGACGTGACCGCTGTGGTCGCCGCGCACTCGCTCGGTATCGACACGTTCCGCAGTCGTACCCTCGAGGCGCCGATGAGTGGCGGAACGCTCTTCGAAGCCGCCGTCACGGTGCGACTCGCGGCCGAGACGGATGCCGCGGCGCTGGCGACAGCGCTCGAGGACCTCGCGGGTGAGATCCAGGTCGACGTCACCCTCGACTGACCGGCGCGGCGGCGTCGACCGGCGGTCGCCGCCCCTCAGTGAAGGGCGAGCGGAACGACGGCGAGCGCGACGGTGACCGGCGCGGCGACGAGACCCAGCAGAATGTAGCGCTTCCAGGGCACGTCCACACCGACGGCGTGCAGGCGCTCGTGCCACAGGAGCGTGGCCAGAGACGCCCAGGGGGTGATCAGGGGCCCGGCGTTGACGCCGATGAGCAGGGCCGCGAGTCGCACCGGGGAACCTGCGGCAGATTCGAGCGCCAAGTAGGCGGGAAGGTTGTTGACCACGTTGGCGCCCACGAGCCCGACGCCGGCGACCTGCCAGAGCGACACGAGGTCGTCTCCGGTGCCGGTCGCCGCCGCGAGCAGAGCGCCCGAGCCCAGCGCCTCTGCGGCGCCCACGGCGAGGAAGAGGCCCGACGCGAACACCACGAGCTGCCACGGCACCAGCGCCCAGCGCAGGGCGCGAGGCGATCGCCACGCGAAGACGATGGCGAGCACGATCGCGGCGCCCGACGCGGGCATCCACGGGGGGATGCCGATGACGAGCAGCGGCATCATGACGATGAGGACGAGGGCCGAGATCCGCAGCAGCACGAGGTCGGCGACCTGCGGCGGGCGTGCGGGCGTGAATCGCCCGCGGAGATCCCGTCGATTCGTGAGCCAGAGCAGAATCACCGTCACGACGGTGGCGACGATCGCCGACGGTCCGAGGAGCGCCAAGAACCCGAGAGCGTCGAGGTCGCCGAGCCGATGCGCCGCGAGAAGGTTGGTGAGGTTCGAGACGGGGAGGAACAGCGAGGCCGTGTTCGCGAGCCACACGGTCGCGAAGGCGAACGGCATCGGCGACAGCCCGTTCGCGCGCGCCACGGCGACGACAACGGGGGTCAGCAGGACGGCGGTTGTGTCGAGCGAGAGGAACGCCGTCACGATCGCGGCGAAGGCCACCACCATGAGCCACAGCACGATCACCCGGCCGCGCGACCAGCGCGCGAGGCGGGCCGCAGCCGCATCGAACACGCCCGCGTTCGCCGCGAGCTCGGCGACCACGGTCACCGCGACGACGAACAGCAGGATCGGCCACACGCGGTCGCCGATCTCCAGCGCGTCGGCCGACGGCAGAACTCCGAACACGACGGCTGCGCCGCCCACGAGCAGCAGCACCGCTCCGATCACGGCAAGCATCACGGCATCCATCATGGACCCGCGCCGCGACGATAGACTGCACATATGGAACCGAGCCGGATCATCGCTGTCGCGACCGGCGCGCGAACGCCCGGCACACGAACGACCCGCGCCTGAGCGGGCGGGGCGCGGTGGCGCCCGAAGCTGAGCATCCATCCGATCCATCCTCTGGAGACCCTTCTGTGACTGACGTCTCACCCGCGGCGGACGTGTCGTACCCCGCCGACGGTTTCACCCTGTTCCCCGACCGCTCCGTCGTCGCCCTGCGCGTCAACGGCGAGCTGAAAGACCTCGCGACGCTCGTCGACGAGACGGATGCCGTGGAGCCCGTCACGGTCGACAGCGCCGACGGCCTGTCGATCCTTCGCCACTCCACCGCGCACGTCCTCGCGCAGGCTGTGCAGCGGATCAAGCCGCAGGCGAACCTCGGGATCGGCCCGCCGATCACCGACGGCTTCTATTACGACTTCGGCGTCGACGAGCCCTTCACTCCCGACGACGTCAAGGCGATCAAGAAGGAGATGGAGCGGATCGTCCGCGAGAACCAGCGGTTCGTCCGCCGGGTCGTCTCCGAGGACGAAGCGCGCGCCGAAATGGCGGACGAGCCGTTCAAGCTCGAGCTCATCGGCCTCGCCGGCGGCCCCGGTGCCGGCGCGACCGAGGGAGCGTCGGTCGAGGTCGGCGGCGGCGAGCTGACGATCTACGACAACGTCACCCGCGACGGCGAGACCGCCTGGCGCGACCTGTGTCGCGGCCCGCACGTGCCCGGCACGCGCCTCATCGGCAACGGCTGGGACCTGACCCGTGTCGCCGGCGCATATTGGCGGGGGAGTGAGAAGAACCCCCAGCTGCAGCGCATCTACGGCACGGCGTGGCCCACCAAGGACGAGTTGCGCGCCTATCAGACGCGCCTCGAGGAGGCCGCCAAGCGCGATCACCGCAAGCTCGGCAAGGAGCTCGACCTCTTCTCGTTCCCCGACGAGATCGGGCCCGGCCTCGCGGTCTTCCACCCCAAGGGCGGCATCATCCGCTACGAGATCGAGCGGTACATGCGCGAGCGCCTGCTCGCAAGCGGCTACGAGGTCGTGAACACCCCGCACATCACCAAGGGCGACCTGTTCATGACCAGCGGACACCTGCAGTGGTACGCCGACGGCATGTACCCCCCGATGGTGCTCGACGAGGTCGTGGATGCCGACGGGCACGTGAGCCGCGAGGGCCAGGAGTACTACCTGAAGCCCATGAACTGCCCCTTCCACAACCTGATCTTCCGCTCACGCGGACGCTCGTACCGCGAGTTGCCTCTGCGCCTGAGCGAGTTCGGCTCGGTCTACCGCTACGAGAAGAGCGGCACCCTCTCGGGTCTCACCCGCGTGCGTGGCATGACCCAGGACGACACGCACATCTACGTGACCGCCGATCAGGTCAAGAGCGAGCTGACCCATAGCCTGGACTTCGTGCTGCAGACGCTCCGCGACTACGGCCTCAACGACTTCTACCTCGAGCTGTCGACCAAGGAGGACGGCAACCTGAAGTTCATCGGCGACGACCGCCTCTGGACCGAGGCGACCGAGACGCTGCGCGAGGTGGCCGAGGCATCCGGGCTGGAACTCGTACCCGACCCCGGCGGAGCGGCGTTCTACGGCCCGAAGATCTCGGTGCAGGCGCGCGACGCGATCGGGCGTACGTGGCAGATCTCGACGATCCAGCTCGACTTCAACCAGCCTGAGCGGTTCGAGCTGGAGTACACGGGACCCGACGGCGAGAAGCACCGTCCG
This sequence comes from Microbacterium dextranolyticum, assembly GCF_016907295.1. Classification (NCBI taxonomy): domain Bacteria; kingdom Bacillati; phylum Actinomycetota; class Actinomycetes; order Micrococcales; family Microbacteriaceae; genus Microbacterium; species Microbacterium dextranolyticum. The sequence goes on from NZ_JAFBBR010000001.1 coordinate 1,622,339, forward strand.
GTCATGATCCACCGCGCCCTGTTCGGGTCGATCGAGCGGTTCTTCGCGATCCTCCTCGAGCACTATGCCGGAGCGTTCCCGGTGTGGCTGGCGCCCGTGCAGGTCGTCGGAATCCCGGTCGCCGAGACGTTCGCGCCGTACCTCGACGAGATCGTCGCGCGACTGCGGGCGGCGGGCGTGCGTGCCGAGGTCGACCACTCCGACGACCGGATGCCGAAGAAGATCCGCACCCACACGACGCAGAAGGTGCCGCTGCAGCTCATCGCGGGTGAGCAGGACAGCTCCGCGGGGACCGTGTCGTTCCGCTTCCGCGACGGCTCGCAGACCAATGGCATCCCGGTGGACGAGGCGATCGACAAGATCGTGTATGCCATCTCGCGCAGGCTGCTCGTCAACACGGCCGAGGATCTGGCATGAGCGCCGGGGACGCCGACAGCGACGCGCGCCTCGAGCAGGCGAGCGACTTCGGCGGCGTCCCCGACGGCTTCCAGCGGCTCTGGACGCCGCACCGCATGGCGTACATCGCCACGGGCGCCGACGCGTTGCGGGGGAGTGGATGCCCGTTCTGTGCGGCTCCGCAGAAGTCCGACGCCGACGGCCTGATCGTCCACCGCGGCGCGACGGCGTACGTCCTGCTGAACCTGTTCCCCTACAACTCCGGGCACATGCTCGTCTGCCCGTACCGCCATATCGCGACGTACGACCAGGCGAGCGCCGAGGAGGTCGCTGAGATCGGCGAGCTGACACAGATCGGGATGCGTGTCCTGCGCGCCGTCTCTCGCTGTGACGGCTTCAACATCGGCATGAATCAGGGCGCGGTCGCCGGCGCCGGCGTCGACGAGCACCTGCACCAGCACATCGTGCCGCGCTGGGCATCCGACGCGAACTTCTTCCCGATCATCGCGCGCACCAAGGCGCTGCCGCAGCTGCTCGGCGAGGTCCGCGAGGCCGTGGCGGCCGCCTGGCCTGCGCCCGCTCAATCGTGACGGACGTCGGGGGTCCGGACGACGGCGCCGCGGGACGCCCGATCGACGAACGCCGGCTGTCGCGGCTGCCCGTGCGCACGATCGAACTGTGCGGCGACATCACCGCATTCGATGCGCGCCGCGCGGCGGTCGAGACACGTGAGCGCGAAGACCCGCTGTACTGGGTCGATCTCGACGTTCCCCGCGGGTGGGTACTCGTCGGGGATAACGGTCAGGGCGACGAATGGTGGCTCGGGCCGCGCGATGACGTGTGGTTCTTCGATCACGTCGACGGCGAACGCGCGGTGGCACGCTTCGCACCCCTGCACCTCTCGATCACGAAGTGGCTGATGGTCGGTCACGTGCTCGCGGCGGGGGAGTCGGTCGAGGATCCGACCGACTCCGACCGCGTGCGCACGCGGGTCGCGCTCGATGCGATCTCCCCCGAGCTGAGCGACCGCTGGCCCTACGACCTTCCGTGAGGTGTGTCGTGTTCCGGCACAGGCCTCAGCGCACGCGCGTCACGGGGAACTGCATCCGGGGATGCGCGTAGAACTCCTGAGCCTCGACGAGCTGGAGCTCGCGCTGTCCGGACGCATGGGTGAGTGAGAGCAGGTCGTAGACGCTCGAGACGGTCTTCGCCAGGGCATCCGCCGCGTCGCCGGACGTGCGGAAGTGAGCGGTGAACAGTGCGGCCGTCACATCGCCCGAGCCGTTCGCCTTCATCGGGATGTGCGGGGTCTGCACGATCCAGGCGCCGTCGTCGGTGACGACGAGCATCTCGATCGTGCCCTCGGGGCGGTCGGGACGCTCCACCGACGTGACGAGCACGGTCGATGGGCCCAGGGCGCGTGCGGCGTCCGCCGACGCGAGAGTGGAGGCGAGGTCGGTCGGCTCAGTGCCGGTGAGAAAACCCAGCTCGAACTGGTTCGGGGTGATGAGATCGGCCGCCGGCACGACGCGCTCGCGCAGCAGGACCGGGATCGCGGGGGCGACGAAGCATCCGCTCTTCGCGTTGCCCATGACCGGATCGCACGCGTAGATGGCGGAGGGGTTCGCCGCCTTCACACGGGCCACGGCGTCGAGGATCACGTCGCCGATGCCCTCCCCGCCCTGATAGCCGGACAGCACGACGTCGATCTCGCCGAACACGCCACGCTCTTCGATGCCGGTGATCACCTCGCGGACGTCGTCGGGGGAGATCAGCGGTCCGCGCCACGCTCCGTACCCGGTGTGGTTCGAGAAGTTCACGGTGTAGACCGGCAGCACCTCCACGCCGATGCGCTGCAATGGGAACACGGCGGCCGAGTTGCCGACGTGTCCGTAGGCGACGGCGGACTGGATGGAGAGGATCTTCATCGGACGATCATCCTGCTTTCGTAGGGGAGGGGACGGATGCCGCGTCGACCGCGGCGGCGAGGTCGGTGGCCAGGCGCTCGAGTTCGGCGTCGGCCAGATCGTGCACGGTGAGGCGCAGCCGGCGCGCAGCGCTGGTGTCGGCGAGCACGAACTCGTCGCCGGGACGTGCGAGCCAGCCCCGCCGCATCAGATGCTCCGTGACGGCCCGGGCCGGCACCGGCAGCGGGACCCAGAGGCTCAGCCCGTCGCCGGCGGAGGTCGGGACGCCGTGGCGGGTGAAGGCCGCTGCCGCGGCGGCGTTGCGCTCTGCGTAATGGGTCGCGGCGGCACGGATCGTCTGCGCCGCACCGGGATCGGTGAGCAGAGCGAGGGTGAGCCGCTGCAACAGGTGGCTGACCCAGGTCGCGCCCGGGTTCAGGCGACGGGCCAGCCGCTCTGCCGTGTCGGGGTCGGATGCCACGACGGCCAGACACATGTCGGGGCCGAGGAACTTCGACACCGATCGCAGCAGCGCCCACCGGCGGTGCCCGGGGCCGATGACGGAGTGGAAGGGCGCGCCCGACAGCAGCGAGAAATGGTCGTCCTCGATGACGAGGACGTACGGATGGTGCTCGAGGACCGCCCGCAGCTCGGCGGCGCGCGTCGCGGTGAGGCTCGCGCCGGTCGGATTCTGGGCGCGGGGCGTGAGGAGGACCGCGCGGGCACCGGCATCCAGCGCCGTCTGCAGGCCCTCCACAGTCATGCCCTCCGCGTCGACGGGGACCGGAATCGGCCGATAGCCCCCGAGGCGTACGGTGTTCAGGCTCGCGAGGAAGCAGGGGTCCTCCAGAGCGACGGCATCGTCACGCGTGAGAGTCTGGGCGAGGAGGCGCTCGATCGCGTCGGACGCGCCACCGGTGATCGTGAGACGGAGAGGGCGGTCGTCGCCGGCGGCCTCGCGCATCCAGGTCGTCGCCCAGCGTTCGAGTTCGGGATCGATGACGGGCTCGCCGTAGAGCACGGGGCGCCCGACGACGCTCCGGAGCGCCGGGGTGAGGTCGGGGATCCGCGCGGCATCCGGGTTGCCGGTGCCGATGTCGCGCAGCACGGTGCCGTGCGCGAAGCCCTCCTGAGCCACCGGAAGACGGGCGGCGACGCGCGTGCCGGCGCGACCGCGTGCTTCGACGATCCCCGCCTGGGTGAGGACGCGGTAGGCCGCGACCACCGTGTTGCGATTGACGCCGAGGTCCTCCGCGAGGGTGCGCACGGGGGGAAGTGCCGCGCCGGCGGCGAGCGTGCCGCGCTCGACGTGTGTCCGGATGCTGTCGGCGATGTCGATCGCCGAGGCGCCGACGATTCGAGCGATCGCCGTCGCGCCGTCGTCGTTCTGCGCCTGTTCTGCGGCCACCGGCATCCCCTCTCGCCGCGTGCCAGTCTACGTGACAGGACATGCTAGCTTTTGGCCTAGGTCAAGATCTCGACCGGTCGTCGCCTCCGAGGAGTTCACTCGATGTCCCTTTCCACCACCGGATCCACCCGCGTCAAGCGGGGTCTTGCCGACATGCTCAAGGGCGGCGTCATCATGGACGTCGTCACCCCCGACCAAGCGCGGATCGCCGAGGATGCCGGGGCCGTCGCTGTCATGGCGCTCGAGCGCGTGCCCGCCGACATCCGTGCGCAGGGGGGTGTGTCGCGCATGAGTGATCCCGACATGATCGACGGCATCATCGCGGCCGTGTCGATCCCGGTCATGGCGAAGGCTCGGATCGGTCATTTCGTCGAGGCACAGGTATTGCAGGAGCTCGGTGTCGACTACATCGACGAGTCCGAGGTGCTCTCTCCCGCCGACTACGTGAACCACATCGACAAGTGGGCGTTCGATGTGCCCTTCGTGTGCGGCGCGACGAACCTCGGTGAGGCGCTGCGGCGCATCACGGAGGGCGCCGCCATGATCCGCTCCAAAGGCGAGGCGGGAACCGGAGACGTCTCGGAGGCGATGAAGCACATCCGCAAGATCCGCGGCGAGGTGGCCGCCCTCGCCGCCCTCCCCAAAGACGAGCTCTACGTTGCGGCGAAGGAACTGCAGGCGCCCTACGACCTCGTCGTCGAGGTCGCCGAGAAGGGCGCGCTTCCGGTCGTCATGTTCGTCGCCGGCGGCGTCGCGACGCCCGCCGATGCGGCGATGATGATGCAGCTCGGGGCCGACGGCGTGTTCGTCGGGTCGGGCATCTTCAAGAGCGGCGACCCGGCGGCGCGGGCGGCCGCGATCGTGAAGGCCACGACGTTCTTCGACGACCCGACCGTGATCGCCGCGGTCTCGCGCGGCCTCGGCGAGGCGATGGTCGGCATCAACGTGACCGATCTTCCCGCCCCGCACCGTCTCGCGGAGCGCGGCTGGTGAGCACCCGCCTCGCGGCGCGTCTGCCCTCCGTCTCGGCGCGGTGTCGACGGGTGCGGTCGTGACCCGCGTCGGGGTGCTGGCGCTGCAGGGCGACGTCCGGGAGCACAGCCGGATGCTCGTTCGGCTCGGAGCCGACGTCGTCCTGGTGCGCCGGCCGGAGGAGCTGGAGGCGGTGTCCGGGGTCATCCTCCCCGGGGGAGAGTCCGGCGTGATCGACAAGCTCGCGCGCGAGTTCGGGCTGCGCCTGCCGATCTGCGCGGCGATCGCGCGCGGCCTGCCCGTGTACGGCACGTGCGCGGGGCTGATCCTGCTCGCCGACCGCATCGCCAATCCGAGCCCCGGCCAGCAGAGCTTCGGCGGCCTCGACATCACGGTCGAGCGCAACGCCTTCGGCCGCCAGGCGGAGTCGTTCGAGACCGATCTGCAGGTGCAGGGCATGGAGCGGGCGGTGCACGCCGCCTTCATCCGGGCACCGGTCGTGGTCGAGCGGGGGCCGGACGTACGTGCGATCGCGACGCTCCCCGACGGTCGCGTCGTCGCCGTGCGTCAGGAGAACCTCCTCGGCACCGCCTTCCACCCGGAAGCCACGGGCGAGACGGGATTTCACGAGCTGTTCCTCGAGATGATCGCCGCGCGAACGGACGGTGTCGATAGCGTTCGGGTATGACGACCTGGGTCGCGCTTCTGCGCGGAGTCAACGTGAACGGCATCACCATTCGCAGCGCCGACCTGAGCGCCCTTTTCCGGGAGCTCGGGTTCACCGACGTGACGACGGTGCTGGCGAGCGGGAACGTGCGGTTCCGCGCCGACGCCCGCGCGGCGGACAGACCCGCTCTCAAGGCCACGATCGAGCGTGCGCTGCGGGAGCGCTTCGACTACGACGCGTGGATCGTGCTCGTCTCGCTCGATGAGCTGCATGCGGCGCTCGGAGCCTACCCGTTCGACGCCGAGGACGACGGACGACAGCCGTACGTCGTGTTCTGCAGCGACGCGACGGTGCGTGACGCGCTCTCGGACGTCGCTGCGCGGCTCGACCCGGCCGAGGATCCGGTGCAGGTCGGGCACGGCGTCGTCTTCTGGAGCCCCGAGAAAGGGCGCACGCTCGACACCCCGTTCGGCAAGGTTCTGGGCAAGGCCGCCTACAAGAAGAGCACGACGACACGGAACCTGCGCACCCTCGCGAAGATCGTCGACGCGGCCCCGTAAACTGGAGCGCATGTCCGGACACTCCAAATGGGCCACGACCAAGCACAAGAAGGCGGTCATCGACTCTCGCCGTGCCAAGTCGTGGGCCAAGCTCATCAAGAACATCGAAGTCGCGGCCAAGCTCGGCGGCGCTGACCTGCAGGGCAACCCGACGCTGTTCGACGCCGTCCTGAAGGCCAAGAAGACCTCGGTCCCCAAAGACAACATCGATCGTGCGATCAAGCGCGGTGCCGGGATCGGCGGCGAGTCGGTCGAGTATTCCTCGATCATGTACGAGGGCTACGGTCCCAACGGTGTCGCGCTGATGATCGAGTGCCTGACCGACAACAAGAACCGGGCTGCCGCAGAGGTGCGTACGGCTCTGAGCCGCAACGGCGGCACGCTCGCCGACCCGGGGTCGGTTGCCTACAACTTCACCCGCAAGGGCGTCATCGTCGTCGCCGAAGAAGGCACGACCGAGGACGACGTCATGATGGCGGCGCTCGAGGCCGGTGCGGAGGAGATCGAGCCGCACGCGCAGGGCTTCGAGGTCGTCACCGAGGCATCCGACCTGGTCGCCGTGCGCAGCGCGCTGACCGACGCCGGTATCGAGTACGAATCCGCCGACGTCGAGTTCGTGCCGAACCTCAAGGTCGAGATCGACGCCGACACCGCTCGCAAGATCTTCCGCCTCATCGATGCGCTCGAAGACAGCGACGACGTGCAGAACGTCTTCAGCAACTTCGACCTGTCCGCCGAGGTTCAGGCCGAGCTCGAGAACGACGAGTGATCGCAGGGGCGTCGTCCGGCGCCCACCCGCGTTTCAGGAGCGGATGCCGCACCCCGCCGCGTAGCGTAGGGGAGTGGCATCCGCTCTTCGCGTCCTCGGCATCGACCCGGGACTCACCCGCTGCGGCGTCGGCGTCGTGGACGTGCGGGCCGACCGGTCGGCGTCGCTCGTGCACGTGGGCGTGGTGCGCTCCGACGCGGGGATGCCAGTCGGTGAGCGCCTCGCCGTCATCGCTGCGGGGCTGAGGGCTGTTCTTGACGAGCATCGCCCCCAGGTCGTGGCGGTCGAGCGCGTCTTCGCACAGCAGAACCGTTCGACGGTCATGGGCACGGCGCAGGCGAGCGGGGTCGCGCTGCTCCTGGCTGCCGAGCGGGGACTGCCGGCGCACACGCACACCCCGTCCGAGGTCAAGGCCGCCATCACCGGATACGGGGCGGCCGACAAGCGTCAGGTGCAGACGATGGTCGCGCGCGTGCTCCGACTGGACGCTCTGCCGCACCCGGCGGATGCCGCGGACGCGCTGGCAATCGCGCTGTGCCACGCCTGGCGGCGGGGTGACCCGTCGGTGTCGACGGGCTCCGGCGCGCTGACCCCCGCGCAGCGCGCCTGGGCGGACGCGGAGCGCGCAGCCCGGCGCTGAGCGTCGCCGCTCACGTGTCGCTGATCCCCTTCCCGTGGGCGCGACGCTTCGTCGGGGCGGGCTCCGTGCACCTCGCATGGTGTGCCACTCCGGGGCATCCTCCACAAGGTTCGGGGTCGCTTCTGGTCACCTCGTGTGGGTTGTGGCGACCGGAGGAGACCCCACACCCGTGATAGAGCGACTACTGGCGACCCCGAACCCGCGGGGGATGGGTGCGGGCGACCAGGGGCGCCGCAGAACTCGTGAGGGAGTGAAGGTGGGGCGTGAGGGGGCCCATCGCGGCGTGACCCTGCGAGTTCGGGGTCGCTTCTGGTCGCCTCGTGTGGCTTGTGGCGGCCGGAGGAGACCCCGAACCCGCGAGGGGACGACTACTGGCGACCCCGAACCTGTGGGGGATGGGCACGGGGGGACCGCAGGCGACCCGAAATCTTCCGAGCATGGAGGATGAGCGAGCCCACCCGCCGCGCGTGTCGCTCGAACAAAGATCCGAAGCCGCTCGTAGGCTGTGTGGATGATCTCCTCACTGCGCGGTCGTGTGCTGCACGTGGATGCCGAGTCGGTGATCCTCGAGGTGGGCGGCGTCGGGTTCGCCGTCGCGGTGACCGCGCAGGTCGCTCGCTCGCTCCACCTCGGCGACGAGACGATGCTGCACACGAACCTCATCGTGCGCGAGGACGCCCTCTCGCTCTACGGCTTCGCCGAGCGCGACGAGCTCGAAACCTTCGCCCTGCTGCTCAGCGTGTCGGGCGTGGGGCCAAAGTCGGCCCTCGGGGTGATGTCATCGCTGACCGTGGCGCAGATCGCCGACGCGGTGTCCGCCGAAGACGACGCACCCTTCCGTCGCGTCTCCGGTATCGGGCCGAAGACGGCGAAGCTCATCGTCGTACAACTGGCCGGCAAGCTCACCGCGCCTGCGGCGCACCGGGCGAGCACGCCGGGTGCGGCATCGGCGCCGATCGCAGCCCAAGTCGTCGCGGCGCTGATCGCTCTGGGCTGGAATGAGCGGGTGAGCGCAGAGACCGTGCGCGACGTGTCAGAGGATGCCACGGCCGCCGACCTCTCCTCGGTGCCGGCGCTCCTGAAGCTCGCCCTGGCGCACCTCGGTCCGAGCCGGACGGAGCAAGCGCGTGGCTGACGATTCCGCACGCGATCCGCGCGAAGCGCAGGACGAGACCGAGCTGGCGGTCGAAGGCGCGCTGCGTCCGGTCTCGCTGGCCGAGTTCGTCGGTCAGCAGAAGGTCCGCGGGCAGCTCCAGCTCCTGCTCGATGCGGCGCGCATCCAGCAGCGCCCCGCCGATCACATCCTGCTGTCCGGCCCGCCCGGGCTCGGCAAGACGACCCTGGCGATGATCGTCGCCCACGAAAGCGGTCGGCCGCTGCGCCTGTCGTCGGGCCCCGCCATCCAGCACGCCGGCGACCTCGCCGCCCTTCTGTCGAGCCTCGTTCCGGGGGAGGTGCTGTTCATCGACGAGATCCACCGCATGGCGCGCTCCGCCGAAGAGATGCTCTACCTCGCGATGGAGGACTTCCGGATCGACATCATGGTCGGCAAGGGGGCCGGTGCCACGAGCATCCCGCTGGACCTGGCCCCCTTCACCCTCGTGGGGGCGACGACGCGGTCGGGTCTGCTGCCCAATCCGCTGCGGGACCGCTTCGGCTTCACCGCGCATCTGGAGTACTACGAGCCGGACGAGCTCGAACGCGTCATCGCCCGGTCGGCGACCGTCCTCGGGGTCGATGTGCCGCCCGTCGCCCGCGACGAGATCGCTCGCCGCTCGCGGGGTACACCCCGTATCGCCAACCGCCTGCTGCGGCGCGTCCGCGACTACGTGATCGTGCACGGGGCATCGGACGCGGCGGCGACGGAGGGCGACGTTTCTGCCGCTCTGGAGCTCTACGATGTCGACGCGATCGGCCTCGACCGCCTCGACCGAGCGGTGCTGGATGCCGTCGTCCGCCGTTTCCGCGGCGGTCCGGTCGGTCTCAGCACGCTCGCGGTGACGGTGGGTGAGGAGGCTGAGACGATCGAGTCCGTCGTCGAGCCCTACCTCGTGCGGATCGGCTTCCTCGGGCGGACGCCGCGCGGCCGTGTGGCGACTCCCGAGGCGTACGCGCACCTGCGCGTGAGGCCGCCGTCCGAGGCGCTGAGACTCGATGTCCTATAATCACTGAAGGCTTCTGCCGTCTTCCCCACGCCCGACCGCGCCCCGACGCCGGGTGTGCACCCGAAAGGTCACCTCATGGACATCCTCCTGCTCGTCGCGATGGCGGGTCTGCTCGTCTTCATGTTCTGGAGCTCGCGTCGCCGGGCCGCCAAGATGAAGTCGGAGCAGGAGGCGAAGGCGCGGGCGATGGTTCCCGGCGTCAAGGTGCTTCTTCAGGGCGGGCTGTACGGCGTGCTGGTGGAGTACGACGGTGAGGACCTCTCCAAGTCCGCGCGCGTCGCACTGGCGCCGGGTGTCGAGGTCGAGGTGCACAGCCAGGCCATTCTCCGCGTCGTCGACGAAGAAGAGGGTACGGTCACCGAGGACGAGTTCATCGAAGCCGAGGCCGACCAGGCGGAGTACGTCGCCGATGTCGCCGACGGCGAGATCACCTCGGTGAGCGAGGACCAGGCACGCGATCGCGCCGCCGCCTCCGACGCCAAGCCTGAAGACAAGCCCCTGGCCTGAGCCTGCCCGCTTCGTGCGGCACATCGAGAAAGCTGACCACCTGTGGCCTCTCCTACCCCTGCGCGCCGAGCCTGGCGTGCACTGACCGGGCTGCTCGCCGTCGTCGCGCTGCTCTTCGGCATCAACGCCCTCGGCGTCTACGTGTTCAAGAACGGCAGCGGCGAGCCGGCGAGTTCCTGGCTCCCGGCGCTCGCCCTCGACCTCGAAGGCGGCACGCAGATCATCCTCGAGGCGAAGACGCCCGACGGATCTGCCCCCTCCAGCGAGCAGATGACGCAGGCGGCATCCATCATCCGCCAGCGCGTCGATGCGTCGGGCGTGGGTGAGACCGACATCACGACGCAGGCCGGCAACCAGATCGTGGTGCAGATTCCCGGTCAGGCCGACAACGAGACTCGCGATCGGATCACCGCGTCGGCTCAGATGCAGCTGCGAGCGGTGCTCTACACGACCGCCGCCAGCACGTCGTTCGTCGGCGAAGACGGCAACCAGACGCCGTACCCGACTCCTGACCCGGGTCTTCCCTCGACGCCGACGGCGGCGCCGACCGACGGCAGCGACATGAACTGGGTGACCCCGGCTCTGCAGGCCAAGTTCCTCGCCTACGACTGCTCCAGCGAGGCCAATGACCCCGCGAACGAGCCGAAGGACCAGCCGCTCATCGCGTGCAGCCCGACCGGCACCGAGAAGTACCTCCTCGGCCCCGTCGAACTCGACGGCTCGTCGATCTCTGATGCGACGGCCGGCATGAACACGCAGAACGGCCAGTGGGTCGTCAACGTCGTCTTCAACGCCGACGGCACGCAGAAGTTCGGCGCGGTCAGCCAGCGCCTCTACGCCTTCACGCAGGCCGGCAAGACCCCCCAGAACCAGTTCGCCTTCGTCCTCGACGGCAAGGTCATCTCCGCGCCCTCGATGAACGGCGTCATCCTCGACGGCAAGCCGCAGATCAGCGGCTCGTTCACGCAGGAGTCGTCCAAAACTCTGGCGGACCAGCTCAAGTACGGCGCGCTGCCGCTGAGCTTCGAGGTGCAGTCCTCGAACTCGATCTCGGCGACGCTGGGATCGCAGCAGCTGCAGATCGGCCTCATCGCCGGCCTCATCGGCCTCGCCCTCGTCGCGCTGTACTCGCTCATCGTTTATCGCGCCCTGGGCTCGGTGATCATCGCCTCGCTGATGGTGATGGGCGTGCTCACGTATCTCGCCCTGTGCATCCTCGCCTGGCGGATGGGCTTCCGTCTGTCGCTCGCCGGTGTCGCCGGTCTGATCGTGACGATCGGTTTCACGGCCGACTCGTTCATCGTCTACTTCGAGCGCATCCGAGACGAGTTGCGCGACGGCAAGTCGATCACCGCCGCCGTCGAAGACGGCTGGGGTCGCGCGAAGCGCACGATCTACATCTCCAAGTCGATCAACATCCTGGCTGCCGTCGTGCTCTACATCCTTGCGGATGCCACGGTGAAAGGCTTCGCGTTCACCCTCGGACTCACGACGCTTATCGACATCCTGATCTTCATCCTCTTCACCCATCCGGTGCTGCAGCTCCTTGCACGCACTCGCTTCTTCGGCGGCGGGCATCCGCTGTCGGGTCTCGACCCCGAGGCGCTCGGTGCGGTCTACCGAGGCCGCGCGCAGTTCCGCTCGCCCGTCACCGAGGGTGCCAAGGGCTCCGCGGCACGGCGCGCCGGTCGGTCGCGCGGGGAGGCGGAACGTCGTCAGACGATCGCCGAGCGCAAGCAGGCCGAACTGACCGCCCATAGTCGCTCGCGATCGGAGGGAGACGACTGATGCGCTCCATGAACGAGTTCGGCAACGACCTCTACACCGGCAAGACGTCCTTCCCCTTCGTCGGGCGCCGGCGTCTGTGGTTCATCATCGCGGCGATCCTCGTGATCGGTGCGGCGCTGGTACCGCTCATCCGACCCATCCAGTTCTCGATCGAGTTCACGGGCGGGTCTCAGTTCACTGTCAGCGGCGTGTCCACGCCCGATCAGGCGAAGGCCACCGCGGCCGTGCAGTCGGTCGTCGCCGGTGCGAACACGAAGGTGACGACGATCGGCACCTCCGGCGATGAGCAGTCGATCCGCATCCAGACCGACCAGATGACGGATGCCGAGACGCGCGCCGTCACGTCGGCGCTCGCCTCGGAGTTCGGCGTCGCCGAGGCGGAGGTCAGCTCGTCCTTCATCGGTCCCAGCTGGGGCCAGGACGTCACCCGCCAGTCGCTGTGGGGTCTCGCGATCTTCCTCGCGCTGACGTTCCTCATCCTCGCGATCTACTTCCGCACGTGGAAGATGTCGGTCGCAGCGATCATCGGACTCGTCGACGTGCTCGTGATCACCGTCGGCGTATACGGCCTGTTCGGTTTCGAGATCTCGCCTGCCGCGGTGATCGGATTCCTCACGATCCTCTCGTACTCGCTGTACGACACGACCGTCGTCTTCGACAAGATCCGCGAGAACACGCGTGATGACGCGGAGCAGACAGGGCGCACGTTCGGCGAGTCGGTGAACCTCGCCGTGAACCAGACCTTGATCCGCTCGATCAACACGACGGTCGTCGCGGCGATCCCGACCGGCGCGATCCTGTTCATCGGTGCTCTCTGGCTCGGCGCGCAGACCCTGACCGACATCTCGCTGTCGATCTTCGTCGGCACGATCGTCGCGGCGTACTCCACTCTGTTCGTGGCCGCGCCGCTCTACTCCCTCTTCCGTGAAAACGAGCCGGAGATCAAGGCTCGCGATCAGCGCGTTCTCGCCGCGCGCGAGCGCGCCGCCGTCGAGGTCTGACGCAATCCCCGCCCACGCTCCGCCTCGCATCGAGAGGGGGGCGTGGGCGGGATCGACTGTCCGCGGGCGTAGGATTGTCAGACTGATCGACGGAGAGGGGAGCCGATGACCGAGACGGCATCCGCGTCCGCTGCGGGCGCTGCGTCCGTCCCGCCTCAGAGCTCCCTGCGTCGCCTCGTGCCGCGCATCTTCTCGCGCGCTCCTTCGCGCGAGGGCGTCGAACAGCTCGTGCGTGTCGTCCGCACGCATCACCCGAAGGGCGACATCGCGGTCATCGATCGCGCCTACCAGGTCGCCAACAGAGCGCACGCGGGTCAGACCCGACAGAGCGGTGAGCCGTACATCACCCACCCGCTCGCCGTGGCCCAGATCCTCGCCGATCTGGGGCTCGGGCCGCGCGCGATCGCGGCCGCCCTGCTGCACGACACCGTGGAAGACACGGACTACAGCCTCGAACAGCTGACAGCGGAGTTCGGCGACGAGGTCGCCATGCTCGTGGACGGTGTCACGAAGCTCGACAAAGTCAAGTACGGCGACGCCGCTCAGGCCGAGACGGTCCGCAAGATGATCGTGGCGATGTCGAAGGATATCCGCGTCCTCCTGATCAAGCTCGCCGACCGGTTGCACAACGCGCGGACCTGGGGTTTCGTGCCGCCGGAGAAGGCGGCAAAGAAGGCGACCGAGACGCTCGAGATCTACGCGCCGCTGGCCCATCGCCTCGGCATCCAGGCGGTCAAGAGCGAGCTCGAGGATCTTTCGTTCGCGGTGCTGCACCCGAAGCTCTATGTAGAGATCGACAGCCTCGTGAAGCAGCGCACCCCGCAGCGCGAAGAGTACGTGCACACCGTCATCGACGCCGTCGAGTCGGATCTGCGCGAACTGCGCATCCGCGGGCGCGTCATGGGGCGCCCCAAGCAGCTCTACTCGGTGTACCAGAAGATGGTGGTGCGCGGGCGTGAGTTCGACGACATCTACGACCTCATCGGCATCCGCGTGCTCGTCGGCACCGTGCGGGACTGCTACGCCGTGCTGGGCTCGATCCACGCCCGATGGACGCCGATTCCCGGTCGGTTCAAGGACTACATCGCGACGCCCAAGTTCAACCTGTACCAGTCGCTGCACACGACGGTGATCGGTCCCGGCGGTCGTACGGTCGAGATCCAGATCCGCACCAACGAGATGCACCAGCAGGCGGAATACGGCGTCGCCGCGCATTGGAAGTACAAGGAGCAGATGGCGGGCAAGAGCCCGGATGCCAAGTCGGTCGATGCCGATATGGCCTGGCTCGCCCACATCTCCGACTGGCAGGCGGAAACCGCCGATCCGGGCGAGTTCCTCGACTCGCTGCGCTTCGAGATCGGCGCGAAAGAGGTCTACGTCTTCACGCCCAAGGGCCGCGTCATCGGCCTCCCCGCGGGCGGCACACCGGTCGATTTCGCCTACGCCGTGCACACCGAGGTCGGTCACCGCACGATGGGCGCGAAGGTCAACGGACGTCTGGTCCCGCTGGAGACGCCGCTGAACTCGGGCGATGTCGTCGAGGTGTTCACCTCGAAGAACCCCGACGCCGGTCCCAGTCAGGACTGGCTGAGCTTCGTGAAGTCCACGCGGGCGCGCAGCAAGATCCGTGGGTGGTTCACGAAGGAGCGTCGCGACGAGGCGATCGAGCAGGGCAAGGATTCGATCGCTCGTGCGATGCGACGGCAGAACCTGCCGCTGCAGCGCCTGATGAACCAGGATTCGTTCACCGAGGTCGCGCATCAGCTGCGTTACGAGGACGTCACCGCGCTCTACGCGGCCGTGGGTGAGGGACACGTCTCGACGCAGTCGGTGCTCGAGAAGGTGACTGCGCTCGTCAGCTCCGAAGAGGACACCTCCACGGGGCCCATCGAGATCCCGCACATCGGGCGATCGCGGGCGTCGCGCGGCGGTGACTCCGGAGTTCTGGTGCGCGGGGCCCCCGACATCCTCGTGAAGATCGCCAAGTGCTGCACACCCGTTCCCGGGGATGAGATCGTGGGCTTCGTCACTCGCGGCAGCGGCGTGTCGGTGCACCGCGCGGACTGCACCAACGTGCGTGCGCTCCAGGGCGACGCCGAGCGGATGATCGAAGTGTCGTGGGCGCCGACGACGAAGAGTGTCTTCCTCGTGCAGATCCAGGTCGAGGCGCTCGATCGTTCCGGTCTGCTCAGCGACATCACGCGTGTGCTCAGCGAGCATCACGTGAACATCCTCTCGGCCTCGGTGCAGACGACGAACGATCGGCTCGCGCTCAGCCGCTACGTGTTCGAGATGGGAGACATCGTCCATCTCGACCGTGTGCTGAATGCCGTTCGACGCATCGACGCGGTCTATGACGTCTACCGCGTGACGTCCTCCTGACGATTCCGGCCGCTCGGTCGGATGGCCGGAGCGGCGTCGGGAAACGTGAGCGCCGTGAGTCGCTCGCGCAGCAGAGTCGTCGCGGGGCGCGTGTAATGCACGGAGCGCTCTTCGCCCAGGATCGTCAGGGCGGCCTCACCGAGCGCGGGGTCGCCGCGGAGAAGCCCGTCGATGTACGCGCCGACGTCGTCGCCCGCGCAGTGGGCGCGGACAAGGTCGGCGAGCGTTCGCGCGGGTGTCGTCACCCACACCCCGCCGATCCGCATCGCCCCCTCGGGTTCGAGGAGGCGTTCACGGTAGTGCAGTCGCGCGTCGAGGATATGGCGCAGTCGCACTGCGGAGCGCCGTTGAACGCTGTGTCGTCGCGGGGCATCCATCACGGCGCCATGCACCCATGCCGCGCTCTCCCGCGTCAGGGCCAGAGCGTCGGTGACGAGCGAATGCAGTGAGGCGGCGCGCATTTCGCGGGTCTCGGCGGCATCGGCCGGCATGTAGGCGTCGCCGACCTCGACGAGGTCTCCATCGAGCCTCGCGCCGCACAGTTCTGCCACGGAGAGCCGGTCACCCGCGAGGTAGAGATAGGGCCAGGACATGATACGAAGTGTGCCAGCTGCGGTCGAGTTCCCGAACGGCTCTGCGCGTTCCTGTGGAAGAATCCGCCGAGACGACGAATGGGGAGGTGGCGGATGACATCGTCATCGCCACCTCCCCAGTCGGACGAGCGGCAGCCCGCCGAGGAGATCTCAGCCGCCGAGAGCCTTGAGCCAGCCCTTGCGCGCCTCGAGCGCCTCCGTGGCCTTGGCGATGGCGGACGCATTCTTGGACGCCTTCGCCTTCTCGAGGTCGCTCTCGAGCCCGGCGATGGCATCGTGGAGCTGCTGCGTCATCGCGTTCTGACGCGCCTTGGTCTCCGGGTTGTTGCTCTTCCAGTCGGCGTCTTCGCGGCTCTTCACGCCCTGCTCGATGCGGCGGAGCTCATCGTCCAGACCTCGCTCGGCCTCACGGGGATGGATCCGACCGATCTCGTCCCACTGGCGCTGGATGCCCGTGAGCAGCGCGCGTGCCTTCGCGGTGTCCTTCTCCTTCGGCACGGCGGCGGCCTCGACGAGCAGAGCGCGCTTCGCCTCGATCTTGTCCTTCGAGGCTTCGGCGTCGGCCTGCTCGCGGTCGGAGCGTGCCGCATACAGGGCGTCGCCGGCGGCCTTGAAGCGCGCCCAGAGCGCGTCATCCGCCTTCTTGCCCGCGCGGCCGGACGTCTTCCACTCATCGAGAAGGGTGCGATACGCGCCGATACCCTCTTCGCCCTTGCTCGCGAGAGCTTCTGCGCGCTCGACGAGGCGCGCCTTGGCGTCGCGGGCCGACTTGTGCTGCTCGTCCAGGCCCGCGTAGAACTCGCGGCGATGCTTGTCGAGCGTCGCGCGGGCATCGCGGAATCTCTTCCACAGCTGCTGGCCGGTGTTCTTGGGCAGACGGGGCCCCGTCGCCTGGTGCGCCTGCCAGCGCTCGAAGAGGGCCGTCACGTCGGCTCCGGTCTGCTTCCACTGGATCGACTTGGGGTCGCGTGCCGCGAGCTGCTCGATCTGCTCCACCAGCGCGGTGCGCTCGGCGATGGCCGCGTCGACGGCGGCGCGCTGTGCCTGGGCCTCTTCGGCGGAGGCCTCCGTCAGGGTGGCGTCGAGAGCTGCCAGCCGGGCCTCGAGGGCGGCGAGGTCTCCGACCGCGGCAGCGCCGACGACACGCTCGCGCACCGCGCGAGATGTCGCGCGCAGGTCGGACGCGGACGCGCCCCCGGCACGATGACGCGTCTCGAGCAGAGTGACCTCGCTCACCAGGTCGGCGTACTTCCGCTCGAAGTAGGCGAGGGCCTCGGCGGGAGTTCCGTCGGGGTACTGACCGACGACCCGCCAGACATCGCCCTCGCGCACCGATACGGTGCCGTCGTCCTCGACGCGGCCGAAGGACTCGGTCGGCGCGGCTGCCGCGGGGGCCACTGCCGCGCGGCGCGCAGGCGGCCGCGGCACGGGCATCCGCCCGGGCATCGGCGCGGGGGCCGCGACCGGCTCGGCAGAGGCGAGCGCTTCCGCGGAGTCGGCGGAGGCGTCGTCGGCGGGCGCGTCGGCGATGTCGACGGCGGGCGCCGAAGGCGTCTCTGCGTCGGCCGGAGCGGCGTCGATGGGAGCCGAGGAGGCCTCGGCGTTCGCATCCTCGGTGGCGGCGATCTCCACCTCAGTGGTGTCGTCGTTCGAGGGGATGGTGTCGTCAGTCACGGTGTGTACCTCGTCGCGGCGCACGCCGCATGGGGGTTTCGGTCGTCCTCAGCCTATCGTTCGCCGCTTCGGGCTGCCGCTGTCGTCGCGGCCGCACGTCACCGGCGTCTCAGGGCGTCGGCGCGACGGTCGGGTTCTCGGTCGAGTCGGGAAGGTCGAGAGGCGCATCCTGCGGCGCCGGTGTGACGTCGGGGGCCGTGGAGGAGGGGGACGGTGTCGGCACGGGAGCGCCGGGACCCGCGGTGTAGTAGGCGACCTGTCCACCGACGACGGCGAGGAGCAGGATCCCACCGGCCACGCCGGCGATCACGTTGTCGCGGCGCCGACGCGTCTGCAGGCTCGCATGGAATTCCTGCCGCGCCCGATACACGCGTGCGCGCTCACGCTCGATGCGCGATCGATTCTTGTCTGCACCCGTCGCCACGGGGACCTCCCTCTCCGGGCGAGCCCGGGCCGCAAGAATCCTAGCGCGAGAGGGCCTCGGCGCCCGTCCGCGTGTCGGCGGTCGCGACTAGCCTGGATGGATGTCGTCCTCCTCCGCGCTCTTCCAGGGTCAGACCCCTCTGGCAGTGCGGATGCGACCCGTGTCGCTCGACGAGGTGGCCGGTCAGTCGCACCTGCTGCGACCGGGCTCGCCTTTGGTCGCCCTCGCCGACCCCGCCGGGAACACCAAGAACGCCGTGTCGGTCATTCTGTGGGGGCCGCCGGGGACGGGCAAGACGACGCTCGCTCAGGCGATCGCGCGTACCTCGGGACGACGCTTCGTCGAGTTGTCCGCAGTGACGGCGGGTGTGCGCGATGTCCGTGAGGTGATGCAGGATGCCATGACGCAGCGCGACCTGTACGGCACGTCCACGATCCTGTTCCTGGACGAGATCCACCGCTTCACCAAGGCGCAGCAGGATGCGCTCCTCCCGGGCGTGGAGAACGGCTGGGTGATCCTCATCGCGGCCACGACCGAGAACCCGTCGTTCTCGGTGATCTCACCGCTGCTGTCCCGCTCGCTCCTGCTGACGTTGCAGCCGCTGATCGACGACGACCTGGGCCTGCTCATCGACCGGGCGGTGACCGACCCGCGCGGGCTCGACGGCACGATCGCGCTGTCGCCCGACGCGCGTACCGCCCTGATCCAGCTGGCCTCGGGCGACGCGCGCCGTGCGTTGACCTCGCTCGAGGCGGCGGCCGCGGTGGCCGCGGGCGGCGAGATGG
Organism: Microbacterium dextranolyticum; assembly: GCF_016907295.1. Lineage (NCBI taxonomy): Bacteria > Bacillati > Actinomycetota > Actinomycetes > Micrococcales > Microbacteriaceae > Microbacterium > Microbacterium dextranolyticum. Next base: position 1,640,977 of record NZ_JAFBBR010000001.1, read on the forward strand.
AGGATGCCACCATCACCGCGGAGCAGGTGGCGCAGGCGGTCGACCGCGCGCTGCTGCGCTACGACAAGCAGGGCGACGAGCACTACGACGTGATCAGCGCCTTCATCAAGTCGATCCGGGGCTCCGATGCCGACGCGGCCGTGCACTATCTGGCGCGGATGATCGAGGCGGGCGAGGATCCACGATTCATCGCGCGACGGCTCGTGATCTCCGCGTCGGAGGACATCGGTCTCGCCGACCCGCAGGCTCTCGTCATCGCGGTGGCCGCCGCCGATGCCGTCGCCTTCATCGGTATGCCGGAGGGGCGCATCCCGCTCTCAGAGGCGACGATCTACCTCGCGACGACGGCGAAGTCGAACGCGGCCTATACGGCGATCGACCGGGCGATCGCCGACGTGCGGGCGGGCGGATTCGGCCGTGTGCCCACGCATCTGCGCGACGCGCATTACCCGGGAGCGAAGCGGCTGGGGCACGGGAAGGGCTATGTCTACCCCCACGACCTCGACGTCGGCGTCGCGACCCAGCAGTACCTTCCCGACGAGTTGCGCGGCCGGCACTACTACCAGCCGACGGGACGCGGGCTCGAACGCGACATCGGCGCAAGAGTCGAGAAGATCCGCAAGATCCTGGGGGAGTGACGACGACCGACGCCACTGCCGATGCAAGGATCGGGGGATGACCGATTCGTCCGCCGTCCCGTGGGAACGTCTGTCCAGTGTGCGCACGTACGAGGGGTACGTCACGCTTCGTCGCGACAGGTATCGGCTGCCCGACGGCACGGTCTCGGACTGGGACGTCCTGGAGCAGCGCGACACCGTCGCCGTGGTCGCGGTGACCGCGGACGGTCGGGCCCTCCTGTTCACGCAGTTCCGGGTGGGGCCGCGCGAGCTCGTCGGTGAGCTCCCCGGAGGACTCATCGACGACGGCGAGAGCGCGCAGGCCGCCGGCGCGCGCGAGCTGCGCGAAGAGACGGGCTACGCGCCGGGAGCGCTGTTCCATGCCGGTGCGGAATGGTCAGGCGCCAACTCCACGCGTCGGAAGAACGTCGTGATCGCCGCGGACTGCCGTCGCGTGGGCGACCCGCAGTGGGAGAACGGGGAGACCGGCGAGGTCGGGCTCATCGCGCTCGACGAGCTCGTCGGTCATCTGCTGTCCGGTCGGTTGAGTGACGCGGGTGAGGCGCTCCGAGGCATCCTCGTCTTCGTCGGCGCACAGGTCGACGATCCCGCCCTCGCGGCACTCCAGGAACGGCTCCGCGGTGCCCTCGGAGTGAGCCCGTCGGCCTCGGTCGCCGAGGCGTCGGCCATCATCGGCGAGTCGGCGCAGCCCGAGCCGCTTGCAGATTTCTGGCGCCGTTTCGATGGACACAACCCCGACGCCGCGCGCGCCGAGCTCGAGTCGCTGCTCGCCGCGGGCGACTTCGATCCCGCTCGCGTCGCCTTTGAACGGGCGTCGCTGCACGACTCCCTCGGTGACGAGGCCGATGCGGTGCCGCTGTACCGGGAAGCACTCGCTGCGGGTCTCGCCGACCCGTACCGGACCGAGGCCGTCGTGCAGCTGGCCAGTTCGCTGCGGAACCTCGGCGATGCGTCGGGGGCGATCGCGCTGCTGCGTGGCATCCCGTCGACCGATCCGCTCTGGGGCGCGGCTCAGGCCTTTCTGGCGCTGGCGCTGCATTCCGACGACAAGCCGGTGCCGGCCCTGCGCACGTCGCTGCACGCGCTGGCGCTGCACCTGCCGCGCTACCGACGGTCGGTCTCCGCGTACGCAGACGAGCTCGCCCCGGTGCGCCGGATTCGTGCGATCGCCGTCGGGCTCGTGGTGCGCGACGGTCACGTGCTGTTGGAGGAATACGCCGCGACGCCGCGGCACGACGTCTTCCTGCGGGCGCCGGGCGGCGGCATCGAGTTGGGCGAGGCGGCGACGGTGGCCGTGCGCCGCGAGTTCGCCGAGGAACTCGATGCGGACGTCGTGGAGGCACGGCTCCTCGCGGTGACGGAGAACATCTTCGAGCGTTCTGGGGCGGTCGGGCACGAGATCGTCCACGTCTTCACCGTCTCCGCTCCGTCTCTCACCGTGCTTCCACTCGCGGAGAGGATCGCTGTGCGCGACAGTGACACGACGGTGGGCTGGTACGACATCGACGCTCTGCGCGCGGGATCCGTGCCGGTGTACCCCGCCGGTGTCCTGGGCCTGCTCCCGTACTGAGGACCCCGCGCGGGGCGGCTCCGCGCGCCCCTGCGCCGATCGACGACCACGGTGTGTGCGAGGGTAGTCCGCATGTCCGTCCTCCTGCTCGGCATACTCGCGGTGGTGCTGCTCAACGTCTACGCGATCGTGCTCATCCTGCTGCGCTCACGCGTTTACGGCGTCGGTCTGTACCGCCCGATGCTCCTGAACATCGCGCTGTCGTTCCTGCCGGTGCTGCTCGCGATCGTCCTCGGCGTCGGACTCCTTCTGCTCGCCCCCGTCTTCGGACGCCTCGCGCAACTGGTCGCGAGCGGCGGGGTGATCCTCGTCTGGAGCTACCTGGTTGTTGCGACGCTCGTCTGGCTCGTGTTCTTTCCGAACTCGGTGTACCTCATCACCGAGCTGAACTTCAGTCATCGCGGCGAGGACACCCCCGTGCCGCTCTGGTACGACATCGTGCAGACCCTCGCGCTCACCCTGTCGGGCATCGCCAACGCGGTGCTGAGCCTCGCAGTCGTGCAGACCATGTTCATCGTCCTCGTCGACCTGCCCGGCGCCGCGATCCCCTCGAGCAGCTGGGTCGCCGCCGGAGCGATCATCGTGCTCGGCGCCATCGGGGTCTATCTCGGCCGATACCTGCGGCTCAACAGTTGGGATGTGCGGCACCCGGCATCGCTGCTGTGGAAGCTCACGACGCACCTGCGACAGCCGGGCAAGGCGCTCGAAGCGTTCGGCTTCGTGCTGACCCACGCGCTGCTGATCGCGCTGCTCTATGTCCCGCTGTTCGTCCTGGGGTGGTCAGCCGTTCGGGCGGGCGCGCTCTGAGCACAGGCCGCTGCGGCGCGCTCTGGTAGACTGAATCGGCTCGAAACCGGTTTTCGGGCATCCCCTCTCTTCTTCACCGACCTTCCGGCATGCCCCGGCGTGCAGTCCGGACAGGGCGAGGAGAGGCGATACGTCCGCGAGTCGCGACAGTCGCGACCGCGTAACGAAAGGAACACTTCGTGGCTACGAAGTCCCAGGACCGCCGCAAGGTGCGTCTGTCGCGCGCCCTCGGCGTCGCGCTGACCCCCAAGGCGGCCAAGTACCTCGAGAAGCGCCCCTACGCTCCCGGCGAGCACGGTCGCACCAAGCGCAAGCAGGACAGCGACTTCGCCGTCCGTCTGCGTGAGAAGCAGCGTCTTCGCGAGCAGTACGGCATCCGCGAGAAGCAGATGCGCAACACCTTCAACGAGGCCCGCCGCAAGGACGGCCTGACGGGTGAGAACCTCGTCGAGCTGCTCGAGATGCGCCTCGACGCGCTCGTCGTGCGCGCCGGCTTCGCCCGCACCACGGCGCAGGCACGTCAGCTCGTCGTGCACCGTCACATCCTCGTCGACGGCCAGCTCGTGGACCGTCCCTCCTTCCGCGTGAAGCCGGGTCAGCTCATCCACGTCAAGGCCAAGAGCGAGGCGCTCGAGCCCTTCCAGGTGGCCGCCGCCGGTGGCCACGCCGAGGTTCTGCCCCCCGTTCCGGGCTACCTCGAGGTCGAGCTCGACAAGCTGCAGGCGAAGCTCGTGCGTCGTCCCAAGCGTGCCGAGGTGCCCGTCACGTGTGACGTGCAGCTCGTCGTCGAGTACTACGCCGCGCGCTGATCACTTCTGCGCACGGTCACGAAGGGCGTCGGGTCATCCCGGCGCCCTTCGTCGTTGGGGCGAGGCATCCGTTCGCTTCGTTCGGCGGCGCCGATGTGCGCCCTCGCGGGCGCGAGACCCGCCGAACGCCGCCTCCGAGCCGGAGTCGACCGTGCGATGCCAGGCGGTGCCGCCAGGCCGCGACGCCCACGGCGGAGAGCCGAGCACCTAACATGGATGCCATGAAGAGCATGATGTGGTTCGTGCTGGGCCTGGCCGGCGGCTTCGTCGCCGCCCACCTGGTGAACAAGGATCCGCGCGGACACGAGGTCCTCGCCGACGTCGACGCCCGCATCACCGAGTTCACCGATCGCATCGGCGAGGCGTACCGCGCGCAGGAGGCGAAGATCGACGGCATCGCCGCCGATGTGAAGGATGCCGCCGCAGGCGCCCTCGGCGCCGCCAAGGACGCGGCATCCGACGCCGTCGACGCGGCCAAGGCCACCGCCGCCACGATCACCGACTGACCCGCACCGATTGACCGCTCCCGCGTCGCCCGGATGGGCGCGCGGGATCGCCTTGCCTGAGGACCTGCCATGAAGACCGCCGAGATCGCCCAGCGCTACCTGGACTACTTCGAGAAGAACGGGCACACGATCGTGCCCTCCGCCTCGCTCGTCACCGACGACCCCGCGCTGCTGTTCACCGTCGCGGGCATGGTTCCCTTCATCCCGTATCTGTCCGGCGACGTCCCGGCGCCCTACGCGCGTGCCGCTGACAACCAGAAGTGCATCCGCACGAACGACATCGAAGAGGTCGGCAAGACGCCGCGTCACGGCACGTTCTTCCAGATGCTCGGCAACTGGTCGTTCGGCGACTACTTCAAAGAGGGCGCGATCCGCTACGCCTGGGAGCTGCTGACGAGCGCCGAGGAAGACGGCGGCCTCGGTTTCGACCCGAAGGACCTCTGGGTCACGGTGTACGAGGAGGACGACGAAGCCCACGACCTGTGGCTGCGCCTCACCGACCTGCCGGAGGAGCGCATCCAGCGCCTCGGCAAGGACACGAACTACTGGTCGACGGGACTGCCGGGGCCCGCCGGTCCGTGTTCGGAGATCTTCTTCGACCGTGGTCCCGCCTACGGCATCGACGGAGGACCGGCGACGGACGACGACCGCTACGTCGAGATCTGGAATCTCGTGTTCATGCAGTACGAGATCACGGATGTCCGCAGCAAGTACGACTTCACGATCGTCGGCGAACTGCCGAACAAGAATATCGACACCGGCATGGGCCTCGAGCGCATCGCGTTCCTCAAGCAGGGCGTGGACAACATGTACGAGACCGACCAGGTGCGCCCGGTGCTCGACATCGCGGTGAGTCTCAGCGGCAAGACGTACGGCGAGAACCACGAGGACGACGTCCGCTTCCGCGTCGTCGCAGACCACGTGCGCTCCTCGCTCATGCTGATGAGCGACGGCGTGACCCCGTCGAACGAAGGGCGCGGCTACATCCTGCGCCGTCTCATGCGCCGCGTCATCCGCGCTATGCGGCTGCTGGGCGTCGACGGTCCGACGTTCGCCGACCTGTTCGCCGCATCGCGCGATGCGATGAAGGAGGCGTACCCCGTCGTGGCTTCGGACTACGATCGCATCTCCCAGTACGCCCTGGCGGAAGAGGCGACCTTCCTGCGCACCCTCGCTGCGGGTTCCGAAAACCTCGACGCCTCGATCGCGGCGACCAAGGCTGCCGGCGGCGACCGCATCGGCGGCGCGGAGGCGTTCCTGCTGCACGACACGTACGGCTTCCCGATCGACCTCACGATGGAGATCGTCGAAGAGGCCGGCCTGAGCGTCGATCGTGACGCCTTCGACACGCTGATGCAGGAGCAGCGCGCCCGCGCCAAAGCTGATGCCCGCTCGCGCAAGCGCCAGCTCGCCGACACCAGCGTCTACCGCGACCTGCGCGCGAAGGGCGAGACCGTCTTCACCGGCTACACGGAGCTGGAGACCGAGTCGACCATCCTCGGCATCCTCGCCGACGGCGTCTCCGTGCCTCGTGCCGCCGAGGGGCAGATCGTCGAGGTCATCCTCGCCGAGACAGCGCTCTACGCCGAGAGCGGCGGTCAGGTCGCCGACAAGGGGACGATCGTCGGCCCCGGCTATGCGCTCGAGGTGCTCGACGTCCAGCGCCCCGTGCCGGGACTGGTCAGCCACACGGTCGAGGTCACGAGCGGTGAGGTCGGCGTCGATCAGCCCGCGACCAGCCTCGTCGACGCGGTGAACCGCCGCGCCGCCCAGCAGGCGCACTCCGCCACGCATCTCGTGCACGCGGCGCTGCGCGACACGCTCGGCAAGACCGCGACGCAGGCGGGCTCGCTCAACCGCGCCGGCTACCTCCGTTTCGACTTCTCGTGGGGGCAGGCGCTGTCGGATGCCACGAAGAGCGAAGTCGAGGAGATCGCCAACAACGCGGTGCGCGACAACCTCGAGGTGACGACTCGCGTTCTCTCCCTCGACGAGGCCAAGGCGGCCGGAGCGATGGCCCTCTTCGGCGAGAAGTACGGCGACATGGTGCGCATGGTCGACATCGGCGGCCCCTGGTCGCGCGAGCTGTGCGGCGGCATCCACGTCACCCGTTCGGCGGAGATCGGGCTCGTGAGCCTTATCGGCGAGTCGTCGGTCGGTGCGTCCAACCGTCGCGTCGAGGCGCTCGTCGGCCTTGACGCGTTCCGCGAGCTCGCCGCCGAGCGGGCGATCGTCTCGCAGCTGACGACCTCGCTCAAGACGCCGAAGGATCAGCTCGCGGTGCGGATCGCGGAGCTCGCCGCGAGCCTGAAGACCGCCGAGAAGCGCATCGCGCAGTTCGAGGCCAAGGCGCTCGAGGGCCGGCTACCCGAACTGGCCGCGTCGGTGAGCGCCGTCGGCGCCTACCGCGTGGTCGCGCAGTCCATCGGAACAGCCGCGTCGGGCGACGACGTCCGCAGCCTCGCACTGCAGGTGCGTGAGCGCGTCGGTGCCGGAGCGGTCGTCGCCCTCGGCGCGGAGGTGGCGGGGCGCCCCGTCGTCATCGTCGTGACGGACGAGACGGCGCGCGGTGCGGGAGCGAAGGCCGGTGCGCTCGCGAAGACGGCCGCGGCAGCTCTCGGCGGCGGCGGCGGCGGGCGCGATGACGTCGCGCAGGGCGGCGGCACGGATGTCGCCGCGTTGCCGGCGGCGCTCGTCGCGGTGACCTCTGCCCTCGAGACGGCGGCCGCGTGAGCGGTTTCCGCCGCGGCATCCGACTGGGCGTCGACGTCGGCACAGCGCGCGTCGGAGTCGCCCGCTGCGACCCGGACGGCCTGCTCGCCGTGCCCGTGGAGACCGTTCCGCGCGGCGACGAGGCCATCGCCCGGATCGCGCAGCTGGCGGGGGAGTACGACGCGTTCGAGCTCCTCGTCGGCCTGCCCATCAGCCTCTCGGGCAACGAGACGTCGTCCACCGCGGATGCGCGCTCCTTCGCGCAGGACCTCGCCGCCGTCACCGGGCTCGCCGTGCGCATGGTCGACGAACGTCTGAGCACGGTCTCGGCCCATGCGGCGTTGCGCGGTGCCGGGCGCTCTCAGAAATCATCTCGTAGGATTGTCGATCAAGTCGCCGCGGTCGTGCTGCTCCAGCAGGCCATCGACGTCGAGAAGAGCACCGGTACCCCGGCCGGCGCCCTGCTTCCCGGATCGTAGGAGCCTCGCCGATGCCCGAAAACCCGTCGAACGACGACACGTTCGCGGATCTGTTCCGCCGCCTTCCCAGCCCCGCGCGGCCGGAGGGTGGCGCGACGGGCGCACCCGACAGCGCGCCCCCGGTGCCCAACGGCGACGAGCAGCCAACCCCCGGATCGCGACGTGCCGCACGCGCCGCCGCGGCGGGCAGTACGCCGCGCGGCAGCTCCGATCGGGCCTCAGACCCGGCGTCGGACCCGACCGCGTCGACCCACGTGGGGGACGCCGCCGCCGTCACCGGTTCCCCGGTGACGCCGCCTGCGGCCAGCGCCTCTTCTTCCGTCCCTGCGCTGGCGGCGACAGAGGAGGCTGCGTCTGTGCGCGCGGTCGCGCCTGCGGCGCAGCCGATCGAGGCGCTCTTCGCCGACCATCACGACGAGGACGAACGACGCCGCGCGGCGCGCCACTCCAGCGATCGCCGCAAGAGTCGCATCGCGGGCTGGGTCGTGCTCGGACTGATCCTCGCCATCCTCGGAGGCATCGTCGCGGGCGGATTCACCATCTGGAACACGTACGAGGACAAGATCCGCGCGTTCATGGGCTGGCAGGAGCCGACCGACTATCCCACCGACGTCGCGGAAGGAGAGGCCACCGTCACGATCGTCACCGGCGACACCGGGTCGTCGATCTCGACGAGTCTGTTCGATGCCGGGGTGACCAAGACCTCCGCCGCCTTTTACAACTATCTCCTCTCGAGCGGTCAGAACCCCACGTTCCAGCCGGGCGTCTACACGCTCAAGCAGAAGATGGCCTCCTCCGCCGTGCTCACGGCGCTGAAAGACCCCGCGAACCGCCGCGACAACACGGCGCAGATTCCGGAGGGCCTCACGATCGACCGCACGCTGCAGCGACTCGCGGACGGCACGGGCATGCCGCTCGCCGATCTGCAGGCGGCTGCGGCGAATCCGGCCGCGTACGGCGTCTCGGCGAAGACACTCGAGGGCTGGCTGTTCCCGGCGACGTACACCTTCGACCCCGGCACGAGCGCGACGCAGGTGATCAAGACGCTCGTCGACCGCACGGTCCAGTCGCTCGACAAGGCCGGCGTGCCCGCCGATCAGCGCGAACGCATCCTCACGATCGCCTCGATCATCCAGCGCGAAGCCCGCTTCACCGCCGACTTCTACAAGGTCTCCCGGGTTATCGAGAATCGGCTGAATCCCGACAACGAAGAGACCCACGGCAAGCTGCAGATGGACTCGACCGCGCAGTACGGGTACAACGAGATTCACGACGGGACAGCGAGTTCGTCCGCGGCCGCGCTCGAGGACGACAATCCGTGGAACACCTACGTTCACGCGGGGCTGCCGATCGGGCCCATCGCGAACCCGGGCGATGTCGCCATCGACGCGGCTCTGCACCCGGCGGACGGGCCGTGGCTGTACTTCGTCACGGTGAACCTCGACACCGGCGAGACGATCTTCAGCACGACCTACGCCGAGCACGAGAAGGCCGTCGCCCAGTGGCAGCAGTGGTGCGCCGCGAACGACAGCGCGGACTGCTGAGCCGTGGGCGCGGGTGAGGCCGTCGCCACCCCGTCGGCGGCGGCGCGGTTCGAGGTGTGGGGAGACCCCATCGACCACAGCCTGTCGCCGCGTCTGCACTCTGCCGCATACGCCGAGCTGGGGCTGCCGTGGGAGTACGGACGGCGTCAGGTCGACGAGGCATCGTTCGCCCGCGCGCTGCGAACGAACGGCGCAGAGGCCCGCGGCCTGTCGCTCACCTTTCCGCTCAAAACCGAGGCGCACCGCGCCGCAGAGAGCCTCGATCGGTCGGCCACGCTGACGGGAGCGGTGAACACCCTGGTGCCGGGGAGCGTGCTGAGGGGATTCAACACCGATGTCGACGGGCTCGCCGCCGACCTGCGACAGCACGGTGTCCGTGACATCTCCGCGGCGCGGATCGTGGGCGCGGGGGCGACCGGCACGTCGGCGCTCCTCGCGCTGGCCGCCTGCGGCGCCACCGACGTCGAGGTGCGTGCACGCCGCCTCGCGGCCGCGTCGCCGCTCGTCGAACTCGGCGATCGCATCGGTGTGGCCGTCCGTACCGCCCCGCTGGACGCACCACCCGGGCAGGCGGTGGCCGCCGTGCCGGTCACCGTGTCGACCCTTCCCGGGGGAGCAGAGCTGACCGACGGTGTCGCCCGGGTACTCGCCGAGAGCGGCGGACTGCTCTACGACGTCGTCTACGGTCACTGGCCGACCGAACTGGCCGCGGCATGGCTCGAGACGGAGAGGCCCGCCGTCAACGGCCTCGGCATGCTGCTGCAGCAGGCGCTCCGCCAGATCCGGATCTTCTCGACCGGCGATCCGGATGCGCCGCTGCCGCGCGAGGACGCCGTCGTGGACGTCATGCGCCTGGCGCTCGTGGGAGACTAGTCCAATGCTCCGCGTGCTCACGGCCGGCGAATCCCACGGCCCCGAACTCGTCGCCTTCATGGAGGGACTGCCCGCCGGCGTTCCCGTCTCCCGCGCCGCGATCCAGGCGGATCTCGCGCGCCGCAAGCTCGGCTATGGCCGAGGCTCGCGGATGAAGTTCGAAGAGGACGAACTCACCATCTCCGCCGGCGTCCGTCACGGCCTCTCCATGGGCAGTCCCATCGCCGTGCGCATCGGGAACACCGAATGGCCGAAGTGGACGGAGGTCATGAGTGCCGAGCCGGTGGAACTGACCGAGATGTCCCGTGGCCGCGGCGCCGCGCTGACCCGGCCCCGCCCCGGCCATGCCGACCTGGTCGGCATGCAGAAGTACGGTTTCGACGAGGCGCGCCCGATCCTGGAGCGCGCGAGTGCCCGCGAGACCGCGGCACGCGTCGCTCTCGGGGCCGTCGCCCGTTCGTTCCTGAGCGAGCTCGGCATCCGGCTCGTGAGCCACACGCTGTCGATCGGTCCCGTCCAGTCGCCCGCGGATGCCCCGCTGCCGACCCCCGACGACGTCGAGGCGCTCGACGCCGATCCGCTGCGCTGCTTCGACGCGGCGACCTCGGCGGCCATGGTGGCCGAAGTGGATGCCGCCAAGAAAGACGGCGACACGCTCGGCGGCATCGTCGAGGTGCTCGCGTACGGCGTTCCGCCGGGGCTCGGCTCGCACGTGCAGTGGGACCGGCGCCTGGACGGACGTCTCGCGCAGGCGCTCATGTCGATCCAGGCGATCAAGGGCGTCGAGGTCGGCGACGGCTTCGAGACCACCCGCCGCCGGGGCTCGGCTGCCCACGACGAGCTCTTCGCCGCCGCCGAGGGCATCACCCGGTCCTCGGACAAGGCGGGCGGCACCGAGGGCGGGATGTCCACCGGAACGGTGCTGCGCGTGCGCGCGGGCATGAAGCCGATCGCCACGGTTCCGCACGCGCTGCGGACCGTCGACGTCACGACCGGCGAGGCGGCGACGGCGCATCATCAGCGCTCCGACGTGTGTGCCGTGCCGGCCGCCGGCGTCGTGGCCGAGGCCATGGTCGCTCTCGTCCTCGCTGAGGCCGTGCTGGAGAAGTTCGGCGGCGACAGCGTCGTCGAGACGCGTCGCAACCTCGACGGCTACCTCGCCGCGATCCCCGGCGCCCTGCAGACGGCGGCGGACAGCGACGACGCGCTCGGATGACCGGCCCCGCGATCGTTCTCGTCGGGCCGATGGGCGCCGGCAAGACGAGCGTCGGGCGGCGGGTGGCCCGTGCCCTGGAGCGGGGCTTCGTCGACACCGACAAGCTCGTCGTTCGCGACCACGGGCCGATCCCCGAGCTGTTCGTGACGCACGGAGAGGCGCGCTTCCGCGCGATCGAGCGTGACGCGGTGCGCGAAGCGCTGGCCGGGGGCGGCGTGGTCGCGCTCGGCGGCGGCGCCGTGCTCGACGACGCGACGCGTGACGACCTGCGCGCGCACCGGGTCGTGCTGCTCACTGTCTCACCGCACGTGATCGCGTCGCGGATCGGCGGGGATGACCGCCCGCTGCTGGCCGGCGAGGATCCCGTCGAACGGTGGACGCGGATCTACGCCGCGCGGCGCCCCGTCTACGAGGAGGTCGCGGACGTGACGTTCGACACCTCGTCCGGGCCGCTGTCGGCGGTCGTGACGAAGATCGTCGACTGGGTGCAGGCGGAGACGACCCCGACCGAAAGGACCCTGTCATGACCGAACCCACCATCATCACCGTGCCGGGGGAGAACGGTTACGACATCGTCATCGGCCGCGGCATCCTCGAGCGCGTCGGGGCGTCCCTCGCGCCGACCGTGCGCAAAGTGCTGGTCATCCACCCACCGACGCTCGCGGCACGAGCCGGCGAGCTGCGCGAGATCCTGCAGGACGGCGGTGCCCGCGAGGTGCTGCTCGCGGAGATCCCCGACGCGGAGAGCGGCAAGCGCGTCGAGGTCGCCGCGTTCTGCTGGCAGGTGCTCGGGCAGGCCGACTTCACCCGCACTGACGCCGTCGTCGGCTTCGGCGGGGGAGCGGTCACCGATCTCGCGGGCTTCGTCGCCGCGACCTGGCTGCGGGGGGTCGACCTGGTCCAGGTGCCCACGACGGTGCTCGGCATGGTGGACGCCGCCGTCGGCGGCAAGACCGGCATCAACACGGCCGAAGGCAAGAACCTCGTCGGCGCGTTCTGGCCCCCTCGGGCGGTCGTCTGCGATCTCGATCTGCTCGACTCGCTGAGCCGCAACGAGCGCGTCGCCGGCTTCGCGGAGGTCGTCAAGGCCGGGTTCATCTGGTACCCCGAGATCCTGGACCTCATCGAAGCCGACCCCGAGGCCGCCGTCGATCCGCGCAGCGACGCGTTCCGCCGCTGCATCGAGCTCGCGATCGAGATGAAGGCGCGCGTCGTGGGGGAGGACCTGCGGGAAGCAGGCCTGCGCGAGGTGCTCAACTACGGACACACCCTCGGCCACGCGATCGAGCACGCCGAGCGGTATCAATGGCGGCACGGTGCGGCGATCTCGGTGGGAATGCTGTTCGCCGCCGAGCTCTCTCGCCTCGCGGGACGCCTCTCCGACGACGTCGCCGGCCGTCATCGGCGCATTCTGGAGCTGCTGGGGCTGCCGACGTCGTATCGCGGCGGGGCCTGGAGTCAACTGCTCGCGACGATGCAGCGCGACAAGAAGACCCGTGGCGCCATGCTGCGCTTCATCGTGCTCGACGACCTGGCTCGGCCGACCGTGCTGCAGGCGCCGGATGAATCCCTTCTGTTCGCCGCGTATCAAGAGGTCGCAGGCTGACACGACGAGGGTCCCGCGGCATCACGCCGCGGGACCCTCGTCGTTCGATGGATGCCTCGTCAGGCGGCGACTCGCGTCCGCTCCCGCTCGGTCGCGCGCACCCCGCCCACCTGGGCGGTCGGCACCGTCCGTGTCTCTCGAGCCGTCGCCGCGCTGGCTGCCGCGATGAGGGCGATGACCGCCGTGAACACGCTGATGACGATCCAGCCGCCGTCGGCGGACACACCGCCCAGAGCCGCCACGATCGACGGTGCGAAGCCGGCCATGAGGAAGCCCAGCTGCGTGCCGATCGCCATACCGGAGAAGCGCACGCGGGTCGAGAACATCTCACCGTAGAACGCGGGCCACACCGCGTTCGCGGCGGCGTACCCGCACGAGAACGTCAGCACCGCGAGGGCGAACGTGAGCGGTGCGATGCCGCTGCTCATCGAGAGCATGTAGAAGGGCATGAGGACGGCCGACGACAGGGCGCCGTAGATGAACACCGGTTTGCGCCCGATACGGTCCGCGAGGTTTCCGAACATCGGCTGGGTTCCGAGGGCCACGATGTTGGCGACGACGACGAGCCAGAGCGTCAGTGACGAATCCAACCCGACGACCTTGCCGTAGGCGAGGGCGAGGTTCCCGAAGACCGTCGAGACGGCGGCGATGAACGCGCAGAGGATGACGCGGATGACATCGCGCCAGTGATCGCGCAGAAGCGGGATGAGAGGCATCCGCGAGATCCGGCCCTCGGCCTTCGCCTCTTCGAACTCGGGCGTCTCGTGCAGGGTGCGGCGGATGAAGAACGCGACGATCACGACGACGGCGCTGAGCCAGAACGGGACACGCCATCCCCACGAGTACTTCAGGTCGTCGGGCATGGCGACCACCGGAATGAAGATGAGGGCGGCGAGGATCTGCCCGCCCTGCGTCCCGGTCAGAGTCCAGGAGGTGAAGAAGGCGCGCCGATCGTCCGGGGCATGCTCGAGCGTGAGCGACGAGGCGCCGGCCTGCTCGCCCGCGGCGGACAGACCCTGCATCAGTCGGCAGACGACCAGGAGCGCGGGTGCGAACCAGCCGATCTGGGCGAATCCGGGCAGGCATCCGATGATGAACGTGGACGCTCCCATCAGCAGCAGCGTGAACATCAGCACCTTCTGGCGCCCGATGCGGTCGCCGAAGTGCCCGAGGATCACGGCGCCGACGGGGCGCGCGATGTACGCGAACCCGAAGGTCGCGAACGACATCACGAGCGCGGCCTGGTCGCCGGACGGGAAGAACACGGTCGGGAAGATCAGCGCGGCGGCCGATCCGAAGAGGAAGAAGTCGTAATACTCGACGGCGCTTCCCATGAAGGAGGCGACGGCGGCCTTCACGGGGGTCTTCCGCGTCATTGCGGGTGCGGACATGGGGGTCATTCTCCTTGTTGTCGGGTGAGGGCGCCGTTATCGGGCGAGGACGTCGTGGTCGGCGTCCACGAGGCGGTGGAAGTGGGCGGTCATGCGGTCGGCGTCGGGGCGTTCCCCGGTGATCAGTTCGAACGCGTCGACGGCCTGATGGACCGCCATGCGACCGCCGTCGAGCGTGCGGCAGCCGCGTGCGCGGGCGGCCGCGAGCAAAGCCGTGTCGAACGGTCGGTAGACGATGTCGGCGACCCACAGGTCGGCGTGCAGCAGATCAGCCGGCAGAGGAAGGCCGGGGTGCTCGGCCATGCCGGTCGGCGTGCAGTGCACCAGTCCGTCGGCCGCCGCGAGCAGGCGCGCGAGATCGGTCGAGGAAGCGGCGCGTGCACGGGAGCCGCCGTGCCGGGCGCAGAGATCGGCGGCCAGACGGGCGGCGCGATCCGGGTCGACGTCGACGATGCTGAGCTCGGTCACTCCGACCCGCAACAGGGCGTCGCCGACCGCGGAACCCGCACCCCCGGCGCCGAGCTGCACGACGCGGTCCGTCCTGACGTCGGGGAGCCCGGTGAGGAATCCGGCGGCGAACCCCGTCGTGTCGGTGTTGTAGCCGATACGACCGCTCGGGGTGAGGAGCACCGTGTTGACGGCGCCGAGGGCTGCCGCGAGCGGGTCGACGGCGTCCAGATGGGCGATCACCGTCTGCTTGCACGGGTGGGTGATGTTCAGGGCGTCGTAGCCGAGCCGCTCCGCCCAGGTGAGGACCTCTCCGATGGCGTCGGGGGAGAGGCTCAGCGTGGTGAGGTCGATCGGCCGGTACACGTAGTCCAGTCCGAGCGCGGCAGCCTCGGCCATGTGCATCGGCGGCGTGAGCGAGGGGGTGACGCCCGTGCCGACGAGGCCGACGAGGTACGGACGTCCCGCAGCGGTGCTGCTGCTCATGAGTACTCCTTCGTACGATCCGGTTATGTACTAACCGGTACGTCCAGAGTGAAGCATGAGAAATCGACGAGTGTCAATGATTTTTTACGGCGCGAGTCACCGCGCGTGCAGCCACGCGACGACGACGTCGCCGATGAGGCTGCGCCAGTGCGCGCGGTCGCGGGAGAAGTCGGTGTCGAACAGGTACGCGAACGTATAGCGGTTCGCGACCTGGAACACGCAGTACGAGCTGATGAGCAGGTGGACGTCGATCGCCGACACGTCATCGCGGAATGCTCCAGTCGCGCGCCCGCGTTCGAGGATGTCGTCGAGGAGCGTCTTGGCGGGCTGCGAGAGCGTGCGCAGCGTGTCGATCCGACGGATGAACTCGCCACGGTGGATGTTCTCGATCGACACGAGGCGGATGAACGCATCGTGGCTGACGTGGTGGTCGAAGGTGAGCTCGGCGAGTTCGCGGATGGCGTCGACGGGATCGGCATGCCTCACGTCGATCGCGCGCTCCGCCTCGCGGATGCCGCGATACGCGCTTTCCAGGACGGCCAGGTAGAGGCCTTCCTTGCTGCCGAAGTAGTAGTAGATCATCCGCTTCGTCGTGCGCGTCCGCTCTGCGATGTCGTCGACGCGCGCCCCGGAGTACCCGTCCTCGGCGAACACCTCGGTCGCCACGGCCAGCAGCTCGGCACGGGTGCGTTCGGCGTCTCTCGAGGCGGCGGGTGCGGGCATCCTCCGATGCTATCCGCCAGCTCCCGTGTCATGCCGCGAGAGGCCGCCAGGGTCTTCCCTCGGCAATGTACTGCCTGGTACATTGCCCGCCATGAGAACGTCGATCGCCACGGTGTGCGTCAGCGGCACGCTCGTCGAGAAGCTGCACGCGTGTGCCGCTGCCGGATTCGACGGGGTCGAGATCTTCGCCCCCGATCTGGTGGCCGCTCGCGAGAGCCCCGAAGAGATCCGAGCTTTGGCGGCGCGCCTCGGTCTGCGGCTCGATCTCTACCAGCCGCTCCGCGACGTCGAAGGAGTGGACGAGGCGGAGTTCGCGCGGGTGCTGCGCCGGGCCGAGGCGACCTTCGCGCTCACGGAGCGGCTGGGCATCGACACGGTCCTCTGCTGCAGCAACGTTGCGACCGCCACGATCGACGACGACGAAACGAGCGCGGCCCAGCTGCGCGCCCTCGGCGATCTCGCGGCCGCCCGCGGCATCCGTATCGCGTTCGAAGCGCTGGCGTGGGGCCGGTTCGTGGACGATTACCGCCGTGCGTGGCGGATCGTGGAACTCGCCGACCATCCGGCGGTCGGCGTGTGCCTCGATTCGTTCCACATCCTCTCTCGAGGGCACGACCCCGCCGCCATCCGCACCATTCCCGGCGAGCGCATCTTCTTCGTGCAGCTCGCGGACGCACCGCGCCTCTCGCTCGACGTGCTCTCGTGGAGTCGGCACCACCGCCTCTTCCCGGGAGAGGGGGCGTTCGATCTCGTCGGCTTCATGGGGCACATCCTGCATGCGGGCTACGTCGGACCGTGGTCGCTCGAAGTGTTCAACGACACGTTCCGACAGACCGACGTCGCCCGGACCGCGGCCCACGCGCACCGCTCGCTCCGGTGGCTGGAGGATGCCGTCGCGCGCTCGGACGCGGCGCTGGGCGGGCTGCGGATGCTTCCCGACTCGGCGGCGCCGTCCGGTGTCGACTTCGTCGAGATCAGGGCCGAAGACACCTCCGACGTCGAGGAGCTGCTGGCACAAGCGGGGTTCACATCGCGGGGCCGTCACCGGACGAAGCCCGTCACCCTCTGGACAGCGGGTCGCGCGCGGGTGGTGCTGAACGAGCAGCACGCGCGGGACCTCGTGCCGCATCTGGCTGCGATCGGGTTCGAGGTGGACGATGCGGATGCCGTGTCGCGTCGTGTCGACGACCGCCGCTGCATCCGACTGTTCCGACGCACGTACGCCGCCGAAGAGCCGCTCGGTGCCGTCGTGGCGCCCGACGGCATGGGAGTGCTCTGGTCGCAGGCGGCGGATGCCGGCGAGCCGGGCTGGGTCGCGGAGTTCGAGCATGGCGGAGCACACGTGGCCACCGGGGTGGTCGGTGTCGATCACGTGAGCATGACCCAGCCGTGGCATGTGATCGACGAGAGCGTGCTGTTCTACGCCGCGGCCTTCGGTCTGCGGCCCACGAGCGTCACCGACGTCCCCGGGCCTCAGGGACTGGTCCACTCGCGAGTGCTCGCGAGTCCGGACGGGCGTGTGCGCCTGCCGCTGAACGTCGCCCCGCCGATCGTGGCCGAACGCGGCGGCGAGGCGGCACACGCGCAGCACATCGCCTTCCTCTGCGCGGACGTGCGCGAGCTGGCGCGCGCCGCCAGGCGGCGAGGAATGGAGATCCTCCCCATCCCCGACAACTACTACGACGACCTCGCGGCGAGGTTCGACCTCGACCGCGCGCTTCTCGCCGAACTGCACGACCTGGGCCTCGTCTACGACCGGGACGGCGACGGCGAGTACCTGCACCTCTACACCCGCACTGTCGGGCAGGTCTTCCTCGAGTTCGTGGAGCGGCGCGGTGGCTACGACGGGTTCGGCGCAGGGAACGCGCCCGTACGGCTCACCTCGCAACGCGCCGACGGAGCCACGGCGGGTAGGGTGAGGTCGTGACCACCGCCTCTCGTCGGCTGCTCCTCGTCAACGGGCCGAATCTGAACCTGCTCGGCACACGCGAACCCGGCATCTACGGGCACGTGACCCTCGCCGACGTCGAACGGATCGCGACGGAGGCCGCCGCGGAGCGGGGATTCGAGATTCGCGCCGTGCAGAGCAACCACGAGGGCGTGCTGCTCGACGCGATCCACGATGCGCGAACGGACTGCGCGGGCATCGTCATCAACCCGGGCGGGCTGACCCACACCTCCGTCGTGCTGCGCGACGCACTCTCGGGGGTGGCTCTTCCCGTCGCGGAGGTCCATATCTCCAACGTGTACGAGCGCGAGGAGTTCCGACACCATTCCTACGTGCACGATGTGGCTCTGGTCCACGTGATCGGCGAGGGTGCGCCCGGTTACTCTCGCGCGGTGAGCCTTCTGATCGACGCGATCACGGGCGCCGCCGAGGGCTGATCCGGGCGCGAGGCGGACCCATCCCGTAAGATGGGGCGCTGGGCCGACGGCTGTCGCCGCGCCCGCAGACCTCACGACGAACGGAAACTCCCACTCATGGCATCCACTGCAGACATCAAGAACGGCGTCGTCCTCAACATCGACGGACAGCTCTGGAGCGTCGTGGAGTTCCAACACGTCAAGCCTGGCAAGGGCGGTGCGTTCGTGCGCACCAAGTTGAAGAACGTGATGACCGGCAAGGTCGTCGACCGGACATTCAACGCCGGTGCGAAGGTCGAGCTCGAGAACGTCGACCGCCGCGACTTCACCTACCTCTACAACGACGGTGACAGCTTCGTGTTCATGGACGTCGACAACTACGACCAGCTCTCGGTGGGTGCGGCGACCGTCGGCGACGCGGCGAACTTCCTGCTGGAGAACCAGCAGGTGCAGATCGCCCTGAACAACGACAACCCGCTCTATGTCGAGATGCCGGCCTCGGTGGTCCTCGAGATCACCTACACCGAGCCGGGCCTCCAAGGAGACCGTTCGTCCGCCGGCACGAAGCCCGCGACGGTCGAGACGGGCTATGAGATCCAGGTCCCGCTGTTCGTCGAGCAGGGCACGAAGGTCAAGGTCGACACCCGCACGGGCGACTACCTCGGCCGCGTCAGCTGACGCGTGAGCGCCCGCAGCAAGGCGCGCAAGCGCGCCCTCGACATCCTGTTCCAGTCCGACATCCGCGGCGACGAACTCCCCGTGACCCTCGCCGCCGAGGCGAAGCGCGCGGCGAGCGAGCCTGCCCGTGAGGCGTCGTGGCTGTACGCCCGCGAGATCGTCGACGGCGTCATCGAGGAGCAGAGCGCGATCGACGAGCAGATCGTCACGCACGCGCGCGATTGGAAGATCGAGCGGATGCCGGCGGTGGACCGTGCCATCCTCCGGATCGCGGTCTGGGAGCTGCTCTTCAACGACGAGGTGCCCGCCGCGGTCGCGATCGACGAGGCGGTGGAACTCGCCAAGGAGTTCTCGACCGACGAATCGGGCTCGTTCGTGCATGGGGTGCTGGCGCGCGTCGCGCGGGCGAGCTGATTCGAGCCGCGGCGCGCGCCGACCTGCGGCGGCGACGGCGGCGCCCCGTCGCGACACCGCTCGTCCGTGTCGGCGGTGCTCGGCAGGATGGATGTCATGACGTCGTGGCGGTCCGTGCTGCTTGCGCCGCCGGCCGACGCCGGTGATGCGCTGGCGCTCGGCGTGGAGCTGCGTCGCCGCGAGTCCGCGGATGCCGCGCACTGGGGTCCGCGCCGGGTGCGCGCTGCCACAGTGGAAGATCTCTCCGACGATCGTGCCGAGTTCACGCTCGGCGTGCGGCCATTGTCGCGTCGCCGCGAATCCGGCGGCTGGGTCCGAGGCGACGTCTCATGGGACGCCCTGCGACGAGGCGCCGGCGCTTTCCGCGCCGACCAGCGCACGTGGTTCGTCGAGCTGTACGGCATCGCCCATGACGTGCGGCTGCTCGCCGGCCTGCGCGACGACTCGGACTGGGTGACACTGGACAGCGTCACCTCGCCGCTGCTGTGGTCGCACCTGAGGGCGGCCGCAGCCGTGGAGGTGCCCGTCGTCGCCGCCGCTCGCCGCCAGCAGGTCCAGATCGCGTCGTCGGCCGATGTCGCGGTGCGCATCTCTCGCGCGTCCGAAGGGGCGCTCCGTCTGCGCGCGCAGGTCGCGCTCGACGGACGAGGCATCGACGCCGGCAGCATCCGTGCCATCGGGACGTCGGGTGTCTACGCGGTCGACGCGGACGCGACCCTCATCCGGATCACCCTCGGCGAGTCGGCGCTCGGCGACGGCGTCGTCGGCCTGCTCGCGGCACGCTCCGGTGTCGTCGTGCCCGCGAGCGACGCTCGGGATTTCGCGCGGTTGGCGCTCCCACAGTTGCAACGCCGGGGGATGCTCACGACCGATCCCGACGTCGTGCTGCCGCGCGCCGAGCCCACGGTGCTCGTGGCAACGGTGGTCTTCGGCGCGGGCGACCCTGGCACAGGTGGCTCCGGCGGAGGGGGTTCTGACGCAGAGGATTCGGTGGCGTACCGGCTCGAATGGCTGCGCCGCGGAATCCGGCGTGCGCCGTGGTCCCACACCGAGTCCGGCGATGGTGATGAGAGCGCTGTGCGCGACGCCGTCGCGGCGGCATGGGCGGTGGCCCCGGATCTGCCGTACGGTGAGGCGTCGAGGCTCTATGGGGTGGATGCCGCCGAGTTCGTCGCGCTCGTGCTGCCCGCCCTCGAGGCGCTCGACGGCGTGCGGGTGGAGATCCGCGGACAGCGGCGCGAGTTCCGCGAACTGCGCGGTGAACCGCGGATCACGGTCCGCACCGTCGAGACCGATGATCCCGACTGGTTCGACCTCGGCATCATCGTCGAGATCGACGGCCGCCGCATCCCGTTCACCCCGCTGTTCACCGCGCTCGCCCTGCGACGCAAGAAGATGCTCCTCGCCGACGGCCGCTTCTTCTCGCTCGCCCATCCGGCGCTGGATCGCCTGCGCGAGCTGCTCGACGATGCCGCGGAGCTCGGCGAGTGGGAGGCCGGCCCGCGGATCGCGCGCTATCACGTCCCGCTCTGGGAGGACTTCGAAGACCTCGCGGACCAGGCCGAACCCGCGGTCGCGTGGCGCGCGGCCGCCCGCGCGCTTCGCGACGGCGGAGTCCCGGAGCCGGTGGCGGTGCCGCGGGGGGTGAACGCCGAGCTGCGGCCGTACCAGCGCACGGGACTCGATCGTCTCGCGCTCTGGCGTCGGTACGGACTCGGCGGAATCCTCGCCGATGACATGGGCCTCGGCAAGACGCTGCAGGTCCTCGCCCTTCTCGCCCACGCCCGTGACGAGGGCGAGGGGCGGCCGTTCCTGGTCGTCGCACCGACCTCCGTGATGTCGACCTGGCGCGAGGAGGCGGAGCGGTTCACTCCAGGTTTGCGGGTGCATCTGCACGATCGAACCGTGGGGGCGGGCGCGAGGCACCCGGCCGAGGTGACGGCGGATGTCGTCGTGACCTCCTACGGCCTTCTCCGCCACGACGAGGAAGCATTCGCCGCGGTGCTCTGGGCCGTCGTCGTGCTCGACGAGGCGCAGTTCGTCAAGAACCCGGCCACGCGCCAGCACCGTGCCGTCGCCGGATTGCGCGCCGGCATGGTGCTGGCAGTCACCGGCACACCGCTGGAGAACTCGCTCACCGAGCTCTGGGCGATCCTCTCGCTCACCTGCCCCGGGCTGTTCCCTTCCGCGCGCCGATTCCGCGAGGAGTACGTGAAACCGATCGAACGCGGAAAGGTGCCCGAGAACGCCGAAGGCGCCCCCGGGCGGCAGGCACGGCTGGCACGTCTTCGCTCTCGACTACGGCCGTTCGTGCTGCGCCGGACCAAGGAATCCGTCGCACCCGAGCTCCCAGCCCGTCAGGAGCAGGAGGTGCGGGTCGAACTGAGCCCCGCGCATCGCGCCGTCTACGAGACCGTGCTCCAGCGCGAACGGCAGAAGGTCCTCGGGCTGCTCGACGACCTCGACCGCCATCGCTTCATCGTCTTCCGGTCCCTGACTCTGCTCCGCATGCTCGCCCTGGCCCCCGAACTCGTGGACGCCGGTGCGCCGGGCATCCGTTCGACCAAGCTGGACGCCCTGCGAGAACACCTACGGGAACTCGCGGCGGAGGGGCACCGCGCGCTCGTGTTCAGCCAGTTCACGTCCTATCTCGATCTCGTGCGCACCGACCTCGTCGCGCACGGGATCGACATCGAGTACCTGGACGGGTCGACGAGGCGGCGGCAGGACGTGATCCGCAGATTCCGCACCGGGTCCGCCGCGGTGTTCCTCATCAGCCTCAAAGCCGGAGGGTTCGGCCTCACACTCACCGAGGCGGATTACGTCTTCCTGCTCGATCCGTGGTGGAACCCCGCCGCCGAGGCGCAGGCGGTCGACCGCACGCACCGCATCGGGCAGACGCGCCCGGTGAACGTGTACCGTCTGATCGCAGCGGGCACCATCGAGGAGAAGGTGGTCGCCCTGCAGCAGCGGAAGGCGCGCCTGTTTCAGGCGGTGCTCGGCGACGACGACGCGCTCGCGCAGTCGCTCACCGCCGACGACATCCGCGGGCTTCTCGCCGATTGATCCCGCCGAGAAGACGGGGGCACCCCGGGATCCTTTCCACGGCGCGCGGACAGGATGGCCCGGCACCCGCCGCGTAGACTCGACGACGCTGAACGGAAGGACGCCCGCATGCGCATCACAGGCCTCGGCCACGCTGGAATGTTCATCGAGACGACGGGTGGCAGCATCCTGTGCGATCCGGTGATCGGACCGAGTTTCTTCGGATCCTGGTTCCCGTTCCCCGACAATCGTGCGCTCGACTGGGAGCGCTTCGGCGCCGCGGACTTCCTCTACATCTCACACCGGCATCGTGACCACTTCGATCCGGCGCTGCTCGAGAGATACGTGCCGAAGGACATCAGCGTGCTGCTGCCCGCGTACCCGACCGACGATCTCGAGGCCGACATCCGCGCGCTCGGCTACGAGAACATCGTGTACACCCAGCCCGGAGAAGTTCTGGAGTACGAGGGCGGCCTGAAGATCATGGTGACGCCGTTGCGCGCGCCCAGCGATGGTCCGATCGGCGACTCGTCGCTGTCCGTGGACGACGGCACCGCGTCGATCCTCAACCAGAACGACTCGCACCCCCTCGATCTCGAGAAGCTGCTGTCGTTCTCGAAACCCGATGCGTACTTCACGCAGGTGTCGGGAGCGATCTGGTGGCCGATGGTCTACGACCTGCCGCAGGAGGCGAAGCAGAACTTCGCCCAGCTCAAGCGTGATGCGCAGAACAAGCGCGCGATGTACTACATCGACAAGGTCGACGCCGAGCACGTCTTCCCGATGGCGGGACCGCCCATGTTCCTGCGGGAGGACCTCTTCCGCTACAACGGCTATGGTCTCGAGAACGACTCGATCTTCACCGACCAGCGGCAGTTCCTCGCCCACATGCGCGAACAGCGACCGACGCAGAAAGGCTACGAGTTCGTGCCCGGCACGCAGGTCGACCTGCACGCCGGCGCGATGGAGATCACCCAGACCCTCTACACGCCCGACGAGATCGACCGCATCTTCGACGACAAGTGGGCCTACCTCGCGGAGCAGCGAGATGCCCGCCAGGCCGAGGTCGCCGCCGAGGTCGCGCGGCGCGCCGACATCCTTGCCCCGCAAGAGATGCTCGCCGCCCTCAAGCAGTGGTGGGAGCCGCTGCTGCGCCGGGCCCGCACGATCCGGCTCGGCGTGGGCGGCAACGTGCGTTTCCGCATCGGCGAGCTCGACATGGTGGTGGATTTCCCCAAGGCGAAGGTGCGCGAGTACGCGGGCGAGGAGTGCATCTACTGGTACACGATCCCCGCCGATCTCGTCTCGACGAACATCGCCGACCACGAGATCGACTGGTCGAACTCGATCTTCCTGTCGATGCAGTTCGACGTGGGGCGCTCCGGGAAGTTCAACGAGTTCCTGACGACGTTCCTCAAATGCCTGTCGCGCGACCGCATCGAGTACGTCGAGAACTGGTACGCCGAGCAGAGCGACCAGACCGAAGACGCCGACATCGACGAGTGGACCGTGCAGCGCCGCTGCCCGCACCTGCGCGCCGACCTGACCAAGACCGGCAAGATCGAGGACGGCGTGCTGACCTGCGCGCTCCACGACTGGAAGTGGGATCTGGAGTCGGGACAGTGTCTGACGACGCCGGGGCACCCGATCCGGGCATCCCGCATCGTGGAGACCGCGGCAGCCGCGAGCGCCTGAGCGCCTTCCTTCGACCGGGGCGAGGCCCCGCGGTTCGCCCGGTGACGTCGACACCGCGTCCACGCGTCGAGACCGCCGCCACGAGTCGCCGTCTCGACGCGGAAGGACGGTCTCGGTGCCCTCTCCGAGATCCGGTACGCTGGAAGGCGAAATCACAGCAACCTTTAACCCCGTCCCGTGAGGCGGAGAAGGGAGCGGCGGATGACTGTGGACGAGTCCCCACGGACGGTTCTGCATGCGGCCGACATCGCTCGCGCACTGACTCGGATCTCGCACGAGATCCTGGAGTCCAACCGTGGCGCCGATGATCTCGTGCTTCTCGGCATCCCGACGCGCGGCGTCACTCTCGCCCGGCGGATCGGCGGACTGCTCGCCGAGTTCTCCGGCGTCGAGGTGCCCGTCGGTGCACTCGATGTGACGATGTACCGCGACGATCTGCACCGCAATCCGACGCGCGCGCCGCACCCGACCGACATCCCCGCGGGTGGGCTCGATGGGCGCACGGTCGTCCTCGTCGACGACGTGCTGTTCTCTGGACGCTCGATCCGGGCGGCCCTCGATGCGCTCGGCGACATCGGACGCCCGGCAGCGGTGCGGCTGGCGATCCTCGTCGACCGTGGACACCGCGAGCTCCCGATCCGCCCCGACTTCGTGGGTAAGAACCTCCCCAGCGCACGCAGCGAGCGGGTCAACGTCCACCTCGCCGAGGTCGACGGCATCGAAGAGGTGACGATCGCATGAGGAACCTGCTCGACACGAAGCACCTCGGGCTCGAGGACGCGTTGCGGATCCTGGACGTCGCCGAGGACATGCGCGACACTCAGACGCGCGAGGTCAAGAAGCTGCCGACGCTGCGCGGCAAGACCGTTGTCAACCTCTTCTTCGAGGACTCGACCCGCACGCGCATCTCGTTCGAGGCGGCGGCGAAGCGGCTCTCCGCCGACGTCATCAACTTCTCCGCGAAGGGCTCGTCGGTGAGCAAGGGGGAGTCGCTGCAGGACACCGCGCAGACCCTGCAGGCGATGGGTGCGGATGCCGTCGTGATCCGGCACGGGGCCTCCGGCGCGCCGCACACGCTCGCCACGAGCGGTTGGATCAGCGCGGGCGTCATCAACGCCGGTGACGGCACGCACGAGCATCCGACCCAGGCGCTCCTCGACGCGTTCACGATCCGCAAGCGGCGATTCGGCGCCGACAGCCGCGGACGCGATCTGTCGGGCGTGCGCGTGGTGATCGTCGGTGACGTGCTGCACTCACGTGTCGCCCGCTCGAACGTGTGGCTGCTGTCGACCCTCGGCGCCGACGTCACCCTGGTCGCGCCTCCCACCCTGGTGCCGCAGGACGTCTCGGCGTGGCCGGTGCGGATCGTCTACGACCTCGACGAGGCGATCGCCGGCGCTCCCGACGCGATCATGATGCTCCGGATCCAACTGGAGCGCATGAACGCGGCATATTTCCCGACTGAACGGGAGTATTCGCGCCGATGGGGGTTGGATGCCGCACGCCTGCGCGCCCTCCCGGACGGTAGCATCGTCATGCACCCCGGTCCGATGAACCGGGGTCTGGAGATCTCCGCCGACGCCGCCGATTCACCGCAGTCGACTGTGCTCGAGCAGGTCGCGAACGGCGTGTCTGTGCGTATGGCGGCGCTGTACCTGCTGCTCGCCGGAGGACGCGGCGAGACCCCCGCCCCCGCCGGCACCACGACGACCCACACCGCAGAGGAGTCCGCACGATGACCGAGACCCACCTCATCCGCGGAGCCCGGATCGCCGGAGGCGACGCCGCCGACCTGATCGTCGAAGGCGGGCGCATCGCCGAGGTCGGCACGGGTCTCTCCCGCGTCGGCGCGACTGTGATCGATGCCGACGGCCTCATCGCCCTGCCGGGCCTCGTCGACCTGCACACGCACCTCCGTGAGCCCGGCTACGAGGCCTCCGAGACGATCGTCAGCGGATCGCGCGCCGCCGCCGCCGGCGGCTACACGACCGTCTTCGCCATGCCGAACACCTCGCCGGTGGCCGACACCGCAGGCGTCGTCGAGCAGGAACTCGCCCTCGGCGAAGCCGCCGGCTACGTCCACGTGCAGCCGATCGGCGCCGTGACCGTCGGGCAGAAGGGCGAGCGCCTCGCCGAGCTCGGCGCCATGGCATCCAGCCGCGCCCGCGTGCGCGTCTTCAGCGACGACGGCTTCTGCGTCTTCGATCCGCTGATCATGCGGCGGGCGCTGGAGTACGTCAAGGCGTTCGACGGCGTCGTCGCCCAGCACGCGCAGGATCCCCGCCTCACCGAGGGGGCGCAGATGAACGAGGGCACGGTGTCGGCCGAACTCGGCCTCGCCGGCTGGCCGGCCGTGGCCGAGGAGTCGATCATCGCCCGCGACGTTCTGCTCGCCGAGCACGTCGGGTCGCGCCTGCACGTCTGCCACCTCTCCACCGCCGGCTCGGTCGACATCATCCGATGGGCCAAGCAGCGTGGCGTGAACGTGACCGCTGAGGTCACCCCGCACCACCTGCTGCTGACCGAAGAGCTCGTCCGGGGCTATGACGCGCGGTTCAAGGTCAACCCGCCTCTGCGCCGCGATGAGGACGTGCAGGCGGTGCGCGAAGGACTCGCCGACGGCACGATCGACATCGTCGCGACCGATCACGCCCCCCACCCCGCCGAGGCGAAGTCCTGCGAGTGGCAGGCCGCGGCCAACGGCATGGTCGGCCTCGAGTCGGCGCTGCGGGTGGTGCAGCAGGCGATGGTCGACACGGGTCTGCTCGCCTGGCAGGACGTCGCGCGCGTGATGTCGTCTGCGCCCGCCCGCATCGGCCGCCTCGCCGACGCCGGCACCGACCTCGTCGTCGGGGCACCCGCCTCGCTGACGCTGTACGACCCGTCGCCCGTGCGCGCGTTCGCGCGCTCCGACCTGCGCGGCCTCAGCGTCAACTCGCCCTACCTGGGGCGCGAGCTTCCCGGTGACGTCCGATGGACGCTGTTCCGCGGCGTGCCCACCGTGGTCGACGGGCACGTCGTGGAGCACGTGGGGGAGCGCGCATGACCCGCGAGGGCGCCCTGCTGGTGATGCTCGGCGTCGTGGTCGTGCTGCTCGGCCTCGGCGTCGTCGCGTGGCTCCGCCGACGACGCCGCGATGGAGGCCTCGTGACACCGTACGGCGACGCACCCTCCGACGCGGCGGAGCGTTTCGCCGCGTCGGGGTTCTACGTGGCCACGACCCGTCGGGGCGAACCGCTCGAGCGGCTGGCGATCCGGGGCCTCGGGTTCCGCTCCCGCGTCGACGTCACGGTGACAGACCGCGGTGTCGCCTTGGCGATGCCCGGCCAGGCGACGGTGTTCCTCCCGGTCGACCGCCTCGACGACGTGTCGCTGGCGACCGTCGCGATCGATCGCGTCGTCGAGCCGGGCGGACTCGTGCGCGTGGCGTGGCGGATCGACACCGCTGCCGGTGCGCCCCAGAGCGTCGACACCTATCTGCGACCGCAGGACGTTTCGGCCCGTGTGCTCGCCGACGCGATCGACGCGATCCTCACCCCGGAGCCGCACCCCAGCACTTCTTCCCCTTCCACCGCGACCCCGACGGGAAACGACGCATGACCCATTCGACACGCTCCGGGGCCGCCCCGACGCCCTCCTTCTCGCAAGACCCCGCCGTCCTCGTCCTCGAAGACGGATCGCGACACCCGGGTCGTGCCTACGGCGCCCGTGGCACGACCTTCGGCGAGGTCGTCTTCTCCACCGGGATGACCGGCTACCAGGAGACGCTCACCGATCCTTCCTACGCCGGCCAGATCGTCCTGCAGACCGCGCCCCACATCGGCAACACCGGCATGAACGGCGAAGACCCCGAGTCGCGCCGCATCTGGGTCGCCGGCTACATCGTGCGCGACCCCTCGCGCGTCGTGTCGAACTGGCGCGCCGAGGAGTCGCTCGACGACGCGCTGGTGCGCGACGGGATCGTCGGCATCTCCGGCATCGACACCCGCGCCGTGACCCGTGTGCTCCGCTCGGCCGGTTCGATGCGCGGCGGCGTGTTCTCCGGCGCCGACGCGGCACTGGATGCCGAGGAGCAGCTGCGCCTCGTCCGCGAGGCGCCCGAGATGGCGGGGCAGAACCTCTCCGCGGCGGTCTCGGTCTCGGCGGTGGAGGTCGTCCCGGCGACGATCGCCGACGAGGCCCAGCGCCTCGGCAACCTGGCCGTGCTCGACCTCGGCGTCAAGCAGGCCACGATCGACAACCTCGCCGCGCGCGGCTTCGACGTGCACGTCCTTCCGCAGGACGTGACGATCGAGGGGATCCGCGCGATCGACCCGGTTGCCGTCTTCTACTCGAACGGTCCCGGCGACCCCGCGGCATCCGGTGACCACGTCGCGCTGCTGCGCTCCGTGCTCGACGAGCGCCTGCCCTTCTTCGGCATCTGCTTCGGCAACCAGCTGCTCGGCCGCGCACTCGGCTTCGGCACGTACAAGCTGCCGTTCGGCCACCGCGGGATCAACCAGCCGGTGCTCGACAAGCAGACCGGCCGCGTGGAGATCACGGCGCACAACCACGGCTTCGCCGTCGACGCACCCCTCGAGGGCAGCGTCGAGAGCCCGAACGGCTACGGCCGCGTCGAGGTGAGCCACATCGGCCTCAACGACAACGTGGTCGAGGGGCTTCGCGCCCTCGACATCCCGGCGTTCAGCGTGCAGTACCACCCCGAGGCCGCCGCCGGCCCGCACGACGCCAACTACCTCTTCGACCGCTTCGCCGACATGGTGCGCACCTCCCGGGAGAACAACAACTGATGCCCAAGCGCGACGACATCCAGAGCGTCCTCGTCATCGGGTCCGGCCCGATCGTCATCGGACAGGCGTGCGAGTTCGACTACTCCGGCACCCAGGCGTGCCGCGTGCTCCGCGAGGAGGGCGTGCGGGTCATCCTCGTGAACTCCAACCCGGCCACGATCATGACCGACCCCGACTTCGCCGACGCGACCTACATCGAGCCGATCACCCCCGCGGTGATCGAGACGATCATCGCGAAGGAGAAGCCGGATGCCATCCTGCCGACCCTCGGCGGTCAGACGGCGCTCAACGCGGCGATGGCCCTCCACGAGCAGGGCATCCTCGAGAAGTACGGCGTCGAGCTCATCGGCGCGAAGGTCGACGCCATCCGCAAGGGCGAGGACCGGCAGATCTTCAAGCAGCTCGTGCTGGATGCCGGGGCGGACGTCGCCCGGAGCGTCATCGCCCACACGATGGACGACCTGCTCGCCGGTGCCGCCGAGCTCGGCTATCCGCTCGTCGTGCGCCCGTCGTTCACGATGGGGGGCCTGGGCTCGGGCTTCGCGTACGACGAGGAGGACCTCCGCCGTATCGGTGGCGCGGGCCTGCGCGACTCGCCGACCACCGAGGTGCTCCTGGAGGAGTCGATCCTCGGCTGGAAGGAGTACGAGCTCGAGCTCATGCGCGACACCGCCGACAACACGGTCGTCGTCTGCTCGATCGAGAATGTCGACCCCGTCGGCGTGCACACGGGAGACTCGATCACGGTCGCCCCGGCTCTCACCCTCACCGACCGCGAATATCAGAAGCTTCGCGACATCGGCATCGACATCATCCGCGCCGTCGGCGTCGACACCGGCGGCTGCAACATCCAGTTCGCCGTCGACCCGGCGACGGGGCGCATCATCGTCATCGAGATGAACCCGCGCGTGTCGCGCTCGTCGGCGCTCGCCTCGAAGGCGACGGGCTTCCCGATCGCGAAGCTCGCGGCGAAGCTCGCCATCGGGTATCGCCTCGACGAGGTGCCCAACGACATCACGAAGGCGACACCGGCCAGCTTCGAGCCGACGCTCGACTACGTCGTGGTGAAGGTGCCGCGCTTCAACTTCGAGAAGTTCCCGAACGCCGACGCGACGCTCACGACGACCATGAAATCGGTCGGCGAGGCCATGGCGATCGGACGCAACTACACGACGGCGCTGCAGAAGGCGCTGCGGTCGCTGGAGAAGCGCGGTTCGAGCTTCCACTGGGGCGTCGAGCCCCGATCGGTGGAAGAGCTGCTGGAGATCGCGAAGACGCCGACCGACGGCCGGATCGTGACGCTGCAGCAGGCGATGCGCAAGGGTGCGAGCATCGAGCAGGCCTTCGAAGCCACCAAGATCGACCCGTGGTTCCTCGACCAGATGGCGCTCATCAACGAGGTCGCGGCCTTCGTCGAGGCCGCGCCCGAGCTCGATGCGAACACCCTCCGCATCGCGAAGGAGCACGGCTTCAGCGACGCACAGATCGCGCAGCTGCGCGGCGTCTCCGAGTCCGAGGTGCGCGGCGTGCGGCACGGCCTCGACATCCGCCCCGTGTACAAGACCGTCGACACGTGCGCGGGAGAGTTCCCGGCGCTCACGCCATACCACTACTCGAGCTACGACCACGAGACCGAGGTCACTCCCTCCGAGCGCACCAAGGTCGTCATCATCGGATCGGGTCCGAACCGCATCGGCCAGGGAGTGGAGTTCGACTACTCGTGCGTCCACGCGTCGTTCGCGCTGTCGGATGCCGGCTACGAGACCATCATGGTCAACTGCAACCCCGAGACCGTCTCGACCGACTACGACACCAGCGACCGGCTGTACTTCGAGCCACTGACCCTCGAGGACGTCCTCGAGGTGCTGCACGCCGAGAGCGCGTCCGGCACGATCCTGGGTGTCGTCTGCCAGCTGGGCGGCCAGACGCCGCTGGGCCTTGCCAAGGGCATCGAAGAGGCCGGCTACACGATCCTCGGCACGTCGCCGGCGGCCATCGACATCGCCGAGGAGCGCGAGCTCTTCTCGCAGCTGCTCGACCGCGCGGGGCTCGTCGCCCCGCGTCACGACACCGCGATCGATGAGGCGGGCGCGGTCGCGATCGCCGAGGAGATCGGCTACCCCGTGCTCGTGCGCCCGAGCTTCGTGCTCGGTGGTCGCGGCATGGAGATCGTGTACGACACGGAGAGCCTGCGCGACTACTTCGTGCGCGCCGCCGGCGAGGTCGTCATCGAAGAGGGCAAGCCCCTGCTCGTGGACCGCTTCCTCGACGACGCGATCGAGCTCGACGTCGACGCGCTCTACGACGGCCGGGAGCTGTACATCGGCGGCGTCATGGAGCATCTGGAGGAGGCCGGCATCCACTCCGGCGACTCGTCCTGCACCCTGCCTCCCATTTCTCTCGGCCGCACCGAGATCGACCGGGTGCGCGCCGCGACCCTCGCCATCGCCGAGGGCGTGGGCGTACGCGGACTCCTGAACGTCCAGTTCGCCGTCTCGGCAGGTGTGCTCTACGTCATCGAGGCCAACCCTCGCGCCTCGCGCACGGTGCCCTTCGTCTCGAAGGCCCTCGGCATCCCCCTGGCCAAGGCGGCCTCGCGCATCATGGCCGGCGCCAGCGTCGCAGAGCTGAAGGCGGAGGGGCTGCTTCCCGCCGAGGACGGCTCCCGGGTGCCGCTGGATGCCCCCGTCGCCGTCAAGGAGGCGGTGCTGCCGTTCAAGCGCTTCCGCACCGCAGACGGCCACACGGTCGATTCCGTTCTCGGTCCGGAGATGCGTTCGACCGGCGAGGTCATGGGCATCGACCGGGACTTCCCGACAGCGTTCGCGAAGAGCCAGGCCGCGGCGTACGGCGGCATGCCGACCGAGGGCACGGTGTTCCTGTCGGTCGCCGACGACGACAAGCGTGCGGTGATCCTCCCGGCCCACCGCCTGCAGGAGCTCGGCTTCCGCCTGGTCGCGACGGAGGGGACCGCCGAGATCCTCGCGCGCAACGGCATCCGCGTCGACATCGTGAACAAGTACTCGGCGACGCAGGTCTCGGGGGAGCGGAACGTCGTCGACCTCATCAACGCCGGTGAGATCGACATCGTCGTGAACACCCCCTCGGGGGGGATCGCCCGCGCCGACGGGTACGAGATCCGCGCCGCGGCCGTCGCCGCCGACAAGGCGCTGTTCACCACGATGGCCGTCCTCGGTGCCGCGGTCAGTGCGCTGCCGGTGCTCCGGACCGGCTTCGAGGTGCGGAGCCTGCAGGAGTACGCCGCCGACCGCGCCGCGGCCCGCGGATGAGCGCCGCACGGCACTCGCCGCCGCCTGCTCCCCGGCCCGCGGCGTCGGCCGTTGCCCCGAGTCGGTCCGGGGCACTCCGGTGAGCACGTTCGGCCAGCGACTGCGCCAGGCGATCGACGCGCGCGGTCCGCTGTGCGTCGGCATCGATCCGCATGAGGCGCTGCTACGCGCCTGGGGGCTCGATGCATCGGCCGCGGGCGTGCGGGAATTCGGTCTGCGCACGGTGGATGCCGCGCGCGGGCGCGCCGGGATCGTGAAGCCCCAGGTCGCGTTCTTCGAGCGCTACGGCTCCGCCGGATTCGCCGCACTCGAGGAGGTCATCGCCGCCGCCCGCGCCGCTGACCTGCTGGTGATCGCGGATGCCAAACGCGGAGACATCGGCACGACGATGGACGGCTATGCCGAGGCGTGGCTGCGCCCCGGCGCACCGCTGGAGAGCGATGCCGTCACGCTCAGTCCGTACCTCGGCACCGATGCCCTGCACGCCGCACTGACGATGGCCCTCGAACACGACAAGGGTGCTTTCGTCCTCGCTGCGACGAGCAACCCCGAGGCCGCGGCCCTGCAGAAGGCCCGTGTCGACGAGGAGGAGACCGTCGCGGAACGCGTTGCGCACGACGTCGCCGCTCGCAACATCGGAGCCCCGGGCTCGCTCGGGCCGATCGGACTCGTCGTGGGCGCCACCGTCGACCGACGGGCGTTCGGTCTCGACGACATCGTCCTGGCCGGGACCCCGATCCTGGCGCCGGGCTTCGGCGCTCAGGGTGCGCAGCCCGCCGACCTCGGGTCGATCTTCGGGTACGTGGCGTCGCAGGTCGTGGCCAGTGAGAGCCGCAGCGTGCTCTCGGCCGGCCCCGATGACCTGGCGACGCGGATCGAGGAGCGCGCGGCGCTGTACCGTGGTCAGCGATGAGTGAGAAGCGCCGCCCCCCCGAGGTCGACCGCGCCGCCGCCTCCCGTCGCGCCGTCGCCGCGCGTCGTGAGCGCGCGGCCCTGAAGCACGATGTCGCCATGCGCGTCATCACCCCGCAGGAGCTGCTGCGGCGCGCGCTGGAGAACCCGGCCTCGCCGGCGGGCGCCATGCGGGTCACCGAGTACCTGACGGCTCTGCCGGCCATCGGCGAGGGCAAGCGCGATCGCATCCTCGCCGATCTCGACATCTCGCCGGTCAAGCGACTGGGCGGACTCGGCACGCGACAGCGCACCGCGCTCTCGCAGTGGCTCGACGGGAGATTCCCCGCACCCGCCGCCCGCGCGGGACGCAGCCGCCTGCTCGTGCTGGCCGGCCCGACGGCCGTCGGCAAGGGCACGGTCGCCGCGCACATCCGCGACCACCACCCCGAGATCCTGCTGTCGGTCTCGGCGACGACGCGGCAACCCCGCCCCGGCGAGGTCCACGGCGAGCACTACTACTTCGTCGACGACGCCGAGTTCGATCGGCTGATCGCCGCGGGGGAGCTCCTCGAGCACGCCACGGTGCACAACAAGTACCGCTACGGCACGCCCAAGGCGCCCATCGAGGCGGCCCTGGCCGAGGGACGCACCGTCCTTCTGGAGATCGATCTGCAGGGTGCCCGCCAGGTGCGCGCCGCGGCTCCCGACGCCACTCTCGTCTTCCTGCTGCCGCCGAGCTGGGACGAGCTCGTGCAACGGCTCGTGGGGCGCGGTACCGAAGACGCCGAGGAGCGGGCGCGGCGTCTGCGCACGGCCAAGACGGAGCTGGCCTCGCAGGGGGAGTTCGACTATCGCGTCGTCAACGACGAGGTCGCCCGCGCGGCGGCCGAGGTCGCAGCGCTCGCACGCTGATAGAATGATCGGATGCCGCGGGCTCCCGCGGCCTTGCGGCATCCGCATCTCAGATTCTCCACCGCCATCCGATCCTGGAGGTTCATCATGGCTGGACGTGACAAGGGCATCATCGACCCGCCCATCGACGCATTGCTCGAGAAGGTCGACTCGAAGTACCAGCTGGTCATCTACGCGTCCAAGCGCGCCCGCCAGATCAACGACTACTACTCGGACCTGCACGAGGGCAACCTGTTCGACAACGTCGGACCGCTCGTGGACTCGAGCGTCGAGGACAAGCCGCTGACGATCGCACTGCACGAGATCCACGAGGACAAGCTGCGCCTGCGTCAGGCCGACTGAGGTCCGCGCCACCGGTCCTGTGACCGTTCGTGGCGCTCCACCGTGCCCGCGTTTCCCGCCATGTCGGGGACCGCGGGCATGATTGTCTGCGTACCCGCCGAACCCCGAGGAGCATCCGATGAGCGGCCTGCGTCTGTTCACCTCCGAGTCCGTGACCGAGGGTCACCCCGACAAGATCTGCGACCAGATCTCCGACTCGATCCTCGACGCGCTGCTCGCGGTCGACCCGGGCAGCCGCGTCGCGGTGGAGACGCTCGTCACGACGGGTCTCGTCCACGTCGCCGGTGAGGTGCGCACCGATGGCTACGTCGACATCCCCGGCATCGTGCGTCGCGTGGTCAACCGCATCGGCTACACCTCGAGCGAGACCGGCTTCGACGGCGACTCCTGCGGCGTGACCGTATCGATCGGCGAGCAGTCCGGCGATATCGCCGCCGGCGTCGACACCGCCATCGAGCACCGCGAGGGCGGCTCCTCCGACCCGATCTCGGCGCTCGGCGCGGGCGATCAGGGCATCATGTTCGGCTACGCCACGACCGAGACGCCGCAGCTCATGCCGATGGCGATCTGGACTGCCCACCGGCTCGCGGAGCGGCTGACGGATGCCCGTCGCTCGGGCGCTCTCGGATTCCTCCGCCCCGACGGCAAGACCCAGGTGACGCTCGGGTACGACGGTGCGGTGCCCCGCACCGTCGACACGGTCGTCCTCTCGACGCAGCACAACCCGGACATCTCGCTCCCGGCCCTGCGGGCCGCCGTGCAGGTCGAGGTCATCGACCCGGTTCTGGCGACGACCGGGCTCGACATCTCCGACGTGCGCTACGTCATCAATCCGGCGGGTCCGTTCGTCACGGGTGGCCCGAAGGGCGACGCCGGACTGACGGGTCGCAAGATCATCATCGACACCTACGGCGGGGCATCCCGACACGGCGGCGGTGCGTTCAGCGGAAAGGACCCGTCCAAGGTCGATCGCTCGGCTGCCTACGCGATGCGCTGGGTCGCCAAGAACGCGGTCGCCGCGGGTCTCGCCGATCGCCTCGAGGTGCAGGTCGCGTACGCGATCGGTCGCGCGGAGCCGGTCGGCCTCTATGTCGAGACCTTCGGGACGGGGCACGTCCCCGACGAGCGCATCACTGCGGCGATCCGCGAGGTGTTCGACCTGCGCCCGCAGGCCATCATCGACAGCCTCGACCTGCTGCG
This sequence comes from Microbacterium dextranolyticum, assembly GCF_016907295.1. Classification (NCBI taxonomy): domain Bacteria; kingdom Bacillati; phylum Actinomycetota; class Actinomycetes; order Micrococcales; family Microbacteriaceae; genus Microbacterium; species Microbacterium dextranolyticum. The sequence continues at coordinate 1,676,408 of NZ_JAFBBR010000001.1, forward strand.
GCCGATCTACGCACAGACGGCCGCGTACGGCCATTTCGGCCGCGAGCTTCCCGAGTTCACCTGGGAGCGCACCGACCGGGTCCACGAGCTCCGCAGCGCGTCGGGGCTCTGACCGGGGCTCCATGCCGCTCGTCGCGCGCGTCCTGATCGACTCGCCGCTGCCTCAGCTGGATCGGCTCTTCGACTACGCGGTTCCGCCGATTCTGGAGGGCGAGGTACGCCCCGGCGTTCGGGTGAAGGTGCCGTTGCGCACCGTCGGTCGCATGGTCGAGGGGTATCTCATCGAGACGATCGCCCAGGCTGCGACGCCGCCGCCCGCCAAGCCGCTGTCGGAGCTCGACAGCGTCGTCTCGCCCGTCGCCGTCCTCACGCCCGAACTGTATGCCCTGGCGCGTCGCGCGGCTGATCGGTCGGCGGGATCAGCGGGCGACATCTTGCGCCTGGTCATCCCGAAGCGGATGGTGCGCGCCGAGAAGACGTGGCTCGCGGCGCGCGCCGCGGCTGCAGGCGAGGTCGAGTCCATCGAGGCATCCGATCCGTCGCACGTCGGCACTCCGCCCGGGAGCGCGGCCCCGCCCGTGGCGATCCCCGCCGCCAGCGCCGAGTGGGCCGGGCGCCTCCTCGACGAGTACCCCGACCTCGCCGATCGCATCGACCAGGGCGCTCGGCTCGCCGTCGACCCGCCGCCGCACCCCGCGTCGGACCTCCCCGTGGGGGCGTGGGCGGAACTCGTCGCGGCGATGGCCGTCCACGCTCTGGCGCGCGGCACGAGCGCGCTGATCGTGGTGCCCGATCAGCGCGACGAAGACCAGGTGCTCGCGGTGCTCGCGGCGCGGATGCCCGGTGACGCGGTCGTCCGCGACGACGCGCGGCGGTCGGGACCCGAACGCTATGCCGGCTACCTGCGGCTGCTGGACGAGCATCCGTTGATCGTCGTCGGAAACCGATCGACCGTGTACGCGCCGGCGGCGCGCGTGGGTGTCGTCATCGTCTGGGACGACGGCGACCCGCTGCTCGCCGAGCCCTTGAGCCCGGGCGTGCACGCCCGAGACGCGGCCCTGCTGCGGCAGGAGCTGGAAGGCTCGGCGCTCGTCTTCGCCGGGCACACGCGGACGACCGATGTCGAGCGGCTCGTCCAACTGGGCTGGGTGCTCGACACCCCCGCGCGCCGGCGGTCGAGCCCGACCGTCGTGCTCTCGGCGACGCGCGAGGGCGAGTCCCGTGGCCAACGCGTGCCGTCCGCCGCGTTCGCGGCCGCGCGGGAGGCACTCGCGCACGGGCCCGTTCTCGTCCAGGTCGCGCGGCCGGGATACGCACCGGTTCTCGTCTGCGGCGGGTGTCGCACGCCGGCACGCTGCCCGCACTGCACGGGACCGCTGCGCGCCCGACGTCAGGGCGCCGCGCCCGAGTGCTCGTGGTGCGGACGCACGATTCCCCGGTGGTCGTGCCCGCGCTGTCAGGGCACCACCCTGCGCATGGCGTCGTCGGGTAGCGAACGCACGGCCGACGAGCTCGGCAGGGCCTTCCCGAACACCCGTGTCATCGTCGCCGACGGCGACCACCCCGTCGCCCACGTCGATGCGCGTCCGGCGCTGGTGATCGCCACCCGCGGTGCCGAGCCGCAGGCAGCGGGCGGCTACCGTGCCGTCATCCTGCTCGACGGCGATCGGATGCTGATGGCCGAGCACCTGCGCATCGGCGAGTCGTGTCTGCGGTGGTGGTCGAACGCGGCGGCGCTGGCGGCTCCGGGCGCCCCCGTGCACCTCGTCGGAGTGGCCGGCCCCGTCGCGCGTGCGCTCGCGACGTGGACGCAGCCGTCGTACGCGCGCGCGGAACTGGCGGATCGTGCGCCGCTGCACATGCCGCCGACGGTGCGCGTGGCATCCGTCGAAGGGACGGCCGCGTCCGTCGGCACAGCGCTCGACACGCTGCGTGCAGAGATCCCGACGCTCAGCGGGTGGAACGTCCTCGGTCCGGTTCCGGTCGACGGCGGACGTGTCCGCGCGCTCGTCCGATTCGACTACGCGTCGGGCCGTACGGTCGCCGAGACGCTGCGTGCCGCGGTCGTCGCCGATGCACTCCACGGCCGGCGCGCGCCGCGCGGGAGCGCCGACCGCGCCGCTCCGCGCACTACACTCAGGGTGCGGCTCGACGTTCCCGAGCTCGATCTGTGACCGTCTCCAGCTTCTCGAGGACTCCGATGCGCATCGTCTTCGCCGGCACCCCCGAGCCCGCGATCCCGTCGCTGCGCGCCCTGGCCGCCTCTCATCACGACGTCGTCGGCGTCGTCACCCGTACCGATGCCCCTCTCGGACGCAAGCGTGTGCTGACGCCATCGGCGGTGGCCCGCGCCGCAGAGGACCTCGGCCTGCCCGTGGTCAAGGCCGACCGGCTGGACGACGCGGCGACCGCGCAGATCGCGGCGCTGCGGCCCGAGCTCGGGGTGATCGTCGCCTACGGCGGATTGGTGCGAGAGCCGCTGCTGTCGCTTCCGACCCACGGCTGGATCAATCTGCACTTCTCGCTGCTGCCGCGGTGGCGCGGCGCCGCCCCGGTGCAGCGTGCACTGATCGCCGGGGACCGGGTCACCGGCGCCGCGGTCTTCCAGCTGGTGCCTGCGCTCGACGCCGGTGACGTGTACGCGCAGCTGTCCTACGACGTCCCGGAGGACGCGACAGCGGGAGACGTGCTCGCCGCTCTGGCCGACTCCGGCGCCGGGCTGGTCGCATCCGTGGTCGATGACATCGCCGACGGACGCGCGGTCGCCGTCCCGCAGCGGGGTGAACCGACTCTCGCTCCCAAGCTCACGCTCGCGGACGGCGCGCTGGATCTGTCCGCATCCGCAGATGCGGTGCTGGACCGGCTGCGGGGCACGACCCCCGAGCCCGGCGCGCATATCGTGATCGACGGCCAGCGGTTCAAGATCCTCGCCGCGCGGCGAGGCCCCGACCGGTCGGCGGAATTCGCTCTGCCGCCGGGCGCGTTCGCACTGTCGGGGCGCGAGGTGCTGCTCGGCGCCGGCGACGGCACACTGGCGCTCACCACGGTGCAGCCGGCGGGCAAGGGCGCGATGAACGCCGCGGACTGGTGGCGGGGCCTGCGCGGCGCGGAGCCGCGCGCGGTCGTCGCGCCCCGCCCCGGTGCGGGGGATGCCTCGTGAGCTCTGCTTCTCAGGGGCGCCCGCGCCAGCCCCGTCACGACGTACCTCCGCCCACGACCGCGCCCCGCGGCGACTCCTCGGGACGATCCGCTCGATGGGTCGCGTACGACACGCTGCGCTCGGTGCACGCCTCGGACGCGTACGCGAACCTCCTGCTGCCGCGCGAGATCGCTCGCGCGCGCCTCACCGGCGCCGACGCCGCACTGGCCACCGAGCTCACCTACGGAACGCTGCGGCGCCAGGGCACGTACGACGCGATCATCGCGGATGCGGCCGGGCGAGCGGTCGACGCGATCGATCCCGACGTGCTCGATGCGCTGCGTCTCGGGGTGCATCAGCTCGTGTCGATGCGGACCCCGTCGCACGCCGCCGTGAACGAGACCGTTCGACAGGTGCGGCAAGCGAGCGGCCGCGCCGCATCGGGCTTCGCCAATGCCGTGCTGCGGCGTGTCTCGGAGCGGACCACCGACGAGTGGCTGGATCGTCTCGACGCGGCGGCGCGCTCGGAGGACGAGCGCCTGGGCGTGCGTTTCGCGCATCCCGTGTGGGTCATCCGCGCGTTCCGGCGGGCGCTGGCATCGGAGGGCCGGGCGGACGAGCTCGAGGCCCTGCTCTCCTCCGACAACGCGTCGCCGGTCGTGACCCTCGCCGCGCTTCCCGGACTGGCGGCGGTGCCCGCCGACGCCTCGCGGACCGCGTACTCGCCGATCGGATTCCGCTCTGCGGGCGGTGACCCCGCCGGTCTCATCACGGCTTCGGACGGACGCATCCGCGTGCAGGACGAAGGCTCCCAGCTCGCTGCTCTCGCTCTGGCCCGGGCGCTCCCGGTGCGGCCGGGCGAGCGGTGGCTCGACCTGTGCGCCGCGCCCGGCGGGAAGACGGCGGTCCTGGCCGCCGAAGCGCTCGCCCACGGCGCGAGCCTCGAAGCCAACGAGCTCTCCGCGGCGCGCGCGGGCCTCGTGCGGGACTCGGTCGCGGGCGTGCCGCTCGACGTCCCCGTCTCGGAGGAGGACGGCCGCGTGCGCGCGGGGCGCGGCCGGTACGACCGCATCCTGGTCGACGCGCCGTGCACCGGTCTCGGCGCGCTTCGCCGCCGTCCGGAGGCGCGCTGGCGCAAGCAGCCCTCCGACGTACCGGAGCTCGCCGCTCTGCAGACCGGGCTGCTCGATGCGGCCATCGCCGCTCTGAGCCCCGGCGGGGTCGTCGCGTATGTGACGTGCTCGCCGCATCTCGCCGAGACCGCTGCGGTGGTGGCCGAGGCGCTCCGCACGCACGGCGACGCGATCGAGGAACTGGATGCCCGCGCCGTGATCTCCGACATCTCGGACGCCCCGATCGATCTCGCCGCCGCCGACGGCACCGGCCGTGCGCAGCTGTGGCCGCACCGTCACGGCACCGACGCGATGTCGATCTCGCTGCTGCGCCGTCGCTGATCCGCGACGTCGCGGACCGGACCCCAGGGCGGTCGGTCGGAGCGTGTCGATGGATCCGACCGGCTTACGGATGCCCCAGTGAATAATGGGACGGTGCCCGGCATCCGCATCAATCCCAGCATCCTCTCCGCCGACTTCGTGAACATGCAGGCCGACCTCGAGCGGATCGGCTCGGCCGACTTCGTCCACGTCGACGTGATGGACAACCACTTCGTGCCGAACCTCACCTTCGGTCCGCAGATGGTCGAACGCGTGCAACAGACGAGCCCTGTCCCGCTCGACGTGCACCTGATGATCACCGACGTCGACCGCTGGGCCCCCGGCTATGCAGAGCTCGGGGCCGCGTCGGTCACCTTCCATCTGGAGGCCGCCGCGGATCCCATCGCGCTCGCCCGGCGCCTGCGCGACATCGGGGCGCGCGCCGGGGTCGCGGTGAAGCCCGCAACTCCCGTCGAGGGCCTCTTCGAGGTGCTCGACGAGTTCGACCAGATCCTCGTGATGACCGTCGAGCCGGGATTCGGCGGACAGTCCTTCATGGCCGACCAGATGCCCAAACTCGCCCGCCTGCACGATGAGGCCCGCCGACGCGGATCGCAGGTGTGGCTGCAGGTCGACGGCGGCATCTCCGAATCGACCATCGCGCAGGCCGCGCAGGCGGGCGCCGACACGTTCGTCGCGGGCTCCGCGGTGTTCGGGGCCGACGATCCGGGGCGCGCGATCGAGGCGCTCCGCCGCGAGGCGTCCTCGGCCCACCGCCACTGACCGACGCCGCACCGTGGCATCGGGTCCGCCGCGGGCCCGTCAGCCCTCGACGTGGACGCGCCCGCCGAGCGCGGCGACCTCGTCGCGCAGCACCGCGACGGCGGCCGGATGCATCTGGGTCAGCCGGTGCAGATCGACGACGAGGTCACGCCCCGTCCCGGGCCGTCCGTCGTCGCCCGGGTCGGCTCCGTTCAGATCGGCCCCGCGCACAGCGGCGAGCACACGCTCCGCGCCGCTGAAGGAGAGCTCGCCGTCGAGTACCAGCCGAACGACGCCGTCCTCGGATCGCACGATCTCCACTCCGGGGGTGGCGATGCCCTCGTGCTGCTCGAAGACATGCATGCCCAGCGCCTCGGACAGTCGCGCGAGCAGAAGCTGTCCGCGCGTGCTGTTGCCGTACGTATCGAGTCGGGGACTGAAGACCCCGACGCCGAACTGCGACGGCGAGAGGGCGAGTAGGCCCCCCGAGACCCCGCTCTTGGTCGGCAGCCCGACCTCGAGCAGCCACGACCCCGACGCGTCGTACATGCCGCAGCCGGTCATGACGGAGATGACGTCGCGCGCCGTGCGGGGCGACACCACCTGCTCGCCGGTCACGGGGTGGCGTCCGCCGAAGGCGAGCGTTCCCGCCATGACGGCGAGGTCTGCCACCGTCACGAGCGCCGAGCACTGCCGGAAGTACGCCTCCACGACGGCATGGGGATCGTCGGCGATGATCTCGTGCGAGCGCAGCAGATGGGCGAGGGCTCGGTTGCGGTCACCCGTCGAGGACTCCGAACGGTACACCGCCTCGTCGACCTCGAGCGGTCGCCCGGCGAACCGTGAGAGACCCGCGAGGATCCGGGCGCCGCGATCCACGCCGGCGCGATCGCGGATCAGTCCGGTGGTCGCGATCGCGCCGGCGTTGATGAGCGGATTGGCGGGTCGGCCCGTCCCCGCCTCGAGGCTGATCGCGTTGAACGGCTCGCCGCTGGGCTCGACGCCGACTGACGGAGCACCGCGGCTCTGCCGAGCTCCTCGACGGCGAGGGCGAAGACGAACGGCTTCGAGATCGACTGGATCGTGAACGTCGCGTCGACATCACCGACGGCGATCGTCCGGCCCCGCGGGCCCACGACGGCCAGCGCGAGGCGATCGGGGTCCGCTGCGGCGAGCTCGGGGATGTAGTGTGCGGTCGCGCCCGCATCGAGGTCCCGCACATCGTCGACGACGGCGGTCAGCATCTGCTGGATCGGATCCATGACACCGACCCTAACGAGCACCGACGCGCGGATGCCGCGACGTCCACCTCGGCGATGCCGGTAGCCTGTCAGAGTGAAGACGTTCGACGGACTGTTCGCGGAGCTCACCGCCACCGCCGCCTCCCGCCCCGATGGATCGGGCACGGTCGCGCAGCTGGATCGCGGCGTGCACGCCATCGGCAAGAAGATCGTCGAAGAGGCCGCCGAGGTCTGGATGGCGGCCGAGTACCAGTCCGACGTCGAGGCGGCCGAGGAGATCTCGCAGCTGCTGTACCACGTGCAGGTCATGATGATCGCCAAGGGACTCTCCCTCGACGACGTGTACCGACATCTCTGAGCCCCCGCCTCCGCTCAGACACCGACGCTCCCACAACGAAAGCTCCCGCGACATGCTGCGAATCGCCGTGCCGAACAAGGGGTCGCTCGCCGACACCGCCGCCGAGATGCTCGCCGAGGCCGGATACACCGGTCGACGTGACTCCAAGGAACTGCACATCATCGACCCGGTCAACGAGGTCGAGTTCTTCTACCTGCGTCCGAAGGATATCGCCACGTACGTCGGCTCCGGCGCGCTGGACGTCGGGATCACGGGCCGTGATCTGCTGCTGGACGCGCGCATGCCCGGCGCCCGCGAGATCGAGAGCCTCGGCTTCGCCCGGTCGACGTTCCGCTTCGCGGGGCGGCCCGGAACGTTTTCAGAGGTCGCCGACCTCGACGGCGTGCGGATCGCGACCTCGTACCCCGGGCTCGTCGACGGATTCCTCGACTCGCACGGGGTGGCGGCCGACCTCGTCCCCCTGGACGGCGCGGTCGAGTCGGCGATCGACCTCGGCGTGGCAGATGCGATCGCGGACGTCGTGGAGACCGGGACGACGCTGCGTCAGGCCGGGCTCGAGGTCTTCGGGCCTGTCATCCTCCAGTCCGAAGCAGTGCTCATCGGCGCCCCGACCGAGGCGGCGGGCACCGACACGCTCCTGCGGCGCCTGCGGGGCGTCATGGTGGCGCGACAGTACGTGCTCATCGACTACGACCTGCCGGCCGATCTCGTGGACCGCGCCGTGGAGATCGCGCCCGGGATCGAGTCGCCGACCGTGTCGCCGCTGCGCGATCCCTCGTGGGTCGCGGTGCGCGTGATGACGCCGCGGGCGACGGTCAACCAGGTGATGGACGCCCTCTACGCCATCGGGGCCCGGGCGATCCTGGTGACCGCGATCCGCGGCGCGAGGCTCTGATGTCGCTCGCGTGTCGGGTCATCCCGTGTCTCGACGTGGCGGCGGGCCGTGTCGTTAAGGGAGTGAACTTCGAGAACCTCCGCGACATGGGCGACCCGACCGAACTCGCCTCCCTGTACTTCGCGCAGGGCGCCGACGAGCTCACCTTCCTCGATGTGACGGCCACGGTCGATGACCGCTCGACGACGTACGACGTCGTCCGGCGTACGGCGGAGCAGGTATTCATCCCGCTGACCGTCGGCGGCGGCGTGCGCTCCGCCGAGGACGTCGCGCGCCTGCTCGGGGTCGGTGCCGACAAGGTCGGCGTCAACTCGGCCTCGATCGCCCGCCCCGACCTCATCGGCGAGATCGCGGACCGCTTCGGTGCGCAGGTGCTCGTGCTGAGCCTCGACGTGAAGCGTGCTGCCGGCACGCGGTCCGGCTTCGTCGTGACCACCCACGGCGGGCGGACGGCGACCTCGCTCGACGCGCTCGAGTGGGCGCGGGAGGCGATCGACCGCGGTGCGGGGGAGCTGCTGGTGAACTCGATCGACGCCGACGGCACCAAGGACGGCTTCGACCTCGAGCTCATCGGACTGATGCGGGAGATCTCCTCGGTTCCGGTGATCGCATCCGGGGGCGCGGGTCGCGTGGGCGACTTCGCCCCCGCCATCGCCGCCGGTGCCGATGCGGTGCTCGCGGCATCCGTCTTCCACTCCGGTGAACTCACGATCGGCGACGTGAAGGATGCCCTCGCCTCCGGCGGCGTCGAGGTGCGGCGATGACCGGCGCCGACCCACGCCTGGAGCGCGTGCGTTTCGACACGAACGGACTCGTGGCCGCCATCATCCAGCAGCACGACACCGGCGAGGTGCTGATGCTCGGATGGATGGACGCCGAGGCACTCCGGCGCACACTCACGGAGGGTCGTGTCACGTTCTGGTCGCGCTCGCGCCAGGAGTACTGGCGCAAGGGCGACACGTCCGGTCACGCGCAGTACGTCAAGGGCGCGCGGTTGGACTGCGACGGCGACGCGCTCCTCATCTCCGTCGAGCAGATCGGGGCTGCGTGCCACACCGGCGACCGCACCTGCTTCGACGCGGACGATCTCGCCCCCGTCGAGGGAGCGCCGTGATCGCACGCGCGCGCATGATCGCCGTGCTCGGCATCGTGCTCGGCGGTGCCGTCGGCGTCATCTCGTCGACGCAGACGTGGCTCGAGGTCGCGCTGCGCTCCGGCTCGGCCGACGCCCTCGCCGTTCCGGGTGCATCGGCGATGGCGCTCCTCGCGCCCCTGAGCCTTGCGGCACTCGCCCTCGGGCTCGCGCTCACGGTCGTCGGCCGCGTGCTCCGCTACGCGTTCGGCGTCCTCGCGGCGGCGATCGGCGTCACGATGCTCGCCGGTTCCGCCCGGATCGCGTTCGAGCGCCCGGTGGATGCGGCGGCATCCGTCGTGACGAGTGCGACCGGACTCTCGGGTCGCGACGCGATCGCCGATCTGGTCGAGGCAATCGCTGCCACGGCGTGGCCGTTCGCGGCTGCGGTCGCGGGGCTCGTCATCCTCGCCGGCGGACTCTGGACCCTCGCCACGGCGCACCGCTGGCGGGGAAGCGGTCGCCGCTACGAGCGTGAGACGAGTGCCCCGACCGCGCGCGGGGGTGCGCGCCCGCACGACGCGTCGCGCGATAACGCCATCGACTCGTGGGACGACCTGTCGCACGGCGACGATCCGACCGACCGCTAGACTGGCGGGGACCCGCACCCGAAGGAGAGCAATGAGCAGCAGCATCGAAGACCCCGGCCACGGACACTCGCCGGCGGCCTGGACGGCCGTCGTGATCATGCTCGTCGCGGTCTCCCTCGGCACGCTGTTCTTCGTGCTCGACATGCCGGTGCTCGTCTGGGCCTCGGCCGGACTTCTCGTCGTCGGACTCATCGTCGGATGGGTGATGGCCAAGGCCGGCTACGGCGCGCACAGTCCCAAGTACGCCGCGAAGCAGCACTGATCATGCTGGCAGGCCTCACCGCCGGCGCGGTGGAGGATGCCGAGGTGCGCGCGCAGGACCGCCCGCTGGCGGATGTCGAGCGCGCCGCGCTCGCGCAGGCGCCGGCACTCGCCGCCCTCGCCGCCCTCGCACCCGCCGACCGCGTCAAGATCATCGCCGAGGTCAAGCGCGCGAGCCCGTCGCGCGGCGACCTGGCGGCCATCCCCGACCCCGCGCTGCAGGCGGCGCTCTACCAGCAGGGCGGCGCGTCGGCCATCTCGGTGCTCACCGAGGGACGTCGCTTCAAGGGTTCTCTGGCCGACCTCGAAGCAGTGAAGGCACGCGTCGACGTACCGGTGCTGCGCAAGGACTTCATCGCCACCCCCTACCAGGTGCTCGAAGCCCGCGCCTCGGGCGCGGACCTGGTGCTGCTGATCGTCGCGGCTCTGGACCAGCCCCTGCTGAGACAGCTGCACGAACTGACCCTGCAGCTGGGGATGACGCCGCTCGTCGAGACGCATTCGCGCGACGAACTGAAGCGCGCAGCCGACCTGGGCGCCCGGTTGATCGGGGTCAACGCTCGGAACCTCTCCACGTTCGACCTGGATCGTGACCTGTTCGGCTCGCTCGCCGAGCACTTCCCGTCGGATGCCATTCGAATCGCCGAGTCGGCGGTGCTGGCGCCCGCGGACGTCGCCCACTACCGTGCCGCCGGCGCCGATGTGGTCCTCGTCGGCGAGGCGCTCGTGACCAACGACCCGGTGACCACCCTGCACGCCTTCTTGGAGGCCGGATCATGACGAGCCTGCGCGACCAGCCCGGTCCCTTCTTCGGAGATTTCGGCGGGAGGTTCATGCCGGAGTCGCTGATCGCCGCCATCGACGAGCTCACGGGGGTCTACGAGACCGCCCTCGCCGATCCCGCATTCCACGCGGAGTACGAGCAGCTGCTGCACTCCTACGCCGGACGTCCCTCCGCTCTGACCGAGGTCCCCCGCTTCGCCGCGCACGCGGGCGGGGCGCGGGTCTTCCTCAAGCGCGAAGACCTCAACCACACCGGCTCGCACAAGATCAACAACGTGATCGGCCAGGCGCTGCTGACGCAGCGGCTCGGCAAGACGCGGGTGATCGCCGAGACCGGTGCGGGGCAGCACGGCGTGGCGACGGCGACAGCGGCGGCCCTGTTCGGCTTCGACTGCACGATCTACATGGGCGAAGTCGACACGGAGCGCCAGGCGCTGAACGTCGCCCGCATGCGCCTGCTCGGTGCCGAGGTGATCCCGGTGACCACGGGGTCGCGCACGCTCAAGGACGCGATCAACGAGGCCTACCGCGATTGGGTGGCCTCGGTCGAGACGACCAACTACATCTTCGGCACCGCCGCCGGGCCGCACCCGTTCCCGGCGATGGTGCGCGACTTCCAGAAGATCATCTCGGAGGAGGCTCGCCAGCAGCTGCTCGACGAGACCGGGCGACTGCCCGATGCCGTGGTCGCGTGCGTCGGCGGCGGCTCGAACGCGATCGGCATGTTCGACGCGTTCCTCGACGACGAGGACGTCGCCCTCTACGGTGTCGAGGCGGCCGGCGACGGCGTCGACACGCCGAAGCACGCGGCATCCATCGAGCGCGGGCGGCCCGGCGTTCTGCACGGTGCCAAGACCTACGTGCTCCAGGACGAGGACGGCCAGACCGTCGAGTCCCACTCGATCTCCGCGGGACTCGACTATCCGGGCGTCGGTCCCGAGCACGCGTGGCTGTCCGACATCGGCCGGGCGACCTACATCCCCGCGACCGACGCCGAGGCGATGGACGCCCTCCGGCTGCTGTCGCGGACCGAGGGCATCATCCCCGCCATCGAATCGGCCCACGCCCTCGCCGGAGCCCTGCGACTGGGGCGGGAGCTGGGTCCGGATGCGATCATCGCCGTGAGCCTGTCCGGCCGGGGCGACAAGGACATGGACACGGCCGCACGCTGGTTCGGCCTGTACGACGATGGCGAGGGGCCGGTCGAGGCGCCGCCGTCCGATGAGGACGCCCACGGAGAGGGGATCGAGCTGTGAGCCGGGTCGCCGATGCCATCGCCGCGGCGCGTTCCGCAGGGCGCGGCGCCTTCGTGGGATACCTGCCGCTCGGCTTCCCCGACCTCGAGACGAGCATCGACGCCGCGGTCGCCCTCGCCGAGGCCGGAGCCGATGTCCTCGAGCTCGGACCGCCGTACTCCGACCCCGTGATGGACGGCACCGTCATCCAGGAGGCGACGCAGGCCGCCCTGGCCGGCGGTTTCCGGATGCGCGACACGTTCACCGCGGTGCGCCAGATCGCGGCCCGTACCGACGTGCCGATCCTCGTCATGACGTACTGGAACCCCGTGCTGCAGTACGGCGTGGACCGTTTCGCCGACGACCTGGCCGCGGCCGGCGGCGCGGGCCTGATCACGCCCGACATCACCCCGGACGCCGCGGCCGACTGGATCGCCGCGTCCGAGCGCACCGGGCTCGACCGGGTCTTCCTCGCGGCGCCGACCTCGACCGACGCGCGTCTGCGGATGATCGCGGAATCCTCCACCGGCTTCGTCTACACCGTGTCGACCATGGGCATCACGGGCGAGCGGGCCGAACTGGATGCCGCGGCACGCACGCTCGTCGCCCGCCTGCGCGGATTCGGGGTCGAGAACGCCTGCGTGGGCATCGGCATCTCCACGCCCGACCAGGTGTCCGGCGTCGTCGAGTACGCGGACGGCGCCATCGTCGGAACGGCTCTCGTCCGTGCGCTGCGCGACGGCGGGGTGGACGGCCTCGCCGCCGAGGCGCGCGCACTGGCATCCGGCACCGTTCGCTGAGCCGGATCTCGGGCGCGACGCTCGCGGGGCCGGTGCGGCGTCGGCGTGCGTGCGCGGCGAAGTAGACTTCCCCTCGTGCTTTTCTCCGCCTCGGTCGTCGCCAGCATCCCCAGTCCGTCGATCAGTTCGTTTTCGGTGGGTCCGCTGACGATCCACTTCTACGCGCTGTGCATTCTGGCGGGCATCATCGCAGCGGCCTTCCTGACGAATCGGCGCCTCACGGCGCGCGGAGCGGAGCCCTGGGTCGTCATCGACATCTGTCTGATCGCGGTTCCTCTCGCCATCATCGGCGCGCGCCTGTTCCACGTGGTCACCCACTGGAGCTACTACTTCGACCAGGGCCGCGAGTGGTGGAACCCCTTCGTCAAAGACGCGATCTGGAACGTCTGGGACGGCGGCATCGCCATCTTCGGCGCCCTGATCGCCGGTGCCGTCGGCGCGTGGCTCGGCTGCAAGTGGACGGGTGTCCGCTTCTGGACCTTCGCCGACGCGCTGGCTCCCGGCCTGCTCCTCGCCCAGGCGATGGGTCGCTTCGGCAACTGGTTCAACCAGGAGCTGTACGGACTGCCGACCGACCTGCCCTGGGGCTTGCAGATCTCGTATCCGAACCCGGCGTGGCCGGCGGGTCTTCCCGAGGGGACGCTGTTCCACCCCACATTCCTGTACGAGGTCATCTGGAACACGCTCGGCGTGCTGTTCCTGCTGTGGGTCGGCAAGCGCTTTACCCTGCAGTGGGGACGCCTGTTCGCGCTCTACCTCGTCTGGTACAGCGCGGGCCGCATCGTGTGGGAGAGCATCCGCATCGATCCCAGCGACGTGTTCTTCGGGCTGCGCACCAACGTGTGGGCCGCGATCGCGGGCGTGGTCGTCGGGCTGGCGATCTTCGTCGTCCAGAAGCGGCGCCACCCGGGGCTCGAACCCTCGCCGTACCGGCCCGGACGTGAGCGCGCGGTCGGCGGGGCTGTACAATCGCAGAACACCGACGACTTCGTGGACGTGAGCGCACCCCCTGCGTCCGAGTTCGTCGCGGACGCTGCCACAAGCACAGTCGCCTCGAAGTAACACACACAGCACCATCGCAGGGCCGACGTCGTCCCGGATCAGCTTGACCATGAGGACGGTAGCAATGGCCTCGAGCCCCCGTCGCGGAGAAACTCCCGACAGCATCGCGCTGAGCGCATCGGGCATCCCCTCGAAGCAGGGTATGTACAACCCGGCATTCGAGAAGGACGCCTGCGGTCTCGCCATGGTGGCGACGCTGCGCGGCACGCCCGGGCACGACATCGTCGACCTGGCGCTCACCGCGCTGCGCAATCTCGAGCATCGTGGGGCCATCGGCTCCGACGCCGGGACGGGCGACGGCGCCGGCATCCTCACGCAGATGCCCGATGCCTTCCTGCGCGCGGTCGTCGGATTCGATCTGCCGCCGGTGGGGGAGTACGCCGCGGGTCTCGCGTTCCTGCCGCTGGAGGACGGCGCGCGCGCCGAGGTGAAGGCCGGCGTCGAGCGGGTCGCCGCCTCGGAGGGACTGACCGTGCTCGGCTGGCGCGTCGTGCCCACGGAGGACGAGCACCTCGGCAAGCTGGCCTTCGCCGCGCGTCCCGCCTTCGAGCAGCTCTTCGTCTCGCGCCCGGCCGTCGGCGACGCGCCGGCGCTGAGCGGTATCGACCTGGATCGTCGCGTCTATCGTCTGCGCAAGCGCGCGCGGCGCGAGCACGGTGCGTACTTCGTCTCGCTGAGCGCCCGGACGCTCGGGTACAAGGGCATGGTCACCACGCTCCAGCTCGAGCCGTTCTACCCGGACCTGCAGGACGAACGCTTCGAGAGCGAGCTGGCGGTCGTCCACTCGCGCTACTCGACGAACACCTTCCCCTCGTGGCCGCTCGCCCAGCCGCTGCGCATGCTCGCGCACAACGGTGAGATCAACACCGTGGGCGCGAACCGCAACTGGATGCGAGCGCGGCAGTCGCAGCTCGAGTCCGAGCTCGTGGGCGACATCCGCCCGCTCCTGCCGATCTGCACCGAGGGCGCGAGCGACTCGGCGTCGTTCGACGAGGTGCTGGAGCTTCTCACGCTCACGGGTCGGAGCCTGCCGCACGCCGTCATGATGATGGTGCCCGAAGCGTACGAGAAGCAGACGACGCTCGACCCCGATCTGCGCGCCTTCTACGAGTACCACTCCATGCAGATGGAGCCCTGGGACGGCCCCGCGGCGCTGATCTTCACCGACGGCACGCTCGTGGGCGCGACGCTCGACCGCAACGGTCTGCGCCCGGGCCGCTGGACCGAGACGACCGACGGCCTCGTCGTCATCGGCTCCGAGACCGGTGTGCTGGACTTCGAGCCGGCGCGCATCAAGCGTCGCGGACGTCTGCGTCCCGGCCGCATGTTCGTCGTCGACACCGCGCAGCGCCGCATCATCGAGGACGAAGAGGTCAAGCGCGACCTCGCGAACCTGAAGCCGTGGCAGGAGTGGCTCGATGCCGGGCGCGTACGCCTGAAGGACCTGCCCGAGCGGGAGCACATCGTGCACCCGATCGCGTCGATCACGCGCCGCCAGCGTACGTTCGGGTACACCGAGGAGGAAGTGCGCATCCTCCTCACCCCCATGGGTCAGAACGGCGCCGAGCCGCTCGGCGCAATGGGGTCGGATGCGCCGATCGCGGTGCTCAGCGAGCGTCCGCGCCTGCTGTTCGACTACTTCGTGCAGCAGTTCGCGCAGGTGACGAACCCGCCGCTCGACTCGATCCGCGAAGAGGTCGTGACGTCGCTGTCGCTGGGTCTCGGACCCGAGCGGAACCTGCTGTCGTGGGGTCCGGAGCACACGCGCACCGTGACACTCGACTTCCCCGTGATCGACAACGACGAACTCGCCAAGCTGCAGAACATCGACAAGGCGATGCCCGGACGGCGCAGTGCCACGATCCGTGGCCTGTACCACTTCGACCAGGGCGATCACTCGCTCGAGAAGCGCATCGAAGAGATGTGCGCGGAGGTCGATGCGGCGATCGCCGACGGCGCCGAGTTCATCATCCTGAGCGACCGGGACTCCAACAAGGATCTCGTGCCGATCCCGTCGCTGCTGATGCTCTCGGCCGTGCATCATCACCTGATCCGGCGCGAGAACCGCATGAAGGTCGGCCTGGTGGTCGAAGCGGGCGACGTGCGCGAAGTTCACCACGTCGCGACGCTCATCGGCTACGGCGCATCCGCCGTGAACCCGTACCTCGCGATGGAGACGGTCGAGTACCTCGTGCGCGCCGGCTTCATCACCGGGATCTCGCCGGAGAAGGCGGTCGCGAACCTCATCTATGCGCTCGGCAAGGGCGTGTTGAAGATCATGTCCAAGATGGGTATCTCGACGGTCTCGTCGTACGCCGGGTCGCAGGTGTTCGAGGCGGTCGGTTTGTCGGAGGACTTCGTCGAGAAGTACTTCACGGGTACCGAGACGAAGCTCGGCGGCGTCGGCATCGTCGAGATCGCACGCGAGAACCAGGCGCGTCACGACTACGCCTACCCCGAGGACGAGGCGGCGCGCACGCACGAGCGGCTGTGGACAGGCGGCGAGTACCAGTGGCGCCGGGACGGTGCGCCGCACCTGTTCAACCCCGACACCGTGTTCCGTCTGCAGCACTCCACCCGTGAGCGCCGCTACGACATCTTCCGCCAGTACACGAAGCTCGTCGACGACCAGTCGGCCGAGCTGAAGACGCTGCGCGGCATGTTCCGTCTGAAGACCGGGGAGCGTCCGCCCGTCCCGATCGACGAGGTCGAGCCCGTCTCGTCGATCGTGCGGCGTTTCTCGACCGGAGCGATGAGCTACGGCTCGATCTCCAAAGAGGCGCACGAGACCCTCGCGATCGCGATGAACTCGATCGGCGCGAAGTCCAACACGGGCGAGGGTGGCGAGGACGTCGAGCGTCTGCTCGACCCGTCCCGTCGCAGCGCGATCAAGCAGGTCGCCTCGGGCCGGTTCGGTGTCACGAGCATGTATCTGACGCACGCGGATGACATCCAGATCAAGCTCGCGCAGGGTGCCAAACCCGGCGAGGGCGGTCAGCTGCCGCCGGCCAAGGTCTACCCGTGGATCGCGCGCACCCGCGGCGGGACGCCGGGTGTCGGACTGATCTCGCCGCCGCCCCACCACGACATCTACTCGATCGAAGACCTGAAGCAGCTCATCTTCGACCTGAAGCGTGCGAACCCCGCGGCGCGGGTGCACGTCAAGCTCGTGAGCCAGTCGGGAATCGGCGCGGTCGCGGCCGGAACGGCCAAGGCTCTCGCGGATGTGATCCTGGTCTCCGGCCACGACGGCGGCACCGGCGCCAGCCCGCTGAACTCGCTCAAGCACGCGGGTACGCCGTGGGAGCTGGGTCTGGCCGAGACGCAGCAGACGTTGATGCTCAACGACATGCGCGACCGCGTGGTCGTCCAGGCGGATGGACAGCTCAAGACCGGTCGCGACGTCGTCATCGCCGCGCTGCTGGGCGCGGAGGAGTTCGGCTTCGCCACGACCGCTCTCGTGGTGGAAGGCTGCGTCATGATGCGCGTCTGCCATCTCGACACCTGCCCCGTGGGCGTGGCCACGCAGAATCCGGTGCTCCGCAAGCGCTTCACGGGCAAGCCCGAGCACGTCGTGAACTTCATGGAGTTCGTGGCGCAGGAGGTGCGCGAGTACCTCGCCGAACTCGGTTTCCGTACGCTCGACGAAGCGATCGGCCGCAACGACATGCTCGACACGAGCGGCGCCGTGGACCACTGGAAGGCGGCCGACCTCGACCTCGCTCCGATCCTCGCCGGTCCGGCTTTCGGTCCCGACGTGCCGCGGCGCCATCTGCGCGATCAGGACCACGAGCTCGAGAAGCACTTCGACGTCGGCCTCATCGAACGGTCGCAGGATGTCATCGCCCACGGCGGTCACCTCGCGATCGATCTGCCGATCCGCAACACGGAGCGCGCCGTCGGGACGATGCTCGGCAACCGCGTCACCCTGCAGCATGGCGAGCACGGACTGCCGTCCGGCAGCATCGAGGTCAACCTCACCGGGTCGGCGGGGCAGTCCTTCGGCGCCTTCCTGCCCGCCGGGATCACGCTGCGCCTCGAGGGCGACTCGAACGATTACGTCGGCAAGGGCCTCTCCGGTGGTCAGATCGTCGTGCGGCCTCCGCGCGACGCTGCGTTCGACGCGTCGCAGAACGTGATCGCGGGCAACGTGATCGGGTACGGTGCGACCCAGGGGAGCCTCTTCCTCCGCGGCGTCGTGGGGGAGCGCTTCCTGGTGCGCAACTCGGGTGCCACCGCGGTCGTCGAGGGCGTGGGCGACCACGCGCTCGAGTACATGACCGGCGGGCTCGCGGTCATCCTCGGCGCCACCGGGCGCAACCTCGGAGCCGGCATGTCCGGCGGCACCGCCTACATCTACAAGCTCGACCGCGACTTGGTGAACAGTGAGGCCCTGGCCAGCGGCGAACTGGAACTGCTCGCGCTGGGGTCCGGTGACGCCGAGATCCTGCACGACCTGCTCGAGCGGCACGTCGCCGAGACCGGCTCGACCCTCGCCGCAGGCCTCCTGGAGGACTTCGAGGCCGAGACGCACAACTTCGTCCGAGTACGGCCGCGTGACTACGCGGCCGTGCTGCAGACCCGACAGGACGCCGCCGCCGAGGGGCTGGACCCCGACAGCGACGTCGTCTGGACACGCATCCTGGAGGTGACCGGTGGCTGACCCGAAGGGCTTCCTGAAGACCACCGAGCGCGAGCTCCCGGCGCGCCGGCCGGTTCCCGTGCGCATCATGGACTGGAAAGAGGTCTACGAACCGGGCGACAGCGCGGTTCTGCGACGCCAAGCGGGACGCTGCATGGACTGCGGCATTCCGTTCTGCCACAAGGGATGCCCCTTGGGGAACCTCATCCCGGAGTGGAACGACCTCATGTGGCGCGGCGAGGGCCGTTCGGCCATCGAACGTCTGCACGCGACGAACAACTTCCCCGAGTTCACGGGGCGCCTGTGCCCGGCTCCGTGCGAGAGCTCCTGCGTGCTGGGCATCAACCAGCCCGCCGTCACCATCAAGCAGGTCGAGGTGTCCATCATCGACGACGCCTTCGCCAGCGGGTGGGTGGAGCCCGAGCCGCCTGCTCGGCTCACGGGCAAGACCGTCGCGGTCGTCGGCTCCGGTCCCGCGGGTCTCGCCGCGGCGCAGCAGCTGACCCGCGCCGGTCACACGGTGGCGGTCTTCGAGCGAGACGACCGCATCGGCGGTCTCCTGCGCTACGGCATCCCCGACTTCAAGATGGAGAAGCGGCACATCGAGTCGCGTCTGCGTCAGATGCAGGACGAGGGCACGCGCTTCCGCGCGGGCGTCGAGATCGGCGTCGACATCACCTGGAGCGATCTGCGGGCACGGTACGACGCCGTCGTCGTCGCCACCGGCTCCACGGTTCCCCGTGACATCCCGATTCCGGGCCGCGACCTGGACGGCGTGCACTTCGCGATGGAGTACCTCGTCGAGTCCAACAAGGTCGTGGCGGGCGACCAGGTTCCCCAGCAGATCGACGCCGAAGGCAAGCACGTCATCGTCATCGGCGGCGGCGACACCGGTGCGGACTGCATCGGGACGGCGCACCGTCAGGGCGCGCTGAGCGTGACGAACCTCGCGATCGGCACGCAGCCGCCGACGGCACGCCCCGACCACCAGCCGTGGCCGACGATGCCAACCCTGTTCGAGGTCTCGTCGGCGCACGAGGAAGGCGGTGAGCGCACCTACCTCGCGTCGACCGTCGAGTTCCTCGGCAACGAGGCGGGCGAGGTGCGTGCGCTTCGGCTGGCCGAGACCGAGTACCTGCCCGACGGACGCCGTGTGCCCAAGAGCGGCACCGAGCGGGAGATCCCCGCCGACCTCGTCCTCATCGCGATGGGTTTCACCGGCCCGGAGCGCGGCGCGCTCGAAGACCAGCTGGGTACCGTGTTCACGGGCCGCGGCAACGTCGAACGCGGCGACGACTACCAGTCGACCGCTGCGGGTGTCTTCGTGGCGGGCGATGCCGGTCGTGGCCAGTCCCTGATCGTCTGGGCGATCGCCGAGGGGCGGGCCGCCGCGGCAGCCGTCGACGAGTACCTCATGGGGCGGACGAACCTGCCCGCCCCCGTGGGACCGCGAGACATCGCGATCGGCCTTCAGCCCGCGTAGGCTGAGCACAACCCCCGAAAACACACACAGACCGGAGAGTCAGTAGTGAGACGCGCGAAGATCGTCGCAACCCTGGGACCCGCCACCGAATCGTACGAGATGATCCGCGCGATCATCGAGGCCGGAGTGGACGTCGCCCGATTGAACCTGAGCCACGGCTCCTACACCGAGCACGGTGGCCGTTTCGCCAACGTGCGCAAGGCGGCGGAGGACGCGGGCAAGGCCGTCGCGATCCTCGTCGATCTGCAGGGCCCCAAGATCCGCCTCGGCAAGTTCTCGGACGGGCCCCACGACCTCGAGGTGGGCGAGACGTTCCGCATCACCACGGATGAGGTGGTCGGCACCCGCGACCTCGTCGGCACGACCTTCAAGGGTCTCGCCGGCGACGTGAAGCCCGGTGACTCGCTTCTGATCGACGACGGCAAGGTCCGCGTCGAGGTCGTGAGCGTGGACGGCCCCGTCGTGACCACGAAGGTCGTCGTGGCCGGCACGGTCTCCAACAACAAGGGCATCAACCTGCCCGGCGTCGCCGTGAGCGTTCCCGCCCTGTCCGAGAAGGACGAGGCCGACCTGCGCTGGGGTCTGCAGGCCGGTGCCGACCTCATCGCCCTGTCGTTCGTGCGCAACGCCGCCGACATCACCCGCGTGCACGAGATCATGGCGGAGGAGGGCCGCAAGGTCCCCGTCATCGCCAAGATCGAGAAGCCGCAGGCCGTCGACAACCTCGAGGAGATCATCGACGCCTTCGACGGCATCATGGTCGCCCGTGGCGACCTGGCCGTCGAGCTGCCGCTCGAGGCGGTGCCGATCGTCCAGAAGCGCGCCGTCGAGCTCTGCCGCCGCATGGCGAAGCCGGTCATCGTCGCGACGCAGATGCTCGAGTCGATGACGCACGCTCCGGTGCCGACGCGCGCCGAGGCATCCGACGTCGCCAACGCCGTCCTCGACGGCGCCGACGCGGTCATGCTCTCGGGCGAGACGAGCGTGGGTGACTATCCGGTCGTGACGGTCCAGACGATGGCCCGCATCGTGGAGTCCACCGAGGACCACGGTCTCGACCGCATCAAGCCGGTTCCGACGCGTCCCCGCACGCAGGGCGGCATCATCACGCTCGCCGCCAACGAGGTCGCCGAGTTCGTCGAGGCGGCCTACATCTGCATCTTCACTGAATCGGGTGACACGGCGCGACGTATGTCCCGTCTGCGCCCCGGCATCCCGATGATGGCATTCGCCGTCGACCCCGCGATCCGTCGTCGCATGGCGCTGACCTGGGGCGTGCAGTCGACCCTCGTCGAGCACGTCGCGCACACGGATCTGATGTTCAAGCAGGTCGACGAATTCTTCCTGGGCCAGGGCCTCGCGAAGGAAGGCGACAAGGTCGTCGTGATCTCCGGATCCCCTCCCGGGATCATCGGGTCGACGAACGACATCCGCGTCCACAAGATCGGCGACGCCGTCAACGGCAAGGCACCGATCTACAAGGCCGAGGCGTAAGTCGACGCAGCGCAGGGCGGATGCCCGGGGAACAGCCCCGGGCATCCGCCCTGCGGCGTTGACGGCGGTCCATACACGGCTGCTGGGGCCGCGCGGGGAGGGATTCCGAGGCTCTGCCTCGGAAGAGTGTGGTGCCGGTGGTGGGAGTCGAACCCACACGCCCTTTCGGGCAACCGAGTTTGAGTCGGTCGCGTCTGCCATTCCGCCACACCGGCGTGTGACGAATCGACGATACCGTAGGATTCAAAGGTGACTGAGCAGGAACTGAGCACCCCACCCGCCGCGACCACCCCGCGCCGCGTCGTCGTGGCCGAGGACGAGTCGCTGATCCGCCTCGACATCGTGGAGATCCTCCGCGACAACGGCTTCGATGTCGTCGGTGAAGCGGGCGACGGCGAGACGGCCGTGCAGCTTGCCACGGAACTGCGCCCCGACCTCGTCATCATGGACGTGAAGATGCCCGTCCTCGACGGCATCAGCGCAGCTGAGAAGCTCAGCAAGAACCACGTCGCTCCCGTCGTGCTGCTGACGGCGTTCAGCCAGAAGGAGCTGGTGGAGCGTGCGAGCGAGGCGGGCGCCCTCGCGTACGTCGTGAAGCCGTTCACCCCGAACGACCTGCTGCCCGCGATCGAGATCGCGCTGGCCCGCTACGAGCAGATCATCACCCTTGAGGCCGAGGTCGCCGACATGGTCGAGCGCTTCGAGACGCGCAAGCTCGTCGACCGCGCGAAGGGCCTGCTGAACGAGAAGATGGGCCTCAGCGAGCCGGAGGCGTTCCGCTGGATCCAGAAGGCGTCCATGGACCGTCGCCTCACGATGCAGGACGTCGCGAAGGCGATCATCGAGCAGCTCTCGCCCAAGAAGGGCTGACCGCGGGGGAGCGGTCGCCGGAGCATCCGGCGGGCCGATCAGCCGACCGGGCGATCCTTGATCAGGTTCGTGATCCGGATGGTAGAGCACCGACGCCCTGCCTCATCGGTGACGGCGATCTCGTGCACGGTCATCGTCCGTCCGAGGTGGATCGGCGTGCACACGCCCGTGACGAGACCGCTGGTCGCCGAGCGGGTGTGCGTCGCGTTGATGTCGACGCCGACGGCGAGCCGCTCGGGGCCGGCATGGAGGTTCGCCGCCATCGACCCGAGCGACTCGCCCAGCACGACGTAGGCACCGCCGTGCAGCAGACCCACGGGTTGCGTGTTCCCCTCGACGGGCATGGTCGCCACGGCGCGCCCGACCGTGAACTCGACGAACTCGATGCCCATCTTCTCCGCGAGTGCACCCTTGCCGCGCTCTCGCGCCCAGGCGATTCCGTCGATGTCTGCGGGGGTGCGGGGATCGGTCATCATCCACCTTCGGAAGCGATCGGAACGAGGGAGGTCCGGTGTCTGTGCCCGCGTCTAGGCTGTCAGGGTGACGGACTCCGGAAAGCCTACTCTTCTCGTCGTCGACGGCCATTCGCTCGCCTACCGCGCGTTCTTCGCCCTGCCGGTCGACAACTTCTCGACGAAGGACGGGCAGCACACCAACGGGATCTACGGATTCCTGTCGATGTTCGTGAACCTGATCAAGGCGGAGAAGCCGACCCACCTCGCGGTCGCGTTCGACACGTCCCGGCACTCGTTTCGGACGGATGAGTATCCCGAGTACAAGGCGACGCGCTCGGCGTCGCCGGTGGAGTTCACGGGGCAGATCCCGCTTCTGCAGGAGTGTCTCGCTGCCATGAACGTGACCGTCCTCACCAAGGAGGGCGTCGAGGCCGACGACATCCTCGCGACCCTCGCCACAGAAGGCGCGGCGGCCGGCTTCGACGTGCTGGTGTGCTCGGGCGATCGCGACACGATCCAGCTGGTCACCGACGACGTGACGCTGCTCTACCCGAGCGTTCAGGGCGTCTCGCAGCTCAAGCGCTACACGCCCGACGCCGTCGTCGAGAAGTACGGGATGCCGCCGGCGAACTATCCCGATATCGCTGCACTCGTGGGCGAGACGAGCGACAACCTTCCCGGCGTGCCCAAAGTCGGTGAGAAGACGGCGGTGAAGTGGCTCACGCAATGGGGCAGCCTCGACGCCCTGCTCGAGAACGCCGACAAGGTTACCGGCGTCGTGGGGGGGAACCTCCGTGAGCACCTCGACGACGTCCGCCGCAACCGCGCGCTGAACGCGCTGCTGCGCGATGTGGAGCTCCCTGTCGGCCCCGAGGACCTCGCGGTACGGGCGATCGACGCGCAGGCGGTGCGGGAGATCTTCGCACGATTGGAGTTCCGCACGCTGCTTCCCCGTGTCTTCGACGCAGTCGGCGTCGAAGAGGGCGATGCCGAGGGATCGGATGCCACCGTCGTTGCTGCTCCCGTCGCCGCACAGCTGGATGGCGTCGGCGCCGCCGCCTGGATCGCGTCGCACGCGGACGAGCTCGGCGTCACGGTGACGCTCGACAACGGCCGCCCGATTCGGGTCGGCGTCGCAACGGTCGATCCCACCGAAGACCAGCCGGCGGTGATCGAGGTGACGTGGAGCGACGATGTCGCCGACGTCCTCCGGCCCTGGCTCGAGAGCGACGCGCCGAAGGTGCTCGTCGACGCGAAACCGCAGGTCAAGGCGCTGCGCCGTGCGGGGGTGTCGCTCGGCGGGTTGACGTTCGATCCGGTCCTGGCCGGATGGCTGTCGCGGCCGAGCTTTCCCGACAAGACGCTGGGCGATCTCGTGGAGCGCCACCTCGACGAGAAGCTGCCGGAGGCCGATCCCTCGCAGCTCGTCCCTGAGACGGAAGGCGCCACGCCCGGCCAACTGGCCTGGTACGCGCTGCGCGTGACCGACGCGATCCGGCAGGAGATGCCGGCATCCGTCGGCCGCGTCTTCACCGAGATCGAGCTGCCCACCCTGGGGGCACTCGCCGACATGGAGCTCGCCGGCGTGGCGATCTCGCATGAGAAGCTGTCGGCGTTCTCCGCCGAGTTGTCCGCGCGCGCCGACGACATCGCCCAGCGCGCCTACGCCGAGATCGACCGTGAGGTCAACCTCGGGTCGCCCAAGCAGCTGCAGGACGTCCTCTTCGAGCAGCTTCAGCTTCCGAAGACGCGCAAGACCAAGACAGGCTATTCGACGGATGCCGCCGTTCTCGCGGATCTGCAGGCGAGCAACCCGCACCCGTTCCTCGATCTGCTGCTGCAGCACCGCGAGGCCACGAAACTGCGGCAGATCATCGACTCGCTCGACGTCTCGATCGGCCCGGACGGGCGCACCCACACGACCTACCTGCAGACCGGCAGCCAGACGGGGCGTCTGTCGAGCACGGATCCGAATCTGCAGAACATCCCGATCCGCAACGAGGAGTCGCATCGCATCCGCGCGGCCTTCGAGGTGGGCGAGGGGTACGAGACCCTGCTCACCGCCGACTACTCGCAGATCGAGATGCGGATCATGGCGCATCTGTCCGGTGACGAAGGGCTCATCGAAGCCTTCAATTCCGGCGAGGACCTCCACCGTTTCGTCGGCTCCCGGGTCTTCGGTGTGGAACCTGCCGACGTGTCGCCGGCGATGCGCACGAAGGTCAAAGCGATGAGCTACGGCCTGGTGTACGGGCTGAGCGCATTCGGCCTCTCGAAGCAGCTGCGGATCGAGCAGTCCGAGGCCAAGCAGCTCATGACCGAGTACTTCGCGCGCTTCGGCGCGGTTCGGGACTACCTCCGCTCGTCGGTGGAGCAGGCGCGTATCGACGGGTACACCGAGACGATCTTCGGCCGCCGTCGGCCATTCCCCGACCTCGCCAGCCCCAATCGCGTGCTGCGCGAGAACGCCGAGCGCGCCGCGCTGAACGCCCCCATTCAGGGGAGCGCGGCCGACATCATGAAACTCGGTCTGCTCCACATCCACGAACAGCTGCGTGCGGACGGTCTGCGATCGCGTGTTCTGCTGCAGATCCACGACGAACTGGTCGTGGAGGTCGCGGCAGGGGAGTGGGATGCGGTCGAGAGGATCGTGCGTGCGCGCATGGGCGATGCGGCGGACCTGTCGGTTCCCCTCGATGTGCAGATCGGACGAGGCGCCAACTGGGACGTCGCCGGGCACTGATCCGGTCGGCCTATGCTCGAATGATGACCGACACGACACGCACGCCGACCCCCATCGATGCGATCGCCGAGACGTGGGTCGACATCGCGGCGGAGAACTCCCCGGCGCTGGCGACGTACATCGGGCGGTTCGAGCACAACGGGCGACTCGATGACCTGTCGCCCGACGGGCACGCCCGCGCCCACGCAGTTGCTCGCGACACGCTTGCGGCACTGGCGACGACGGATGCCGTCGACGAGGTGGACGTCGTCACGAAAGCGGACCTCTCCGCCGATCTGGCTCTGCAGATCGCGCTGTACGACGCCGGCGCCCATCAGCGCGACCTGAACGTCATCGCCTCGCCGGCCCAGGAGCTGCGGAACGTCTTCGACCTGATGCCGACAGACACCGTGGAGGATTGGGCCACGGTCTCCACGCGGCTGGCTGCGCTCCCCGCCGCGCTCGAGGGCTACGTCGCGACTCTGCGCGAGGGCATCGCCGCCGGGAACGTGCCGGCGCGTCGGCAGGTCGCGGAGGTCGTCACCCAGATCGCCCGCTACACGGCGGACAGCGGCTACTTCGCCGAGTTCGCCGCCGGTGCAGCGCCCTCGACCGGGCAGCTCCCGGCATCCCTCGCCCGCGAGCTCGCGAACGGAAGCAATGCGGCGCGCGTCGCCTACGACGCCTTCGCCGCCTTCCTCGCCCGTGAGCTCGCGCCCGTGGCATCCGAGCAGGACGCGGTCGGACGAGACCTCTACGCCCTGCACTCGCGTCGGTTCCTCGGGGCCGAGATCGACCTCGACGAGACCTACGAGTGGGGTGTCGAAGAACTCGCGCGCATGGTGGCGGAGCAGGAGGCGATCGCGCAGGAGATCTCCGCGGGCGCCAGCGTGGAAGATGCCGTCGCCCTGCTCGAGCAGGACGAGTCGCGGAAGCTGCACGGTACAGACGCACTGCAGCGATGGATGCAGGAGACGAGCGACCGCGCGGTCGCAGAGCTCGGACGCACACACTTCGACATTCCCGAGCCCATTCGCACTCTCGAGTGCATGATCGCACCGACCCACGAGGGCGGCATCTACTACACCGGGCCGACTGACGACTTCTCCCGGCCCGGTCGCATGTGGTGGTCCGTGCCGGACGGCGTCGACTCGTTCGACACCTGGCGTGAGCTCACGACGGTGTATCACGAGGGAGTGCCCGGGCACCACCTGCAGATCGCTCAGGCCGTGTACAACCGGGCGGAGCTGAACTCGTGGCGGCGGCTGTTGGCCGGATCCAGCGGGCACGCCGAAGGATGGGCGCTCTACGCGGAGCGGCTGATGGAGCAGCTCGGCTATCTCGACGATCCCGCCGATCGCCTCGGCATGCTCGACGGTCAGCGCATGCGCGCCGCGCGCGTCGTGCTCGACATCGGCGTGCACCTCGGCAAGCAGCGCCCTGACGGCGCGGGCGTGTGGGATGCCGATTTCGCCCTCGAGTTCATGCGTCGGAACGTGAACATGCCCGACGAGTTCATCCGCTTCGAGGTGAACCGCTATCTGGGCTGGCCCGGGCAGGCGCCGTCCTACAAGGTCGGTCAGCGCATCTGGGAGCAGATCCGCGACGAGTCCGCCGAGCGCGACGGCGACTCGTTCGACATCAAGCGCTTCCACATGCGGGCGCTGCGGCTGGGCGGTGTCGGCCTCGACACCCTGCGGATGGCTCTCGCGCAGGGTTGAGAGCGGGGTAGGGGCGGGGCGCGCGTGCTCCCCATCGCGTGATCGCCGCAGGGGAATGCCGAGCGCACAACGATGGTTCGCATTCACATGGATGAAGTGGAACTCGGGCTCGACACCTTCGGCGATGTCACGGTGGGAGACGACGGCACCCGCATCAGCGATGCGCAGACGATCCGCGACATCGTCGATCAGGCGGTGCTCGCCGACCAGGTCGGCCTGTCGTTCTTCGGCGTGGGCGAGCATCACCGTCACGAGTTCGCGGTCTCGAGTCCCGAGATCGTGCTGGCGGCCATCGCCGCCCGCACGGATCGCATCCACGTCGGAACGGCCGTCACCGTGCTCTCCAGCGACGATCCGGTGCGGGTCTACGAGCGATTCGCCACCCTCGACGCGATCTCGCGCGGGCGCGCCGAGGTCATCCTCGGACGGGGCTCGTTCATCGAATCCTTCCCGCTCTTCGGCTATGACCTGAGCGACTACGAGGTGCTGTTCGACGAGAAGCTCGACCTGTTCTCGCAGCTGCGCACCGAGCAGCCGGTCACCTGGCAGGGAACCACACGGGCGGCGCTGAGCGATGCCGACGTGTTCCCCAAGACTGAGAACGGCATCCGCGCGTGGGTCGGCGTGGGCGGCTCGCCGGAATCGGTGGTGCGTACCGCCCGGCACGGATACGGGCTGCTGCTGGCCATCATCGGGGGAGCGGCCGCACGATTCCGCCCCTATGTCGACCTCTACCATCGCTCCCTCGACGAGTTCGGACGTGACCGGCTACCCGTGGGCATCCATTCACCCGGCCACGTCGCCGACACCGACGCGCAGGCCTGGGAGGAGCTCTACCCGGCAATGGAGGCGAACCGCAACGCCATCGGCGCCGAGCGCGGATGGCCTCCGTACAGTCGCCTGCAGTTCCAGCACGACATCGGTCCGGAGGGCGCGGTGTACGCCGGATCGCCCGAGACCGTCGCCCGCAAGATCGCGGCGACGGTGCGGACGCTCGGAGCCGACCGCTTCGACCTGAAGTATGCGAACGGCACGTTGTCGCACGCGCGGATGATGCGATCGATCGAGCTCTACGGCAGTCGGGTGGCGCCGATGGTGCGCGACCTCCTGGCATCCGACGCCACGTGACGGCCTGAGGCACCGGAGCCGAGATGACGTCGGCGCCTCAGGTTCCGTAGCATGCAGACATGACCGATGCTCCGACCCGCACCGGATCCGCGATCGCGACGCGGCTCGACCGGCTGCCGTTCACACGCGCGCACCTCAAGGTCGTGACCGGGTCAGGACTCGGCTGGGCGCTCGACGCGATGGACGTCGGTCTCGTCTCGTTCGTCATCGCCGCGCTGATCTCGGAGTGGTCGCTCACGGGGGAGCAGGCGTCGTGGATCGCCTCGGCGGGATTCATCGGCATGGCGGTCGGGGCGAGCGTGGGCGGGTTGCTCGCCGACCGATTCGGTCGTCGGTCCGTCTTCGCCGTCACGCTGCTCGTCTACGGTCTGGCCACCGGTGCCAGTGCTCTGGCGGGGGGAGTGGCCGTCTTGATCGCGCTGCGCGTGATCGTCGGCCTCGGACTCGGCGCCGAGCTACCCGTGGCGAGCACCTATGTCAGCGAGTTCGCTCCCGCGCGGATCCGGGGCCGCGTCATCGTGATCCTCGAGGCGTTCTGGGCCGTGGGCTGGAGCGCGGCGGCTCTCATCGGCTACCTCGTGATTCCGTCGATCGAGGACGGATGGCGGTGGGCGCTGGCGCTCGGAGCGGTGCCGGCGGCGTACGCGCTCGTGGTGCGGTGGGGACTGCCGGAGTCGGCTCGCTGGCTCGAGCGGCGCGGTCGCCACGCCGAGGCGAGCGACGTGGTCGCGCGGTTCGAGTCGTCGCGACCGCTCCGCGCGGGGTCGGATGCGCCTGTCGCACCCTTGCCTGCCGCGCCCGGGCCGTCCGTCGCGACACACGAGCGACGGATCCGCGAGCTGTGGTCGCCCGAGCTGTCGGCGCGCACGGCGGCGCTGTGGGTGGTCTGGTTCTGCGTCAACTTCGCGTACTACGGCGCGTTCATCTGGATTCCGGCGATCCTGTTCTCGCAGGGGTACGACCTCGTGAAGTCGTTCGGATTCACCCTCGTGATCACTCTGGCGCAGCTGCCCGGCTATGCCGTGGCCGCCTGGCTCATCGAGGTCTGGGGGCGGCGGGCGACTCTGTCGGTCTTCCTCGTCGGCGCCGCCGGTTCCGCTGTGTTCTTCGGAACGGCGGCGGGGGAGGGAGGGGTGATCGGCGCCGGCATGGCGCTCTCCTTCTTCACCCTCGGAGCCTGGGGTGCGCTCTACGCCGTGACGCCCGAGATGTATCCGACATCGCTGCGCGCCGCGGGAGCCGGCTGGGCCGCCGGAGTCGGCCGGATCGCCTCGATCGTCGCGCCGCTGAGCGTCCCGCCGTTGCTGGCACTCGGCGGCACGCCTTTTCTGTTCGCGATCTTCGCGGCCTTCTTCGTCGTGGCCGCGGCGGCGGCGTGGGGACTCGCCGACCGTCGCGGCATCCCGCTCGACGACCGGTGACAGGGAGTCGTCACGGGCGGCAGGCGCGGCGGTCGTAGGCTGAGCGGATGGCATCCGTACGTTTCGTCGCCATCGGCGACTCCTTCACCGAGGGCGTGGGCGACGAACTGCCCGACGGCGCCGTGCGCGGATGGGCGGACCTCGTGGCCGCCGGCTGGGCGCAGTCCCGCGGGGAGTCGATCGAGTACGCCAACCTCGCGATCCGCGGCAAGCTTGTCTGGCCCATCGTCGCGCAGCAGCTCGAACCGGCGCTGGCGCTGAAACCGACGCACCTGTCGTTCAACGGCGGCGGCAACGACATGCTGCGGCCGCGCACCTCGGTGGCCCACATCGCCGACGCCTTCAGCCAGGTGCTGCGCCGCTGCGACGAGGAAGGGGTGCGACTGATCCTTCTGTCGGGCGCGAACCCGTCGGCGCAGCTGCCGTTGTCACGCGTGATCCAGCGTCGGGGCGACCTCATGTCGGCCGCGGTCGTGGAGCGGATGGGCGGACGGGGCGACGTCGTGCAGGCGCTGAACTGGCCGGATGCCGCTCTGTCGGACTCCTCCTACTGGTCCGAGGATCGGCTGCACATGAATGCTCGGGGACACCACCGGGTCGCCGCACGCGTGCTCGACGCGCTGGGGGAGCGGGTGCCGGAGGGTTGGTGGTCTCTTCCGGAGCTGCCCGCATCGGCGCGTCTCGCCCGCGGCGAGTACTTTCGCGAGCACCTCGGGCCGTGGTTCCGGCGCCGTCTCACCGGGACCTCCTCGGGGGACGGACGCGAACCGAAGTTCGGCGGCGGCTATGTCGAGGTCGTTCCGCGCTGAGCCCGGGTCATCCCGCGGGGGAGTGCGGGTGGGTGCCGGGTCGCGGGGGAGTGCGGGTGGGTGCCGGGTCGCGGCGGACCGCGTCTCAGCTGCCGGAAGGCGCCCGACGCGGGCGGCGGGGTTCGTCCATCCCGATCAGCACGCGTGTCTTCCGGCGCTCGATCACGATGAACGTCCAGCCGAGGATCCACAGCGGGAACTGCGTGAGGAAGGCGAGCCGGAACGCATCGAGGCGGTAGGTCGACGGCGTTCCCGCGCCCTGCAGGTCGAGCGCGACGCCGATCGCGAAGATCGCGACGAGTGCCGCGAGGAATCCGCCGACGTTCGTGATGCCCGTCGCCGTGCTGAGGCGATGCGCCGGATTGTGCGTGCGCGCGTGGTCGAAGGCGATCATCGATGCCGGTCCACCCATGGCGAGGGCGAATGCCAGGCCGTAGAGCAGCCAGAGGGGAGCGAGCCCGGGCCAGGCGATGACGACGATCCACGCCACGGCCTGCACGGCGATCGCGGGGAGCACCAGTGCGCGTGAGCGCAGGTGCGGGACGCGACGCGACAGGTCGCCCATCACGGGACCGAGGACCATGCCGATGAGGACGTAGGTGGACAGGATGCCGGCGGCGTGGCCCTTGTCCAGGCCCTCGCCCGCCGTCAGGAACGGCATGCCCCAGAGAAGCACGAAGGCCGTGCCGGCGAACGGTGCGGTGAAGTGCGACCAGAAGGCGAGCCGCGTCCCCGGATGCGCCCAGGCTGCGCGGATGCCCACGCCGGTGTCGATCGATGAGCGTACGACCTGGATGGCCCCGGTATGGGTGTCGACGGAGACGTCGGCTCCGACCTCGGGCGGATGGTTGCGCACGACGACGTACACGAGGATGCCGAACAGCACGCAGAGCCCGGCGATGCCGCCGAAGACGACCTCCCAGCTCGTTGCGTGCAGGAGCGCGGCCAGCGGTGCCAGTGCGAGCAGCTGGCCAGCCTGACCCACGAGGCCGGTCATCTGACTCATCAACGGCGCCCGCTGGGCGGGGAACCAGGTCGCCACCAGACGGAGCACGGCGGGGAACACCGCTGCATCGCCGGCGCCGAGGAGCATGCGCGCCACGATGGCGACACCGACACTGGGGGAGAAGGCGAGGGTGAGCTGCCCGGCCGCCATCAGGAGCATCCCGATGGTGATGATGGGGCGTGCCCCATAGCGGTCGAGCAGCAGACCGATGGGGATCTGCATGCCGCCATACACCGCGAGCTGCACGACCGCGAACAGGGACAGCGTCGCGGCATCCGCGCCGAATCGCTCGGCCGCGTCGACGCCGACGGCCGACAGCGAACTGCGGTTGACGACGGCGAGCATGTACGCCGCGACGCCCACGCCCCAGATGAGCCATCCGCGCCATCCGGGGCCGGCGACGGACAGCGGGATGCGGGGGACACTCACCCCTTCACGCTACTCGCGTCGCGGGTCGGGGCCTGAATCGCGGGTGATGCTCAGTCAACCTGACATAATGTGCATTATCAGTGCATCCTCACCCGTCTGAGGCGACTCGGGGCGCGCCATCCGACACCGCGTCATGGTCGCGGTCTATCATGAAGGCGTTCGGTTCACAGCAGTCTCCCAGAAAGGGTCTCTCATGACCGCTGACACAGATTTCGGAAAGTCCGCCACCAACAGCATCCGCACGGCCCTCGGTCTCGGCGGCGCGCTGTCGATCATCCTGGGTCTGCTGATCCTCATCTGGCCCGGGAAGACGGCAATGGTCGTCGCAGCGATCGTCGCGATCTACGCCATCGCCGCCGGCCTCGTGTACGCCGGTATCGGTATCTTCGCCGCCAACAAGGGCGGCTGGTCGCGCATCGGCCACATCGTTCTCGGTGTCCTGTTCGTGATCGCCGGTATCGTCGCGTTCGCCAACCTCGGCGCGACCACCCTGTGGCTCGCCGCCTTCCTCGGCATCCTGGTCGGCATCATGTGGATCGTCGAAGGCGTCGTCGCTTTGTCGACTCTCGACCTCGCGCCGTCGAAGGGATGGACGATCTTCTTCGCGATCGTCTCGCTCCTCGCCGGCATCACGCTGCTGTTCTCGCCGATCTGGGGTGCGGCGACGCTGTGGTGGCTTCTCGGCATCGGCGCGATCGTCCTCGGGGCAATCCAGGTCGGCCGCGCGTTCTCGTTCGGTAAGTAGCCCACGGTCGACCACGAAAGCCCCGCAGCACCGAGCTGCGGGGCTTTCGTCGTATCGCGGCGAGGGCGCGGCGTTCAGTCCGTCGGGAGGTGGCGTGACCACCATTCGATGACCGCGTCGAATCGCTCGACGCGGTGACGAGGCCGGCCCGCGCGGGTGAGTTCGTGGTTCTCCCCCGGGAAGATCAGCATCTCGGCATCCGTTCCCTGACGCTTGAGCGCCGAGTAGTAACGCGTTGCCTGCTCGAGCGGGCACCGGAAGTCGAGCTCCGAATGCATGACGAGAGTCGGCGTGCGAACGGCGCCGACCGCCGCCATCGGGCTCTGGCGCGTCATGGCCGCAGGGTCGGTTCCGACGTACTCGTCGCCGAAGAAAGACCCGATGTCGCTCGTGCCTCGGAAGCTCACGGGGTCGAGGAAACCCCGCTCGACAATCGCCGCGGCGAACCGATGATCGTGCGCGATGATCCACGCCGTGAGATACCCGCCGTACGAGCCGCCCTGGATGCCGACGCGCGAGCCGTCGAGGCGCGCGTCGCTCTCGACCACCGCGTCGAAGAAGTCCAGGACGTCCGACATGTCGACGGTGCCCATGGCGCCGCGGATACTCCGGCCGTGCGCGCGGCCGTATCCGGCGCTGCCGCGTGGGTTGCAGTAGACGACGGCGTAGCCCGCATCGACGAGGACCTGGGTCTCGTCGAACAGGTGCACCCCGTACGCCGCATAGGGACCGCCGTGGATCTGGAGGATCACCGGGAAGGGCCCCTCACCTGCGGGAACCGCCACCCAGCCGTGCACCGGATACCCGTCCCGGCCTGTGATCTCACGCTCTGCGGGGCGCACGATGCCGCGTGCGCCGATTGCGTCGCCGAACGAGGTGAGCGTCCCTGTTCCGAGCAGGGACAGCTCCCCCACGCTCGATGGCGTCGCGTGCGAGAACACGATCCGGTCGCCCGCGGCGGCGTGGCCGCCGACTTCGACGTCTCCGTCGACGAGCGTGCGGACGGCTCCCTCGCGCGACACGCGCAGCAGCTCGACACGTCCGCGCGTTCTGTTCTGCACGAGGAAGTCGGCGCCGACGGTGGTGATGTGGGAACCCACCTCGTCGAGGTCGGTCGCCTCCGGATCGGTGAGGCGTCGCGGTACGGATGCCCCGAGTTCGCCCTCGAGGATGTAGAGCGCGACGTCGGGGGCGATGAAGTCGCGTCCCGAATCCCCCGGGCGCGACGCCAACACGGCGATGGTGCCATCCTCGGCAACCGCGACGTCGCCCACCGCGAATCCCGCGGCCCGCTCGAGCACCTCGGTCTCGTCCGATCCGGCGACGGCGACGGCGACGAGGGCAGTCCGCAGATCCCGGTGATCCTGCTCGATCTCGTCGCGCACGGTGAGAAGGTGGCCGCCATCGGCGGTGAACACCACGCCGTCATGCGAGACGGCGCCGGAGGTGAGCTGCGTCGCCTCTGCTGCTACCCGCCGCACGGTCTCGCTCGTGTGCGCGGTCGACGTCGTGGATGCGGTCGGCGCCGGCGAGTAGAACGGCTCTGCGTCGACGTCGGGCGCATCGACGACGAACAGGTGGACGGGCCGGTCGGCGATGTAGCCGAGTCCGTTCGCGTGCCATCGGACGCCGGTGATGCGCCGCGGTGATTCGGCCTCGGCGGGCAGCCCCTCGACCGTGCCGTATCGGCCCTGCTCCGGCACGCGTGCGGCAAAGCCGATGCGAGCCGAATCGGGCGACCAGGCGAACGAGGTCACGCCGCCGCGCACATCGGTGGCCTGCACGGGTTCGCCGCCGGATGCCGGGATGACGAACACCTGCTGCGCGCCATCGGCGTCTGCGCGAAGGAACGCGATCCGTCCGCCGTCCGGCGACACCTGCGGTTGCGTGTCGGCGACGCCCCGCGTGAGGCGCCGGGGTGTGCCGTCCGGAAGATCGATGCGCCAGATCTGACCGACGTTCCGATCGGCGACGATGTCAGGGCGCGACGTGGCGAAGACCGCGACGCCGGCGTCGGGTGCGAGAGAAGGTCGGCCGAGCGAGACGAGCGCGGCGATGTCGGTTGCGCGCACCGTCATTCACCACCGAAGGAGCTCACGTCCCCGACGAGGCGCGTGTTGTCCGCCGAGATGGGCTCGACTGCCGCGAGGGCGACCTCGGCGGCGAACTCGGAGACGTTGTAGAGGCGCCCGGCCGACTCGCGGCGCTGAGAGATCGCGCCCGGGTTGGCACGCTCGAGGAGAGTCGCGGTGATGGTGCCTTCGATCATGTCGCCGGACACCACGACGAAATCGATGCCCTCGGCGGTGAGCGCCGGGATCCGCTCGCGCAGCGCGTCTTCCCCGGCACGCTTCGACAGGGCGACCGGCTCGTACTCCGGCATCGTGGGCGTCGTGCGGATGAAGTGGGCCTGGTGGCTCGTCACGAAGACGACGCGCGAGCCGTCGTGGAGCAGCGGCATCGCGGCATCCAGCACGTTGAGCTGCGCGTCGCGGTTGAGGACGAGGGCGTAGTCCTCGCCCATGCCGCTCTCCATGCCGCCGGACGCATTCAGTACCAGCAGGTCGAGTCGCCCGAACGTCTCGCCCACGCGCGTCATCATGTCGGCGACCGAGGCCGGGTCGGTGAGGTCTGCGCCGACGACGAGGACCTCGACGCCGAGCTCACGCAGCTGTGCCGCGAGCTTCTCGGCGCGCGGCGCCTTGTTGCGGAAGTTGATGACGACATTCGCGCCGGCCTGCGCCAGATAGGTCGCGGTGTCGGCGCCGATGCCGCGCGAAGAGCCGGTGACGAGGGCCGTCCGGCCCGAGAGGGAACCGGCGGGGATGGGCTGGGACATGGATGACTCCTGCACTGATACGGACGTTCTCCGCCGCTCGGGCGACCCTCCGACACTACCAACGGAGCCGTGCGGGCACGGGAATGTTAGAGTGCGGACAGGAGCGCCGAAAGGGCAGGGTCATGTTGCCGGATCTCACGCAGTACCTGTGGATCGCCTGGCTCGTCCTCGCCCTCCTGTTCGTCATCATCGAGTTGCTGACGCTCGAGTTCACGTTCCTCATGCTGGCGGGCGGAACCCTCATCGGCGGTCTCGGCGTGAACCTTCTCGGCGGATCCTGGTGGCTCCAGGTCCTCGCCGCCGCCGCGGTGGCGGCATTGCTGCTGTTCACCATCCGGCCGCTGCTGCTGCGGGCGTTGCATCGATCGAGCGTCCTGCAGCCGACCAACGTCGACGCGATCCGCGGCCTCGGCGGCCGCCTGGTCGCGCCGTTCACCGGCGATGTCGCGGCTGCCCGACTCGACAACGGCGAGCTCTGGTCGGTGGCCGCCTCGCCCACGAGCGATCACCTCACCGTCGGCGACCGCATCGAGGTGATCGCCGTCCGCGGGGCCATGGTGGAAATCGGCGCCGCACCGGCATCCCCCACACCTCTCACGGATCCGTCCCCCGCGGATCCGTCCCTCTCGGATCGGAGCGCAGACTGATGGTCGATGTCGGAGCCTTCGCAGGGCAGATCTTCGTGATCGTCCTGCTCGTGGTGGTGGCGATCTTCGTCGTCGTCGTGATCTTCCGTTCCATCCGGATCATCCCGCAGGCCTATTCGGGGGTCGTCGAACGCCTGGGCCGGTACCAGCGCACCCTCTCCCCCGGGCTCAACCTCCTGGTGCCCTTCGTCGACCGGCTGCGTCCGCTCGTCGACATGCGCGAGCAGGTGGTCTCCTTCCCGCCCCAGCCGGTGATCACCGAGGACAACCTGGTCGTCTCGATCGACACGGTGGTGTACTTCCAGGTGACGGATGCCCGGGCAGCGACCTACGAGATCGCCAACTACCTCTCCGCCGTCGAGCAGCTCACCACCACGACCCTGCGCAACGTGGTGGGCGGTTTGAACCTGGAAGAGGCACTGACCAGCCGCGATGAGATCAACGGTCAGCTTCGCGTCGTGCTCGACGAGGCCACCGGCAAGTGGGGCCTGCGCGTCTCGCGCGTCGAGCTGAAGGCGATCGATCCGCCGCACTCCATCCAGGATTCGATGGAGAAGCAGATGCGCGCCGAACGCGACCGTCGCGCCGCCATCCTGACCGCCGAGGGTTCGAAGCAGTCGCAGATCCTGGAGGCCGAGGGTCGCCGTCAGGCGGCGATCCTGGGTGCCGAGGGAGACAAACAGGCGGCGGTGCTCCGTGCCCAGGGTGAGGCCGAAGCGATCCAGATGGTGTTCAACGCCATCCACGTCGGTGAGCCCGACGAGAAGCTGCTCGCCTACCAGTACCTGCAGACCCTGCCCAAGATCGCGCAGAGTGCCTCCAGCAAGCTGTGGATCATTCCGAGCGAGCTGACCCAGGCACTGCAGGGCATCGGCGACGCGTTCGGTGGACGCGCGAGCGCATCGCGGGGCGGGGCGAGCACGGCGGCGCAGAGCCGCGTGCCGCACGCCTCGTCGTCCGACGCGGCGGATGCTGCGGTCGAAGCCGCCCGGGCGGCGGCCTCCGCGGCCGACGACATCGCCACACAGGCGCGCTCCGCGGATCTCCCCGGCGCCGTCGCCGGCACGACACGTCGCGGGTCGGGTGGGTCGACCATGGCACCGGCCGAGCAGGCGGATGCCGCGGAGGCACCCCCGGCGGACCTCGGCGACCCGAGCTCGCCCCGCGATGCCTGAGGTGTCGCGCCCGCGGCATCCGTACCTCGCCGGCCCTGCCCCGCGAGTCCTCGCGCATCGGGGCTTCGTGTCTGCCGACGCGGCTCGCGACGGCATCGTGGAGAACACGTTCACCGCATTCGCCGCGGCCCACGCCGCCGGTGTCACCTACGCGGAGTCGGACTGCCACCTCACGGCGGACGGCGTCGTGGTGCTCTTCCACGACGCCGACCTGTCGCGCGTCACGGGAGACCCGCGGAAAGTCGCCGAGGTGCGGCATGCCGAGCTCTCGCGCATCATGGCCGATCGGGGCGGTCTGATCACCGCACCCGACGCGCTCGAGGCCTTTCCCGCGCTGCGATTCAATCTCGACGTGAAGGCGGACGACGCCGCTCTCCCCCTCGGTCGAGCCGTCGCCCGCCACGCGGACCGCACGCTCGTGACCAGCTTCTCCGATCGGCGTCGACGGGAGGCGCTCGATGCCGCACGCGCCGCGGGAGGCACACCGGCCACTTCCGCCGGGCAGGGGGTCGTCGCGCGCTTCGTCGCGGCGGCGGGCACCGGCTCGGCGGCTCTGGTCCGCCGCGCCCTGGCGGGCATCGATGCGTTGCAGGTGCCCGAGCGCGCCGGGGCGGTTCGCGTCGTCACCCCGCGGACGCTGAGACTGGCACATGCCGCCGGTGTCGAGATCCATGTCTGGACGGTGAACGACCGCGCCGATATGGACCGTCTCCTCGGCCTCGGTGTGGACGGACTGGTCACCGACCGCGCGGATCTCGCGCTTCGTGCGGTCTCCGCCCGATCCGTCTGAGCCGTTCGAGCGATATACCCCCTGAGCATCGGCTGTGAAACCGTGATGGGGCGCGTCCGTTCGGATGATGCGCACAGGTCGACGCGTTATACCTGACTGGACGAGAGGACCACACAATGGCAGATCGCAGCCTGCGCGGCATCCGACTCGGCGCTTCCAGCCTACAGAGCGAGGAAGGCGTCGTGTTTCATGAGCGCGCCAATCACACCTATGTCTGCACGCAGTGCGGACGAGAGACCGTCATGACCTTCGCGGCCGACGCCGAGCTCCCCGAGGCCTGGGAATGCCGCACGTGCGGCGCCGAGGCCGTGCTCCGTGTCGGTGACACGGTGGTCGAGGTCGATCACTCGGGCGACAAGGTCGCCCGCACCCACTGGGACATGCTGCTCGAGCGGCGGACCGTCCCCGAGCTCGAGGAGCTTCTCGAAGAGCGCCTCGCTCTACTGAGGTCTCGCCGCGGCGGCGACGCCTCGCGTCTGAGCGCCTGAGTCGCCCCACACCCGTCACGCCCTCGGCTCCGATTCGCATCGGAGCCGAGGGCGTCGTCGTGGGCGCGCGGTTCACCCCTGGCGACGCACGCGCCGCCGACCGATCAGACCGACCGCGGCTAGGGCGATCACGCTCCCCCACCCGAGCAGGGTCTGCAGCGCGTCGCCGAGGACGACGGGCGGCGTCAGCCCCGTACGCAGGGGCACATCGGTGACCATCGCACCGGGTTGATCCGCGGGCAGCTGATCGATGGTCGAGCCGTCGGGTGCGATCACCTGGCTCGTGCCGACAGTGGACAGATTGACGACAGCGCGGCCCGTCTCGACGGCGCGCATCCGGGCGAAGGCGAGCTGCTGGAGGTTCTCGTCCGTGCCGCGGAAATCGGCGTTGTTCGTCTGGAACATGTACACCTGCGCCCCGGCGAGAGCTCCGTCGCGGATCACGTCGTCGTAGATCACGTCGAAGCAGATGGCGAGCCCGATACCGACCCCGTCGACGTTCACGTGGGGCGTGGCGGTTCCCGGCGTGTACTCGCGCCCGATGAGGTCGATGAGGTCGGGAGCGAACGGTCGCCAGAAGTCACGGTCCGGCACGTACTCGCCGAAGGGCACGGGATGCCGCTTGTCGTAGGTCTGGCTGGGTCGATCCGCTCCGACGTCCCAGACGAGCGACGAGTTGAAGTACTCGTCGCCGCGCTTCGTGACCGCGGAGACCAGCAAGGGGGCGTCGATGCGTTCGGACAGGCCGGCGAGCGTGCGGGCGACCGATGCGTTGGCCGTGGGGTCGGCATCCACACCGCCCTCGGGCCAGAGCAGCAGGTCCAGCCTGCTGTGCTCGATCGGCGCTGTCGCCGACAGCTGCGCCCGCAGCACGTCGTACGGTGCGCGCGTGTCGAAGTATCCCGCCGGGCCGTTCCCCTGCACGGAGCCCACTCGGATCGTTCCGGCAGCGGTCGTGGGAAAGGCGGGAACCAGCACCAGCGCGGCGATCGCCGCTGCCGCCGGCAACAGACGCCGCAGGTCGCGCCGACGCCCGCCCCGCGCGTACTCGAGCGCGGCCGCGCTCGCGAACACGATCAGGAACGACAGTCCGCTCATGCCGACCCACGAGGCGACCTCGGCCAGCGGCGAGGATGCCTGGGTGACGCCGAGCCTCGCCCACGGGAACCCTCCGTACGGGAACGTGCCGAGCAGCTCCTCGCGCGCGACCCACAGGCCCGCGACAAGTGCCGGCAGCGCGATGAGGCGCCCGTACGTCCCCGGCGCGATGCGTGGCATCCAGCGGTAGGCCAGAGCGAGGGGAATCGCCATCGCGGCCGTCAGGAGCGCTTCAAGCGTGGACAGTGCGATCCACGGAATCGGCCCGAGGTAGCGGGCGGTGAAGGACAGGTTCACAAAGAACAGCGCCGCGCCGAAGACGAAGCCGACGAGCAGGGCCGCGCCGGCGCGGCGGCCGATCAGCGAGAGCAGTGCGAGCGGGACGGCGATGAAGACGGCCGGCCACCACGCGACGGCGGGGAAGGCGAGGGTGAGCACGAGCCCCGCCGCCGCGGCCGTGACGAGTGCGAGCCAGAGTGGCAGCACCGGCCTGGCGGACGCCTGTTCGGGCACAGGGGAAGGGCGGCGGTGGGCAGACACGGATCGAGCTTAGGCGGGTGACGTCAGAGCGAGCCGTACACCACGATGCCGCGTCGAACCGCCTCGAGCGCGGCGCGGGCGGTCCCGGCCAGCGGCGCCGCGGCGACGAGCGACAGTTGATCGAGCAGGTCTATCGTCTGCTTCGCCCACCGGACGAAGTCACCCGCCGGGAGGTCCGCTTCGTCGAGCACACGGTCCAGCGACGCCCCGCGCGCCCAGGAGTGCATCGCTGTGGCGAGACCCACGGAGACCGCCGCCGTGCCGGGAAGGCGATGGTCCTGTTCGAGATCGTCCAGGCGCGCCCACAACTGCTGGGTTGCATCGAGTGCCGACCGGAACGGGCCCCGGGGCAGGCCGTGCTCGCCGGCACCGCCGTCGTCGCGGCGCGGTTCGTAGACGAGGCAGCAGGCCAGCGCGGCGAGACCCGGAGCATCGAGAGATGTCCACAGGTTTTGCCGAAGAGACTCGGCGACGAGCAGGTCGCGCTCGCCGTAGATGCGCTTCATCGTCGCCCCCGCCGGTGTCAGGGTCGCTGCGCCCGCGGCGTCGATGCGCACGTAGTCGAGGGCGACGAGGACATCCACCACCCGGTCGAACACGCGAGCGACGGTGCCCGTGCGTGCCTGGATCTGGCGGCGGGTCTTCTCGACACGACGGTGCAGCTTCGCGTGCCGCTCTCCCCAGCGAGCGTGCGCCTCCCGGTCCGGGCAGGTATGGCACGGGTGACGCTGCATCCGGGTGCGCAGCGACTGGATCTCGTGTTGACGCTGCTCGCGCAGGCGGATCGGCGCCGTCCGATCGGCGCGATGGAGCTTCTCGAGATCGCTCAGGTCGCTGCGCAGCTGCGCGTACTCGACGAAGTCACCGCGGTCGCACGTCATGGCGGTGACGTAGCCCGCCAGCGACTCCTCGGCATCCTTCACCTCCCGCGCGAGCCCGACGACCGCTCGGTCGGCCTGGAACTGCGCGAACGACGATTCCAGGATCTCGCGAGCGCGCTCACGACCGAACTGGTCGATGAGGTTCACCGCCATGTTGTAGGTCGGTCGGAAGCTCGAATTGAGCGGATACGTGCGACGTGACGCGAGCGCGGCGACCGCCTGCGGGTCGAGGGAGTCGGTCCACTGGATGACGGCGTGGCCCTCGACGTCGATCCCGCGCCGCCCCGCACGGCCCGTGAGCTGCGTGTACTCCCCCGAGGTGATCGCCACTCGTGCCTCGCCGTTGAACTTCTCGAGCTTCTCGAGCACAACGG
The DNA here is from genome assembly GCF_016907295.1 of Microbacterium dextranolyticum. NCBI lineage: Bacteria > Bacillati > Actinomycetota > Actinomycetes > Micrococcales > Microbacteriaceae > Microbacterium > Microbacterium dextranolyticum. Next base: position 1,717,856 of record NZ_JAFBBR010000001.1, read on the forward strand.
TGCGCGCCGGCATGTTGATGCCGAGGGCGAGGGTCTCGGTGGCGAAGACCACCTTGACGAGCTTGCGACGGAACAGCTCCTCGACGACCTCCTTGAATGCCGGGAGGAGGCCGGCGTGGTGGGCGGCGACGCCGCGCTCCAGGTTGCCGCGCCATTCCCAGTAGCCGAGCACCTGCAGGTCCTCCTCGCGAAGGGTGTGCGTGCGCTCGTCGATCACCCGGCGGATCTCGTCCTGTTCCTCGCGCGTCGTCAGGCGCAGACCCGATCGACGCACCTGCTGAACGGCACCCTCGCAGCCGGCGCGCGAGAAGATGAAGAAGATCGCGGGAAGCAGGTTCGCCCGCTCGAGAACCTGCACCACGTGCGGACGATCGATCCGCTCGAGCCGCGTGGCGTGCCCCGGACGATGCCCGTTTCTCGGGGCACGACGCTGACCGGCACCGTGTCCGCCGCGCGCGCGTTGGGGCTGACTGTCCGGGCGCGCCGAGCCGCCGGAGCGCAGACGCATGAGCTCGTTGTTGACACGCGGTGTCGCCGCCCCGGCCCGGTCGTCGAACAGCGGCAGCAGGTCGCCGCGCACCAGCACGTGCTGCTCGAGCGGCACGGGGCGGCTCTCCGACACGATCACCTCGGTGTCACCGCGGACGGTGTCGAGCCAGTCGCCGAACTCCTCGGCGTTCGACACCGTCGCCGACAGCGAGATCAACCGCACGTCGGCCGGCAGGTGGATGATGATTTCCTCCCACACGGCTCCACGGAATCGATCCGCGAGGTAGTGGACTTCGTCCATCACGACGTAGCGGAGCCCGCGCAGCGCCGGCGAATCCGCGTAGAGCATATTGCGGAGCACCTCGGTGGTCATGACCACGACGCGTGCGCTGCCGTTGATGTTCGTGTCGCCGGTGAGAAGGCCGACCTCGCTCTCGCCGTAGACCTGCTGAAGCTCACGGAACTTCTGGTTCGACAGCGCTTTCATCGGCGTCGTGTAGAACGCCTTCTCCCCCGACGTGAGCATGGCGAGGTGGATCGCGAACTCGCCCACGATGGTCTTGCCCGCGCCGGTGGGAGCCGCCACCAGCACGCTGCGGCCGTCTTCCAGAGCGTGGCATCCCGCGATCTGGAAGGGGTCGAGGTCGAACCGCTGCGCGGCGGCGAACGACGACGTCAGGGGATGCGCCCGCTGCGCCTGAGCTCGCGCGTAGCGCGTGGCCGCGTCGGTCACAGGGTCGCCTTCAGGGCGGCGGCGGAACGCTTCGCTCGACGCCGATCGAACAGCATCGAGAGGCCCGCCGCGGCGAAGAAGAGCACGACGAGGATGCCCGCGAGCATGAGCATGCTCACGATGTCGGCCGCTGGCGTCGCGAGTCCCGCGAAACCGACGGCGATGAGCACCGCGACGCGCCAGGCTTTGAGGATCGCGCGACCCGACATGATCCCGGCGAGGTTCAACGCCACCAGGAAGACGGGAACGACGAAGGAGACTCCGACGACGATGATGAGTTTGAAGACGAAGTCGTAGTAGTACTTGCTGTCGAACCAGTTCGCCGCCCCTTCGGGGGTGAACGTCGCCATCAGCTCGACGATGTGGGGCATGACCCACCAGCCCACGTAGCAGCCCGCGAAGAAGAGGGGAACCGCGGCGGCGACGAATCCGATCGTGTACTGGATCTCCTTGCGGGTCAGTCCGGGCATCAGGAACGCCCACAGCTGCCACAGCCAGACCGGCGCCGAGATGATGATGCCCACCACGAACGAGATGCGCAGCCGCATGTCGAAGGGGCCGGTGACGGTCTGGTACATGAGACCGACCTTGTCCTCCATCCCGCGCTGCGCAGCGACGACACGGATGGGCTCGGTCATCGCCCAAATGATCCAGTCGGTCAGGAAATACGCCACCACCATGCCCACGACAAGGGCGATGAGAGCGATCACGATGCGCTTGCGCAGCTCCCCGAGGTGCTGTGCGAGCGACATCCTCTTGTCGCCGCGCGGAGAATCGTCCGTTCCGAGCGGCGGGTGCTCCGCCGTGGCCACCGACGGATCAGGAAGCGGAATCGGGGGTGCGCGGCGTGGCATCCGCCGGTGCACCGGCAACAGGCGTCTGCGGCGCGGCCGTGTTCTGCACGGTCGGTGCCGCGGGCGTCGCCGGCGCGTCTGCGGCCGTCGAGGCCGCGGGAGCGTCGTCGTCCTTCATCGCCTTCATCTCACCCTTGAAGATCCGGGCGGACTGACCCATGCTCTTGGCCAGCGCGGGGAGCTTCGCCGCACCGAAGAGGAGCAGGATCACGATCAGAAGGATCCACAGATGCGGTCCGGTCAGCAGGTTGCTCGGCATTTCGTTCCCTTGTTCGCAAGCCTCTGCCCAGTGTAACCGCCGCTCCCGCCGATCGGCTGGCAGCGCCGCGGAACCGGACGGGAGGACGCCCGACCTCGTGCGACGTTCAGCGGTACTGCTCGAGACCGGCCTGTGCCCACGCCGCAGTCGCCTCGCGCGCATCGGTCGGGCCGAGGATCTCGAGCTCTCCACCGAGACGAGCGGCGAGGCGCTTGAGGCTGCGCGCGTCGCCGAGACGGATGGAGGCGATGCGCAGGCCGTCGTGGGCATCGCGTTCGTCGACGACGAAGTCGGCGAGGAGCGGAGAGATGGTGTGGCGGTAGCGCACCTGTACCTCCACATCGCCGTCGCCCGGCTCGAAGAGATCCGGCACGGCGTCGGCTCCGTGCGTCGTGGGGATGTCGGTCACCCGCACATCCGAGACTCGGTCGAGGTGGAACGTGCGAACCGCCTCGCGCAGGTGGCACCAGCCCTGCAGATACCACTGACCTCCCGCGATGTGCACCTTGACGGGATCGACGGTGCGCGTGGTCGCGGGCGCGTCCGGCGCCTGGTACCCGAACGAGACGGCGACACCGCGGCGCAACGCCTCGGCGACGGCGGCGCGCACGTCATCCACGCGCTCGGGCGCGACGATCACATCCGCCGGCGCTCCGGACGTGCCCCGGGCGAGTTTGGCCAGCAGCCCCTGGACGACGCCGCTGTCGCCGACGCCGGGGAGCGAGGCCGCGAGCTGCAGTCCGGCGAGGAGCGCGGCAGCCTCGCGTGCGGTCAGCCGCGGCGTCCGCTCGAGGCCGACCGCATTGGTGATCACGATGAGATCCTGCTGATCCAGAAGATCCCAGTCGATGTCGAACAGGTCGTTCGCCATCTGCCAGAACCCGCCTTCGCCGGGCAGGCCGATGACCGTGAGCTTCTCGACCATGGCGCGCATCTGCTCGGGGGTGACCTCGAAGTCCTCCGCCGCGTCGACGAGAGACACCTCCCCCTTGCCGATGAGGTAGGGCACGAGCTGCAGGATCAGTGCCGCTCGGTCGGTGGCGAGGAGTGGTCGCGCGCTCACGCGGCACCTCCGTGTGCGTCGAGGACCCGACGCAGGCGCGCGACCACCTCGTCGCGGAGCGCCTCGGGCTCGAGGACCCGCACCTCCGGACCATAGGAGGCGAGTTCGTCGGCGAGGATGTGGACATCGACGTACGGCACGCGGATGCCGCGATCCGCCGCCCGCGCTCGGCGCGCCAGACGCAACGCCGCCTCGGTCCCCGGCATCACCTCGAGAAGGGCGCTCTGCTGAGCGGCGACGTCCGCCAGACCGGCCAGTGCCCGCTCCCCCGCTCCCTCCCGCTCGGACAGGTCGAAGGTCGCCCTCGTGATCTCCACCTCGGAGGAGATACGCGAGAGGAGGAACGTCCGGTGAGCGTCACGATCGAGATCGAACCCGTACACGTGCCATCGCGCTTCGTACTCCAGCAGCGCCAGCGGGCGCAGGCGTCGGCGCCGCGGGGCATCCTCGCCCGGCTTCATATACGCGAAGGAGACGACCCGCCCCTGCTCGATCGCGCGCTGCAACGGAGCGAACGCCGCCTCGCGCAGGTTGATCCGGGGCGAGTACCCGATGATCGGCGCATCGACGTCGTTCCCGAGCGCGCGGATCTTGCGCAGACCGCTCCGCGCCTCCGCGGACATCGAGCTCTCGCTCCACACGCCGCCGGCGAGGTTCAGCACCGCCAGTTCGGCGGGGGTGAAATCGATGTCGGCCGGTAGCTCGTATTCCGCCGTGGGGATGCGATACCGCGCCTCGCGCAGATCATCCGGATCGGCGTGGTCGCCGATGGTCTCGATCTGGATCGACAGTCCGCGCAGCGTCTGCTTGTCGCGCTCGAACATCTTCTCGAGTGCATCCTTGCTCGCACCGGCCGTGGTCTGTTCGCGGTACCCGGCGACGGACGAGAGGATCGTGTCCTTCGTCAGCCCCTGCTCGGTGGCCATGAGTGCGACCACGAGGTTGACCAGACGCTCTTCGGGCGCGGTGCGCGGGGACTCGGTAACCACCCGCCCATCCTAGGACGAGGGTGCGGTGCCGGCTCCGCGCCAGGTCAGCGCGCCGACGACGCCGGGTCGATTCCGAGGATGTCGACGACGTAGACGGTGGCAGAGCCCGAGCCCGCAGCCGCCGGCACGACGACCAGCAGCTGGGAACCCACGGTCGCGCCCTGCAGCTGCGCGGCGAAGCCGAGTCGGCTGTCGGGGGTGACAGCCACCGAAGCGCCGCTCTCCCACGTGGAATCGGTGACCTTTCGGGTCTTCCAGTCGACGGCGGTGTAGTGGACGCGCGCGGCGTCGGACGAACCGATCGCCGGGCCGTCGCCCTTCTTCAGCAGCTCTACGGCCACGTCCGTCGGAGCGGCCGAGTCGGGCACGATCACGCCGGGCCGCCCGTCGGGCGCGAGGACGACCGACGGCATGCCGCGCCGGTCGTTGTACTGCGATGCGCCGTCGGCGGCGGCGCGGTACACGTGGGCGAGGTCGATCGTGAAGACGAGGGACTGCCCCGGCGAGACCCCGAGGCCCTGCGCGGTCTGATCCGGCAGGCCGGTGCTCGGAATCGCCCCCACGATGCGGGAGCCCTCGGTGGCGCACATCATCAGTGCGCCCAGTCCCGGGATCCGACTGTCCCACGAGCCCACCGAGAGCGGCTGCGTGGCGGCGGATCCGAGGCTCTGACCGGTGGCACCGTTCACGACCGAGATCGAGAACTGCACGTCCTGACCGGTGCTGGTCACGCGCATCCCGTCGCCGACCGTCTCGTCGTGGAACGTGGGCTGCTCGACGTAGACCGGCGACTCGATGTTCAGGGTCGGCTGTCCGAACGATCCGGACACATGCGCGAAGTCGAGCACCGTGGCATCCGAGGTCACACGCTCGCACGATGCGGCGGATGAGCCGGCAGGCGCCGACGAGCATGCGGCGAGGGTCAGGGCCGACAGGCCCAGGACGGCGAGGACAGCAGGGACGCGATGCACCGGATCAGTCTACGTCGCCGGTCGCGTCTGCCTCGTCGCTCGTGACGGCATCCGCGGTGTCGCCGGCGGCGATGCGCGCTCCGCTCACGGCGCGCTGCGCTTCGCGCACTCGTTTGCGGAGGTTCTTGTCGGTGATCTCCCGATCGCCGACCGCACCCGGAGTCCAGATCTCGACGTCGTCGTCCGCGTAGCTCGGCTTCTTCAGGGCGCGCTTGCGCACGTCGGGAGGCATGGCCCCCGGCGCGAGGCGCCGCGCCGTCACGAGGAATCCCGTGTGCGCGACCATGCGGTGATCGGGCCGCACCGCAAGTCCCTCGACATGCCAGCCGCGCACCATCGTCTCGTTGGCCTCGGGCTCGGCGAACAGCCCGGTGCCTCGGACGTACTCCGCCACGCGGCTCAGCTGGGTCGCGGTGGCGACGTAGCAGATCACCACGCCGCCGGGCGTGAGGACGTCGGCGACGGCATCGATGCACTCCCACGGTGCCAGCATGTCGAGCACGACCCGATCGACCGACGCGGGCGCAACCTGCCCCGGAAGCTCTTCGACCAGGTCGCCGACGACGACCGTCCAGTTCTCCGGCTCGTGCCCGAGGAACGTCTCGACGTTCGCGCGCGCCACGTCGGCGAATTCCTCGCGGCGTTCGAACGAATGGAGGCGCCCGGCCGGACCGATCGCACGCAGCAGCCAGAGGGCGAGCGCCCCGGAGCCGACACCGGCTTCGACGACGGTCGCGCCGGGGAAGATGTCGGCGGATGCCACGATCTGCGCCGCATCCTTGGGGTAGACGATCGCCGCGCCGCGGGGCATCGACATCACGAAGTCCCGCAGCAGCGGACGCAGCGCCAGGTACTCGTGTCCGCCGGAGTTCGTCACGACGGATCCGTCGGGCTTGCCGATGATCTCGGTGTGCCGCAGGACCCCGTGGTGCGTGTGCAGTTCCCCGTTCTCGCGCAGGGTGACGGTGTGCAGGCGCCCCTTCGGGCCGGTGAGCTGGACGCGATCGCCGAGGCGGAACGGCCCGCTGGGCCGCAGGTCGGTGGTCATCGGGAGCCTTTCGTGCCGTGCGTCGCGAAGACCTCGGCGATGTCGGAGGGGGTGCGGCCGGCGAGCGTCGGCCAGAGCTGGTGGGCGCCGGAGTCGGTGAGCGGCACCATGAGCGGAACACCGATCGTGGTGACACCGGCGGCGACCGCCGCCCGCACCCCGGTCGGCGAGTCTTCGATCGCGACGGCGCGCGCGGGGTCGACGCCCAGCGCGGCACACGCCTGCAGATAGGCGTCGGGGAACGGCTTCGGGCGGGCGACATCATCGCCGGCGACGATGTGCGCGAAGGTGCCGACCGGAAGCGCGGCGACCACGGCGCGCGCCATGTCGCGCAACGACATGGTGACCAGGGCGCAGGGGATCTGCGCGGCGACCAGGTCGGCGAGCATCTCGGCGGCCCCGGGACGCAACGGCAGAGGACCCGCGCTCAGGTCGCGCGTGACCTGAGCAGAAAGATGCGCGACGATCTCTCCGGCAGCCATGCGCACGCCGGCGGCCTGCAGGATGCCCGCAGAGGTCTCGAGACCCTGCCCGACGAGGGTGAGTGCCTGCTCGTGCGTCCAGGTGCCGCCGTGCGCCTCGACGAGTGCCGTCTCGGCCGCCATCCAGTACGGTTCGGTGTCGACGAGCGTGCCGTCCATGTCCCAGAGGATGGCGTCGGGAACGGCCTGGGCCACCGCGTCGGTGCGGGCCGCCGACTCCGTACGGGCATGGTCGGCAGGCGCTGTGGTCATCGCTCCATGCTAGGGCGTCGTCTGCCCGCGACCCTCGGCCGACGCGTATCGTGGGGGGAACGGTTCACGGACGGTGAGGAGCGGTGTGGACGAACTGGGTCGGCGCGTACTGGTGGTCGCTTTCGACGGATGGAACGACGCCGGGGAGGCCGCCTCGGCCGCCGTGTCGCACATCCGCGAATCCGGCGCGTATCGCGAGGCCTTCGGCGTCGACCCCGAGCTGTACTTCGACTACCAGTACACACGCCCCCAGGTGCGCCTCGAAGCCGACGGCTCACGGCGACTCGTCTGGCCCGATGCGACCCTGTGGAGGCCGCTGCATCCCGCGCCGGCCGTGGGCGTCGGGGACGACACGACGGAGGGCACGCGCCTCTGGCTGCTGTCGGGGTTCGAGCCTGCTCGCGCCTGGCAGGCCTTCGTCGCGGAGCTCATAGACGCGGCGCTGCGCGAAGACATCACCGGCATCGTGGCGCTCGGATCGATGATGTCGGATGTCCCGCACACGCGCCCGATCTCGGTGTTCGCGGGCAGCGAGAACGACGCCCTGCGCGCCGCACTCGACCTCGAGAAGCCCACGTACGAGGGGCCGGCGGGGATTCTGACCGTCCTGGCAACGGCGGCCGAAGCCGCCGGCATCCCGTGCGCAGCTCTGTGGGCGAGCGTGCCGCACTACGTCGCCGGGCACACGCCCTCGCCCAAGGCGACCCTCGCACTGCTGGACCGCCTCACCGAGCTCACCGGCGCGGTGGTGCCGCGCGGTGAGCTGCCCGCGGAGTCCCTCGCGTGGGAGGCATCCATCGATGCGGCCGCATCGGACGACGAGGAGATGACCGACTACATCCACCAGCTCGAGCAGACCCGCGACACATGGGACTCCCCCGAGGCATCGGGAGACGCCATCGCCCAGGAGTTCGAGCGATACCTCCGCCGCGGCGGCGACGGACCTCGCGGATTCGGGCACGGCCCGGGACCCGGATCGGAAGGTCCACGTCGGTCCTGATACGATGGTCAGCTCCGACGCAGACGAACAGCAAGGGCCGAGGCGACCGAACGCCCCGGCCCTTCACTGTCCGACGACTCAGTAGGCCTGCAGCACACCGAAGCTCAGCAGCACGATGAGCACGAGGCCGAGGACCAGACGGTAGAGCACGAAGGGCAGGAAGCTGCCGCGCTTGAGGTAACGCATCAGGAACGCGATGACCGCGAGGCCGACGCCGAAGGCCACGACCGTCGCGACGCCCGTCTCGAACATGGTGTACACCTGCTCGCCCGGATCCTTGATCGCCTTGATGAGCTCGTACAGGCCGCTTCCGAACACGGCCGGCACCGCGAGCAGGAAGGCGACCTCGGCTGCTGCGGGGCGGGTGTAGCCGAGGGCGAGGCCCATCGTGGTGGTCGCGCCGGAACGCGAGACACCGGGGATCAGCGCCAGCATCTGGGCGAGACCGAGAGCGAGACCGTGGCCGTACGTGAGGTCGCGCTCGGTGCGGATGCGGCGCCCGAGAGCATCCGCCGCCCCCAGCAGCAGTCCGAACACGATGAGCACGATCGCCACGAGCCAGAGGTTTCGGAACGTCCCGCGGATGATGTCCTGGAAGAGGTAGCCGGCAATGCCGATCGGGATCGTTCCGATGATCACGATCCAGCCCATGCGGGCGTCGGCGTCGTTGCGCGCCACCTTCCCCGTGAGCGATCCGAACCATCGCGAGATGATGCGGACGATCCTGCTCCAGAAGTACACGAGCACCGCCAACTCGGTGCCGATCTGGGTGATGGCGGTGAAGGTGGCGCCGGGATCCTCGGCGGACGGCAGGAACTCTCCCATGATGCGCAGGTGAGCGCTGGAAGAGACGGGGAGGAACTCGGTGAGTCCCTGGACCAATCCCAGGATGATCGCCTCGAAAAGGTGCATGGGGGGCCTTTCAGTACGTGCGGATCAGATCGGTGAGCACGCGCTGCCCGAAGACCAACGCGTCGATGGGGACGCGTTCGTCCACTCCATGGAACATACCGGTGAAATCCAGCTCCGACGGAAGCCGCAGCGGGGCGAACCCGTAGCCGGCGATCCCGAGCTCTGCGAGGGCCTTGTTGTCGGTGCCGCCGCCCATGAGGTACGGGACGACGGGAACACCGGGGTCGTGACGATCGAGCGCTCCGACCATCGCCTCGACCAGCGCGCCCGAGAACGGCACCTCCAGCCCGATGTCGCGGTGCGCGATCTCGATGGCGACATCGTCGCCGACGATGCGCTGGATCTCCGCGAGCACGCGATCCTCCTGGCCGGGGAGCGTGCGCACGTCGATCGCGGCCGTCGCGGCATCCGGGATCACGTTGTGCTTGTACCCGGCCTCGAGCCCGGTGGGGTTGGTCGTCGTGCGGAAGGTGGAGCGTAGGAACCCCGCGGCGGGGCCCGTCGCCGCGGCGATCGCGTCGGGGTCCGTGGCGGCGGCGGGCGATGTCTCGTCCGAGCCGCACAGCGCGGCGAGACCAGCGACGGTCTGCCGCGTGGTGTCGGTCAGTTCGATCGGCCAGGCGGTGCGTCCGAGCGCGGCGACGGCCTCTGCCAGGCGCGTGACCGCGTTGTCGGGGTGGAATCGGCTGCCATGCCCGGCGATTCCGCGGGCCCGCAGCCGCATCCAGATCAGCGCCTTCTCCCCTACTTGCAGCAGATACGCCCGGCTGTCGGCGACCGGGATCGAGTATCCGCCCACCTCGCTGATCGCCTCGGTGGCGCCCGCGAACCACTCCGGACGGTCGCGCGCGACCAGCTGCGAGCCTTCCACGCCCCCGTTCTCTTCGTCGGCGAAGAAGACCAGGACGAGATCCCGTTCAGGACGCTCGCCCGCTCGCAGCAGGTCGGCGACGGATGCCAGGATCATGGCATCCATGTCTTTCATGTCGACGGCGCCGCGCCCCCACAGCATGCCGTCGCGCACGACGCCGGCGAAGGGATCCACGCTCCAGTCCTCCGCGACGGCGGGAACCACGTCGAGGTGGCCGTGCAGGACGAGCGCCGGCTTCGAGCTGTCGCGACCGGGCACCCTTGCCATCACATTCGTGCGGCGCGGAATCGGCTCGTAGTACTCCGGTTCGAGTCCGAGCGAGGTCAGGAATGCGCCGACGTACTCGGCCGCCTCGCGCTCACCGCGCGAGCGACCCTCGCCGTGATTCGTGGTGTCGAAGCGGATGAGGTCGCGGGCGATGCGAGCGACCTCGGGCAGATCCTCGAGCAGGGCGTCGGCGTCGGATGAAGCGGGGCTGTGAACCATGGCATCCACGCTAGCCGTCTCGGAAGGGGCCGTTCGCGCCGAACGTCCTCCGGTGACGCGGCGCCTTGGGGTCGACGCGTCGGAAACGGGAAAAGGGCCCCTTTCGGGACCCTTTTCCACTGTGCGCGAGGGGGGACTTGAACCCCCACGCCCTATACGGGCACTAGCACCTCAAGCTAGCGCGTCTACCTATTCCGCCACCCGCGCAGGTGGTGTTTTTCGGTTTTGCAACCGAGGAACGACACTACCACGTCTGCGGCGGAACCTGGAATCGGCCTCACCCGGCAGAGACGCCGAAGAGCATTCCGAGCACGTAGGTGACCGCGGCGGCGCCGAAGCCGATCGCGAGCTGGCGCAGTCCACGCCGCAGCGGCGGAGCACCGGAGAGCAGACCCACCATCGCGCCCGTGCCCACGAGGGCGGTGCCCACGAGGAGGAGCGCGAGGACGACCGCAGCGAGTCCGCTCAGTCCGAACAGCCACGGGATCACCGGGATGATCGCGCCCGATGCGAAGAAGAGGAAGCTCGATCCCGCGGCGCCGAGCGCGCTGCCGACGGTCTCGTGCTCGGCCGAGTTCTGCGGCTCGCGGGCGTAGGGCCGGGATCGATCGGATGCCTGAGCCTCGCTCACGACGCGACGTGCGGCCGCGAGCGCCTGCTCGGGGTCAAGCCCTCGGGTGCGGTAGACGAGCGCGAGCTCGTTCTCGTCGAGGTCGAGATCGGGAAGGCCGGCGTCGGCGAAGTTGCTCGGCTCCGTGGCATCCAGCAGTTCGCGCTGCGAACGCACCGACACGTACTCGCCCGCTCCCATCGAAAGGGCGCCCGCGAGCAGACCGGCGATGCCGCTGAACAGCACGAACTGCGGCGCGACACCCGTCGCACCGATGCCCATCACGAGTGCGAGGTTCGAGACGAGACCGTCGTTCGCGCCGAACACCGCCGCGCGGAACGTTCCCGACAGACGGCGGCGTCCCCGTGCCGCGAGGCCACGGACGACTTCGTGGTGCACCATCTCGTCGGCGACCATCCGCGGGGTTGCGAACGGCTCGTCCGCGTAGGGCGAGCGCGCCTCGGCGTTCTGCGCCAGCGCGAGCACGAAGATCGACCCGAACCTGCGTGCCATCCATCCGAGCATGCGCGACTCGGCGCTCGGCGACGGCATACGGTCGGGCTCTCCGCCGAGCAGCTCCAGCCAGTGAGCCTCGTGGCGCCCTTCGGCCTCGGCGAGGGCGAGCAGGATCTCGCGCTCCTCACCGTCGCGGCGCCGCGCGAGATCGCGGTACACCTGCGCTTCGGCGCGTTCGTCGGCCAGGTAGCGCGCCCAGCGGCGGCGGTCTCTCGCGGTGGGTTCGGCAGTCGCAGTCACGGGCGTCCACGTTATCCGGGCGCGCGTGCCGTCCGCCGCCTCAGGCCCGGATTGCCAGCATTTCGGGGTTCCGAACCACACCCCCGCCGGGGCCCGCGAGACCTCCCGTATGTACCGCAACACGCCGCGAAAGCGTACCGAGGCGAGGTCTCGCGGGGACTCCGACGCGCGACACGCCCCGCCGACAGCGGGTCGGCGGCTCAGGAGTGGACGCGGCGGCGCAGCACCTCGATGCGCGCCTGCAGCTGCGCGACCGTCGCGCGGGCGACCTCGGGGCCCCCGCAGATGCGGCGGAGCTCGGCATGCACGAGTCCGTGCGCTTCCCCGCTCTGACGGGCATACACGCCCACCAGGCTGTTGAGAAGCTGGCGCTGCTCGCGCAGCGTGCGATGCAGCGCGGGGGGCAGCCCGGCATCCATCGCGCCGTCGGCTGCGGCCGATTCCACACCACCGGCCTCTGCTCCGGAGCTCTCTCGGGCTTCGCGCACGCGTCGCAGGCGCCCCTGGCGCGCCTGACGCTGCATCAGCAACTCGTGCACGTGCTCGGGTTCGAGCAGTCCGGGCAGCCCGAGGAACTCCTCCTCCTCGGGCGTTCCCGGAACGGCGAGCTGGCCGAACTCCTTGCCGTCGTAGAGCACCCGGTCGAAGTGGGCGACCGACCCGAGCGCCTGGTACGAGAACTCCTGCTCCAGTTCGTCCGAGGCTTTGTCCTCGCGCTCGGCCTCGGCCAACAGCGTGTCTTCGAGTCCGTCATCGTCCCCGGACTCGCGGTCGAGCGCATGGTCGCGCTCGCGCTCCATCTCCCCGGCGAGCGTCAGCAGCACCGGCACGTTCGGGAGGAACACCGATGCTGCTTCACCCCGGCGTCGCGCCCGCACGAATCGGCCGATCGCCTGGGCGAAGAACAGCGGCGTCGAGGCGCTCGTGGCGTAGACGCCCACAGCGAGGCGCGGCACGTCGACCCCTTCGGAGACCATGCGCACCGCGACCATCCACCGCGTCGTCGACTGCGCGAACGTCTCGATCCGTCCGGAGGCGGCCTTGTCGTCGGAGAGCACGACCGCCGGAGCCTCCCCGGTGATCTCCCGGAGGATCGCGGCGTAGGCGCGCGCGGCGGTCTGATCCGTCGCGATGACGAGTCCGCCGGCATCCGGCACGTCCTGCCGCACCTCGCTCAGGCGCCGGTCCGCGCTGCGCAGGACCGCGGGGATCCAGTCCCCCTCGGGATCGAGTGCGGTGCGCCAGGCCTGCGAGGTGACGTCCTTCGTGTTGTCCTGGCCGAGATGGGCCTCGAGCTCGTCACCCGCCTTCGTGCGCCAGCGCATCTTGCCGGCATAGACGAGGAAGAGCACCGGGCGCACGACACCGTCGGCGAGGGCGCGCCCGTAGCCGTAGTTGTAGTCCGTCCGCGACAGGCGGATGCCCTTATCGTTCGGGTGGTACTCCACGAACGGGATCGGCGCGGTGTCGCTGCGGAAGGGCGTGCCCGACAGCAACAGCCTGCGCGTCGCGCGTCCGTACGCCTCACGCAGGGCATCGCCCCAGCTGAGCGCATCGCCGCCGTGGTGCACCTCGTCGAGCACCACGAGCGTGCGGGCGTCGTCGACGAGGTGCCGATGGACGGATGCCTTCACCGCGACCTGCGCGTACGTGACGGCCACCCCGTGGTACTGCCGTGCGTGCATCCGCTGCCGGTTGCTGAAACGCGGGTCCAGGCGGATGCCGACGCGCGCCGCCGCGTCGGCCCACTGCGTCTTCAGGTGCTCGGTCGGGGCGACGACCACGATCCGCTCGACCACGCCACGGCGAAGGAGCTCGGAGGCGAGGCGGAGCGCGAACGTCGTCTTTCCGGCGCCGGGTGTGGCAGCCGCGAGAAAATCGCGCGGGCCGCGGCCGACGCCCTCGGGCCCGTCCGCACCGAAGTAGACCTCGAGAGCCTCGGCCTGCCAGGCACGAAGGTTCTGCGCCGTTCCCCACGGCGCGCGCTGCGGGAACGAGGGCGACAGATGCTCCGCGGCGAAGCTGCCGAAGTGCTCCTGCCCCTGCTCGTCGGTCCCATCCACGATGGACCACCCTAAACGAGACCTCCCCCACCGGTGCCCGGATCGGTGCCTCGAGCGGCGTCCGCGGGTAGCCTCGAAGAGACCACGAGTCTGGAGAAGGCCATGCGCAGGAACGACCCCACGCCCGACGAGCACCGTTCGCCGTACATCCCCAACGACGCCGCCCACCCCTGGCGGCGGATGGTCGCGATCGGCGACTCGTTCACGGAGGGTATCGGCGATCCCATCCCCGGTACGGCCGACGGACACCGCGGCTGGGCGGATCGCGTCGCCGAGGTGCTCGGCGGCCAGGTGGAGGACTTCGCGTACGCGAACCTCGCCGTCCGCGGAAAGCTGATCGGTCAGATCGTCGCCGATCAGGTCGAGCCCGCCCTGGCGCTGAGCCCGGACCTCATCACGTTCTCGGCCGGAGGCAACGACGTCATCCGGCCCGGCGGCGACCCCGACGCGGTGGCGGAGCAGTTCGAGGATGCCGTGGCGCGTCTGAGCTCACAGGGCGCGACCGTCGTGGTGTTCACGGGTGTCGACACCGAGTTCACGCCCGTCTTCCGCGGCATCCGCGGCCGAGTGGCGATCTACAACGAGAACATCCGTGCCATCGCCGATCGGTACGACTGCATCGTCGCCGACCAGTGGGCGCTGAAGGAGGTGCAGGACATGCGCTTCTTCGATGACGACCGCCTGCACTACAACGCGCTGGGACACCACGAGATCGCGCGCATGGTGCTGCGCGCGCTGAACGTGCCCAATGACCTGCAGCCGCTCCAGCCCGACCCGCTGCCGACACTCACCTGGCGCGAGGCGCGTGGCAACGACCTGGTGTGGGCGCGCGCGCATCTCGTTCCGTGGGTGTTGCGGCGTCTGCGTCACCAGTCATCGGGAGACCACGTCACGGCCAAGCGACCCGACGCCTTGCCGGTGATCGTGGAGGCTCCGGCAGGGGACCGCACGGCGGGCCCGGGGACGATCGTCTGACGGCACTCGCCTGCGTGCAGGTGAGGGACGGGACCGTGGCGACCGTCTGTCAGGAGGCCGGGCGCAGCGCCCACAGGGCGACCGCCGCGGCGGACGCGACGTTGAGCGAGTCCACTCCCCCGGACATCGGAATCGTGACGACCGTGTCGGCGGATGCCAGGGCGCGCGCCGACAGTCCGTCGCCCTCGGACCCGAGCACCAGGGCCACCTGCGCCGGACGCGCGGCCACGAAATCATCGAGCGGGACGGCTCCGTCGGCGAGGGCCAGCGCGGCGACGTGCAGGCCCGAGGCATGCAGTGTCTCGAGGCTGCGGCTCCACGCGCCGCGACCGCCCTCGTCGTCCTCGGGAAGCCGTGTCCACGGCACCTGGAACACCGTCCCCATGCTCACGCGCACGCTGCGACGGTACAGCGGGTCGGCGCAGCGCGGGGTCACCAGGACGGCGTCGGCGCCGAGACCCGCTGCAGCGCGGAAGGCGGCTCCCACGTTGGTGTGGTCGACGATGTCTTCGAGGACGAGCACGAGGCGCGCGCCGGCCACCACCTCGGCGACGGAGGGCAGCGTCGGCCGGTGCATCGCCGCGAGCGCCCCGCGGTGCACGGTGTATCCGGTGACGCCGGCGGCGACCTCGTCGGAGACGAGATAGATCGGCGCTTCGGGCGCGAGGGTCCGGGCGTCCTCGAGCCACTTCTCCTGCACGAGGACGGAGCGCGGGACGTGCCCGGCGGCGACGGCGCGCGCGATGACCTTCGCCGATTCGGCGATGTACAGCCCCTCGGCCGGCTCGGTCCGCCGTCGCAGGGCGACGTCGGTCAGGTCTCGATAGTCCGACAGGCGGGCATCCGACGGATCGTCGATCCTCACGACAGGCATGACCGTCATGCTCGCACGCTTCGTAACCTGCCCGAAAACGAACGCGCGTAGGCTCGGCATATGACCACGGCGCTGGCGTTGGACGCACAGACGGCCGCGGGCGTCGGCCGTGCGATCGATGCTCTCGCCGGACGGCGTATCGCCGTGCTGACCGGGGCCGGCGTATCGACCGATTCGGGCATCCCCGACTACCGCGGTAAAGGGGCGCCCACGCGCACCCCGATGACAGCCCAGCAGTTCCTCTCCAGCGACGTCGCGCGCGGGCGCTACTGGGTCGGCAGTCACCTCGGGTGGCGCGCGTTCGCCGCGTCACGGCCCAACGGGGGCCATGACGCTCTGGCAGTGCTCGAGCGCGCGGGCGTCGTGACCGGCGTCGTCACCCAGAACGTCGACGGTCTGCACCTGCGCGCCGGCAGCAGCCGCGTCGTCGAGCTTCACGGCACGATGCGCCGGGTGCTGTGCACGCACTGCGGTCAGGTGTTCGATCGTCGCGACCTCGCGGAGCGCATCGAACGCGACAACCCGTGGATCGCGGTCCCGGATGCTGTGGAGCTGGGCCCGGACGGCGACGTCTTGCCGGCCTCGAGCGACGGGTTCGTGATCCCCTCGTGCAGCATCTGCGAGGGTGTCCTGAAGCCCGATGTCGTGTTCTTCGGCGAGTACATCCCGCTCGTCCGCTTCCGCGAGGCGGAGCAGGTCCTGGCATCCAGCGACGCGCTGCTCATCGCGGGATCGTCGCTCGTCGTGAACTCCGGCATCCGTCTGCTGGAACGGGCCCGTCGGCGCCGGTTGCCGATCGTGATCGTGAACCGCGGTGAGACCCGCGGCGACGCACGAGCGACGGTGAAGGTGGACGCGGGCACCACGGAGGTCCTGCGCTCGTTCGCCGATGCGCTCACCGCATCCTCCGGCGCCCTGCCCGGGCCGCGCTGACCCCGTTCGGCGTCCTGACGGCTCTTCCTTTCCTGGACCGTGGGCGCCGCGGCGGAGCTTTAGGCTCGAGAGGTGACAACGCTGCTTCTGGTGCGCCATGGCGAGACCGACTGGAATGCCACACGGCGCATCCAGGGGTCGACCGACATCCCCCTGAACGACACCGGTCGTGCGCAGGCCCACGAGACCGCCGCCGCTCTCGCCGCGCGGTACGCGGGCGAGAGTCCGGTCGTCGTCTCGAGCGATCTGTCGCGAGCACGCGAGACCGCGGGGATCATCGCCGCAGCTCTCGGTGTGCCCGTCTCACGCACGTACCCGCAGTTGCGCGAGCGCGCGTACGGTCAGGCGGAAGGTCTGACCGACGTCGAGTACCGCGAGCGTTTCGGCGACTTCGGCCGCGACAACGTCCCCGACGCCGAGACGAACGGACACCTGCGTACCCGAGCCGTCGCCGGAGTCCGCCGCGCGGTGCGCGATGCACGGCGCGACCATGCGCCGATCGACGTGCCCGTGATCGCTGTCGCGCATGGGGGTCTGATCGGGCAGCTCATCCGGCATGCGAGCGGCGACGCGCTGCCGTTGCCGGGCGAGCGGCTGGCGAACGCATCGACGCATGAGTTCCGGGTCGAGCGTGATCGGATCGGTCTGATCTCGTACGCGGCCGTCACGACCGCTCGCGCGGTGTGACCGGCTGACCCCTCTGAGGCTTTGCGGGACGCAGGGCCGGGTCAGGCCTCGGCGCGTGAGATCACGGTGCGCGCATGGCGCAGCACGGGTTCGTCGACCATGCGCCCCTCGAAGCGGAACGCTCCCCGCTCCCCCGTCGCCGCCGCGAGCAGTCGTCGCGACCGGGCGACGGTGCCCGCATCGGGTCGGTAGGCGGCTCTGATCGTGGCGACCTGGGCGGGGTGGATGCAGGCGGATGCCTGAAAGCCGCTGGCCGCGGCATCCTCCGCCTCGTGCCGAAGACCCACGTCGTCGGCGATGTCGACGTGGACGGCATCGATGGCGGCGATGCCGTGCGCGGCGGCGGCGAGCAGCAGGCGCGACCGGGCGTGCCGGACGACATCGCGATAGCCGCCGTCGGCGCGACGGCTGGACGTGCCCCCGAGAGAGGCGACGAGATCCTCCGAGCCCCAGCCGAGTCCGACCACGTTCGGGGCCGCGGCGACCTTTTCCGCGCGGACGAAGCCGCGCGCGGTTTCGCACTGCGCGATGACCTCGAAACGCGGATCGAGGCGGGCGATGCTCTTGGCCGACTCGGCCTTGGGCACCATGATCAGGCGGAAGTCCGTCTGCGACAGCGTCGCGATGTCGGCGACGGCCTCGGGCGTGTCGATCCCATTGATCCTGACGATCACTCGAGCGGGGTCCAGATGCGCATCGATGAGATATCCGCGCGCGGCGACCTTGTTCGCCGGCGCGACGGCGTCCTCGAGGTCGAGGATCACGGCGTCGGCGCGCTCCGCCGCCTTCTCGAATCGATCCGGACGATCCGCGGGGCAGAACAGGAGCGCGGGGCCGAGAGCGGGGTTCATGCGGGCTCCTCCTGTCGCCGGCCGCGGCTCCGGTCCGGCCGCACTCTCCACGGTACCGCGGTGGCCACCTGGCGACCGCGGAGATTCCACCGGCCCGGAGCCGTGATCGCCGTCGTGTGGGTGACGGTCACGATCGCATCACGGGCCCTCGGGCGCGCTGGCTCAGCCGGCCCGCCGCGGACTATTCTTCCGTCACCCGATGTCCCGAATGCAGCGAGGATGGACCGGATGGCAGCGAGCCCACCGCCGACGATGGCCGCCGAGACGGAGCGCGGCCGGGCGAAGTCCGAGCGCTACGACGCCCTGCGTCGTGAGGCGGCGAGGCTGTTCGCCGAGCACGGATTCGACGGCGTGAGCCTCGAGGACATCGGCGCCGCCGTGGGCATCTCGGGGCCGGGGGTGTATCGCCATTTCACGAGCAAGCGCGCGCTCCTCGGCGCGATCATGCTGCACGCCAGCGAAGACCTCCTCGACTCCGGGCGGGAGGTGCTGGAGGCGGACGCCGACGCCGTGACGCACCTGCGATCGCTCGTCGACTTCCACGTCGACTTCGCCGTGCGCTGCGCGGATCTGATCCGCGTGCACGATCGCGATCTCTCCCGGCTGAGCGACGACGACCGGCATCGGGTACGGCTACTGCAACGCGAGTACGTCGACCTCTGGACGTCCGTCCTCACGCGGCTGCACCCGGGCCGCGGCGACGACGAGCACCGTGTGCGGGCGCATGCCGGCTTCGGCCTCATCAACTCGACCTCCCACTCGATGAGCGCACGGCGCGACGCGTCGCCCGATGCTGCGGTGCGTCGGATTCTCGCCGACATGGCCGTCGCCGCACTGTTGGCCCCCTGAGGTCGCTGCCCGAGGACGCTGGCGCGGAGCGACGGACGTGGCGTGTTGTAGTTTGGCGCTATGGGATCGCTCGACCGTGTCGACCTCGAACTGCTCAGCGCACTGGCGTCCGACCATCGGGCGACTGTCGTGGCTCTCGCCGATCGACTCGGCCTCTCGCGGAACACGGTTCAGGCGCGGATGGCGCGCCTGGAGCGCTCCGGCGTCTTCCAGTCGTTCGAACGGGCCATCTCACCGGCCGCGCTCGGGTACCCGATCGAGGCGATGGTCAGTGCGATCGTGCGCCAGGCCGACGTCGCGAGGATCACCGCGGAGATCTCCGAGATCCCCGAGGTGATCCAGGCGCACGGCATGAGCGGTCAGGTGGATCTGCTCGTGCGCGTCGTCGCCCGCGACACCCAGCATCTCTTCGATGTCGACGCGCGCATTCTCGCGATCGACGGTGTCGAACGCACCGAGACTTCGCTCGTCATGGGCGAGGTCATCGGATTCCGGGTTCGACCGCTCCTGGAATCGGCTCGACGGGAACAGTGAGGGTCTCGTCCTCCCTCGGCGCGAGCCGGACGAGGACGACCCCCGCCAGCAGCACCGCACCGCCGACGACCTGCACGGGGCCGGGTGTCTCGCCCAGCAGCAGCCACGCGAAGCCGAGCGCGAACAGCACCTCGCTGAGGCCGACGAAGGATGCCAGGCGTGAGCCCACTCTCGGCACCGCCATCACTCCCCAGGCGTACCCGAGCGTCGTCGCCACGGCGCCCACCCACAGGATCGACAGGATTCCGGGCACCTCGATCCCGCGGAACGACAGCACGACCTCCGGCGCGGCGAACGGGATGATTCCCGTCACCGCGGTCAGGGCCATCACGGCCGCGCCGACGAGAAGCCCGCCTGAGGCGAGGGCGAGGGGCGGAAGGTCGTCGCCGGTGCGCTCGCTCATGACGAAGTAGACGCACACCGTCGCCGCGGCGCTGAGCGCCATCAGCACGCCGATCGGATCGAAACGCGCCCCCGAGATGTCGACGACGAGCACGAGCCCGGCGATCGCGACCACGGATCCGATCAGCACCAGACGCGAGGGCGCTCGGCGGGTGCGTATCCACACGAAGGCGACGAGCAGCACGGGCGCGAGGTACTGGATCAGAAGCGCGACGGCGACGGGCATCCGTTGCATCGCGGAGAAGAAGAGCATCTGGCATCCCGCGACGGGCACGAGGCCGAACACGAGGAGCGAGCGCGAGTGCCGACGCAGGAAGAACCGTTGCCGCCGCGCGGCGCGCACGAGCGCGGGCGAGAGGATGATCCCCGCGAGCCCCATCCGCACGATCAACGCCGCGGAGAGCGACCACCCGGCCTCGAGCAGCGGCTTGACGAGCGGGCCACTCGACGAGAATGCGAGTGCCGAGCCGACGGCGAGAACGATCCCACCCGCCCGATGATCGACGCGGCGATCCTGCCAGCCCCCGCGGGGTGCGGCGATGACCTCGAGCGGAGCAGTGCGCGTCACCGGCGATCCTTCGCTGCGCATGACAACCGGGTGTCATGAGTGATCGATGTTTACACTGGTGACGGTAGCGCCCGCTGAAGTCAGGAGTCAAGATGGTTTTCATCCATGACACAGAGATGTCACTGCGCGCTGCTGCCGCGCTCGTCAACACCCTCCCCGGGACGGCGGGGGTCGCCACCGACGGCCTGACGACCCAGGCCGACGTCGACGCCTACCTTCGCGAGTTCTCGTACACAGGAACCATCCGGCGCGATGGCGCCGAACTGGATGCCGTGCGCGCGAATCGCCCGCGTCTGCGCGCACTGTGGGACGTCGACCGGCGCGGCGCGGTTCCGCTCGTGAACGCGATGCTCCGAGACGGGCACGCACTGCCCCAACTCGTCCTCCACGACGGCTTCGACTGGCACATCCACGCCACTGAGCCCGAGGCGCCGCTGTCGACGCGGATGCTGGTCGAGGCGGCGATGGCCTTCGTCGACGTCATACGCGCCGATCGATGGGACCGGGTGCGCACCTGCTCAGCGGACGACTGCGACGCGGTGTACGTCGACTTCTCCAAGAACGGGTCGAAGCGCTACTGCGATACCGGCAACTGCGGAAATCGTATGAACGTCATCGCATACCGTCGGCGGAAGGCCGCAGAAACCGCATGATATGAGAGGCGGCCTCGCGCGGCGTCTCGTAGTGGATGAGGTGCCCCACTTCTGCGATCTCGACGAGCTCGGCATCGGGGAAGAGCGTCTGCAGATGCCGCTCGGCCTCGATCGGGGTGATGTCGTCCTTCTCTGCGGCGATCAGGAGCGTCGGCTGGGCGATCTGCGGAGCAAAGCGACGGACATCGTTCGACACCGAGGCGGCGAAGCCCTGGTGCAGCACGTCGCGGTCGCCGAAGAGGGAGAAGTAGGTGTCGTGCTGGTCGTGGATGAATGCCCGCAGGGCCGGGTCGCGGGTCTTCGCCATCGACACGCTCATGATCCGCACGATCAGTCGATTGCGCAGGAGTGCGTCGCCGATCCGGCGCGGCAGCCGCGCGCCCGCCCAGTAGTAGAAGACCGCCAGGCGGGTGAGGATGCCGCGCGGACCTTCCAGGGCGGGTGCGCCGATCGGATTCACCAGGATGACGCGCGGCGTGTCGAGGCCCGCGGATACTGCCGCGGCGACCACGATCGACCCGAACGAATGCCCGAGGATCGGCGCCCCCGGAGCGACCTGACGCGCGAAGTCGGCCAGCCAGTCGGCGTACGTCGTGAGGGTGTGCTCGCGGCCCGGGAGCGGAGCAGTCTCGCCGAAGCCCGGCAGATCCGGCGAGATGACGCGCACCCCGTCGAGGAAGGCGACGACCGGCTCGAGCCCGTGGTGATCGCCGCGGTACCCGTGGACGGCCAGAAGGGTGAGCGGGGCATCCGGCTCGCCGTAGGTCCAGTAGGCGGTGCGACCACCGCTCACCTCCACCTCGTGGCGTTCTCTCCGGATCCGGGACAGCCGGTCGGCATACGGAGAGGGAACGCTCATCCTTCGAGTGTACGAGTCCCGCGTGGCATCGCCGCCGTGTCGGATCCTCGTCATACCGTCGAGGGCATGAACCAGTGGCAGGCGCTCCCGCTGTGGGACGACGAGATCCCATCCGCTGTGGCTGTCGCGTCCGATGTCGAGGTGCTCGCGCCTGCGCAGAGATGCTGGTGGACGGACACCGTGGGCGTCTTCGACCTCGAGACGACCGGTGTCGACGTGGTGTCGGACCGCATCGTGACCGCGCACGTGGGGCTTCTGGGCTCTGACGGAGAGGCCCTTCGCGCACAGTCGTGGCTTGCGGACCCCGGCATCCCGATCCCGGACGGCGCCGCCGCCGTCCACGGCATCACGACCGAGCATGCGCGGGAGCACGGCGCTCCGGCGCCGCTCGTCGTCGCGGAGATCGTCGCCGCCGTTCGCGACCTCTTGGACGCCGGCATCCCGGTCGTCGCATACAACGCGCCCTACGACTTCTCGCTGCTCAAATACGAGGCCCTGCGCCACGGCGTGGCACCTATCGTGGAACCCTCCCCGGTGATCGACCCGCTCGTCCTCGACAAGGCGCACGACCGGTTCCGAAAGGGCAAGCGCACCCTCGAGGCCGTCGCCGCGCACTACGCGGTCCCCCTCGTCGGCGCGCACGATGCCGCCGCCGACGCGATCGCCGCCGGCCGGGTCGCGCTGGCGCTGGGCCGCCGATTCGATATCGACGCGCCCCTCCACGAGCTGCACGCACAGCAGATCGGGTGGGCGAGGGCGCAGGCCGACAGCCTGACCGAGTACTTCATCCGCGTCGGCCGCCTCGACGCGGACGATCGCCTCGACGGCAGCTGGCCGATCCGTTGATCGGGCCACAACGACGAAAGCCCCGCCGAAGCGGGGCTTTCGAGAGGCTGCTTACTTGCTGCCGAAGTTCTTGAAGCGCTGGTTGAACTTCTCGACGCGACCGGCCGAGTCCATGATGCGCTGCTTGCCCGTGTAGAACGGGTGCGATGCCGACGAGATTTCGACGTCGATGACGGGGTAGGTGACGCCGTCGAGCTCGATCGTCTTGTCGCTCGTGACCGTCGAACGGGTCAGGAACGTGTCGCCGGAGCCGAGGTCGCGGAACACGACCGCCGTGTACTCGGGGTGGATGTCAGTCTTCATGAGGTTCCTTACGTGATGCCCTGGATTTTGCCAGAGCGAGGGAAGTCCGGAGTGCGAATGCACCAAAGAGAGATTCTACCATCGCTCGCGCGCAGTTCTGCTCACCGACGTGCGCTGCACGGGCGCGGAAAGCGATGATCAGGGCGCGGTGACGGCACGCGCCGCGTACCGGCCCGCGTCGGACGTCAGCGCGATCGGCATGCCGAACGTGCGCGACAGGTTGTCGGCGGTGAGCGTCTCGGCGACGGGTCCCGCCGCGACCACCGCGCCCGCGCGCAGCAGCAGCACGTGCGTGAACCCGACCGGGATCTCCTCGACGTGATGAGTTACCATGATCATGGCCGGCGTCGTCGGCTCTGCCGCGTACCCGGCGAGCAGCCCGAGCAGCTCCTCACGTGCGCCCAGATCGAGGCTGGCGGTGGGCTCGTCGAGCAGCAGCACCTCGGGATCGGTCATGACGGCCCGCGCGATCTGCACGCGCTTCTGCTCGCCGTCCGAGAGCGTACCGAAGGTACGATCCGCAAGATGCTCGAGCCTCCACTCCGACAGCACGCGTCGCGCACGCTTCTCGTCGATGGCTTCATAGCTCTCGTTCCATCGGCCCAGCACCGAGAACGCGGCCGTGAGAACGACATCCAGCACGGTCTCTTCGGCGGGGATGCGGCGGGCCATCGCCGACGACGCGAAACCGATGCGCGGGCGCAGCTCGAAGACATCGGACCGGCCCAGTTGCTCGTCGAGAACCGTGACGGTCCCCGACGTCGGGTGCAGCAGA
Source organism: Microbacterium dextranolyticum (assembly GCF_016907295.1). Taxonomy (NCBI): domain Bacteria; kingdom Bacillati; phylum Actinomycetota; class Actinomycetes; order Micrococcales; family Microbacteriaceae; genus Microbacterium; species Microbacterium dextranolyticum. The sequence goes on from NZ_JAFBBR010000001.1 coordinate 1,741,803, forward strand.
GTCGCCGCCAGCTGCAGGATCGTGGTCTTGCCCGCGCCGTTCGGGCCGAGCACGACCCACCGCTGGTCGTCCGAGACCGTCCAGTCCACGTGGTCGAGGATGTTGCGGGCGTTCCGACGCACGACGACGTCGCTGAAATCGAGCACCTGGGGCATGCGCTCAGCCTATCGGCCCGCGCCGGCCACCTCGCGGTAGAGCGCCGCCGTGGCGTCGGCGATCGCCCGCCAGCTGAACTCCTCGGCGGCGCGCGTACGACCCGCCGCGCCATACGCCCGTGCCCGCTCGGGGTCGGAGACCACCTCGGTGAGCGTTGCGGCGAGGTCGGCGACGAACCGGTCCGGGTCGGTCGGTGTGCCCGTGCCGTCCTGCACCTGGTCGATCGGGACGAGGCGCCCGGTCACTCCGTCGACCACGACCTCCGGGATCCCTCCCGTCGCCGTTCCCACGACAGCGGCACCGCACGCCATCGCCTCGAGGTTCACGATGCCGAGCGGCTCGTAGATGCTCGGGCAGACGAACGTGGTCGCCGAGGTGAGGATCGCACAGAGCTGATCGCGCTGCAGGAACTCGTCGATCCACACGACGCCGTCGCGCTGGGCCTGCAGGTCGCGCACGAGGCCTTCGACCTCGGCGAGGATCTGCGGCGTGTCCGGCGCGCCCGCGCACAGGACGATCTGCACCTCCGCGGGCAGGAGCGCCGCCGCACGCAGGAAGTACGGCAGGCCCTTCTGCCGCGTGATGCGCCCGACGAAGACGACCGAGGGGCGCTCCGGATCGATGCCGTACCGCTCGAGTAGAGCCAGGTCATCCTGAGGGTGCCAGGCTTCCACGTCGATGCCGTTGTAGATCACCCGCACCTTCGCGGGATCGAGATCCGGATAGCTGCGCAGGATGTCCCGCCGCATGCCGTCGCTGACGGCGACGACGGCGGCCGCGTTCTCGTACGCGGTCTTCTCCACGTAGCTCGAGACGGCGTAGCCGCCTCCCAGCTGCTCCGCCTTCCAGGGGCGCAGCGGTTCGAGCGAATGCGCCGTGATGACGTGCGGGATGCCGTGCAGGAGCGACCCGAGGTGACCGGCGAAGTTGGCGTACCACGTGTGGGAGTGCACGACATCTGCTCCGGCGAGGTCGCCGACGATCTCCAGGTCCACTCCGAGCGTCTGCACGGCAGCATTCGCCGCGGACAGTTCCGCCGGCACCGAGTACGCCGTCGTGTCGGCCTCGTCCCTCGGCCCACCGAACGCGCGCACCTGCACATCGACGCTCTTGCGCAGGGCTTTCACCAGCTCGGTGACGTGGACACCCGCTCCCCCGTAGATCTCCGGCGGATACTCCTTCGTGACGATGTCGACGCGCATGTCAGGAACGCTAGTACAACGTGCCGCGGGGGGAATAGTGTGGGGCCATGCCAGCAGCACCCAAGGTCTTCGGGATCGTTCTCGCCGGAGGCGAAGGCAAGCGCCTCATGCCGCTCACCGTCGACCGCGCAAAGCCCGCCGTCCCCTTCGGGGGGCAGTACCGTCTGATCGATTTCGCGATCTCCAACCTCATCAACTCGGGGTTGCGTCAGATCGTCGTGCTCACTCAGTACAAATCGCACAGCCTCGATCGGCACATCTCGCAGACGTGGCGGATGTCGGCGCTGCTCAACTCGTATGTGGCATCCGTGCCCGCGCAGCAGCGCCTGGGCAAGCGCTGGTTCTCGGGCTCGGCGGATGCGATCCTGCAGTCGCTGAACCTGATCCAGGACGAGAAGCCCGACATCGTCATGGTGATCGGTGCCGACCACGTCTACCGGATGGACTTCGAGCAGATGCTCGCGGCGCACATCGAGTCAGGAGCCAAGGCGACCGTCGCCGGAATCCGCCAGCCCATCGAGCTGGCGAACCAGTTCGGTGTGATCGACCTCGACCCGAGCGACAACGTCACGATCCGCGAGTTCCTCGAGAAGCCGCAGAACCCGACGGGTCTGCCCGACGCACCGCACGAGGTGCTGGCCTCTATGGGCAACTACATTTTCGATGCCGATGCCCTCATCGCAGCCGTCGAAGCCGACGGCGAACTGGCGGGGTCGAACCACGACATGGGCGGCGACATCATCCCCTACTTCGTGAACCGCGGCGAGGCGGCGGTCTACGACTTCAAGCGCAACGACGTTCCCGGGTCGACCGAGCGCGACCGCGACTACTGGCGCGACGTGGGCACGATCGACTCGTTCTTCGATGCGCACATGGACCTCATCTCGACGCTGCCGATCTTCAACCTGTACAACATGGATTGGCCGATCCACTCGCAGGCGGTGAACTCCCCGCCGGCGAAGTTCGTGCGCGATGGGGTGGGTCGCATGGGAAATGCGATCGACTCGATCGTCTCGCTCGGATCGGTGCTGTCGGGGACTCACCTGGAGCGGTCGGTGGTAGGCCCCTGGACCCTCGCGGCGGGCGGGTCGACCATCACCGACTCGGTGCTGTTCGACCACGTCGATGTCGGTGCGGGCGCGCGCGTGCACCGGGCGATCCTCGACAAGAACGTGGTGCTGGAGCCGGGTGCGACGGTGGGCGTGGACCGCGCTCTCGATCTTTCGCGCGGCTTCACCGTCACCGAGTCGGGCATCACCGTCGTGGGCAAGAACGCGAGGGTTCCGCGCTGACCGCCCCGCGGCGTCGGAGCGACGTGACGGCGCCGGGACGATAGGTTGGTCGGGTGCCTGACGCCCGCTTCCTCGTCGTGTTCGACGCCGACTCCACACTCCTGCGCAACGAGGTCATCGAACTCATCGCCGACGAGGCGGGGCGCGGCACAGAAGTCGCCGCGGCGACCGAAGCCGCCATGCGCGGAGAGGTCGATTTCGCGACGAGTCTGCGATCGCGCGTCCGCGCGCTCGAAGGTGTGCCGCTGGAGGCGTTCGCGCGCGTCCGGGCACGGGTCGAGCCGACCCCCGGCGCCGCAGAGCTGATCGCCGAGATCCATGCACGGGGTGGGCGTGCGGCCGTGGTCTCCGGCGGGTTCCACGAGATCCTCGACGACGTCGCTCCGCCGCTCGGCGTCGATGTCTGGCGTGCGAATCGCCTCTCGGTCGACGCCGGCCGCCTCACCGGTCTCGTGGAGGGCGACATCGTGGATGCCGCGGCCAAAGCCACGGCGCTGCGCGAGTGGGCCGCCGATGCCGGTGTGCCCCTCGCGCGCACCATCGCGATCGGGGACGGCGCGAACGACCTGCAGATGATGGCGGCCGCGGGCCTCGGAATCGCCTTCAACGCCAAGCCCGCCGTGCGTGCCCGTGCCGACCTCGTCGTCGGACCGGTGGACCTGCGCGAGATCATCGCCGTACTGCCCTGAGCCTGCGGCGGGCCTTCCGGATGTCGGCGTCCGCTTCTACTGTCGCATCATGGACGTCATCCTCATCCCCGGACTGTGGCTCGATGCATCGTCGTGGGACGACGTGCTGTCCGCGCTCCGCGGGGCCGGGCTCACTCCCCACCCGCTGACCATGCCCGGAGTGGGAGTCCCCTCTCCTGCCAGCGATGTCATCGGCATCGCCGAATGGGTGGATGCCGTGGTCGCGACGATCGACCGGCTCGAGGGTCCGGTGGTGGTCGTCGGGCACAGCGGGGGCGGCAACGTGGCGTGGGGCGCCGCCGACGCGCGCCCCCACCGCATCGCGCGTGTCGTTCTGGTCGACACGGCACCGCCGCCTCCGGGCGCGATCATCTCCGAGTTCCCGCTCGACACGGGGGTCGTGCCGTTCCCGGGATGGGACTTCTTCGATGCCGACGAGGTCTCCGACCTCGACGCCGCGACGAGAGAGCGCACCGCGCCGCGGACGTGGAGCGTGCCGGGGCGGGTTCCCACTGACGCTCTCGCACTGCGCGACGAACGTCGACATCGTGTACCCGTCACGGTTCTGTCGGGGTCGCTCGACGACGCCGCATTCCGATCGGTCCTGTCGTCCTGGCCGGCGTTCGAGCAGGAGTTCCGCGCCGTCGACGACTCCGAGGTGGTGGTGCTCGGCACGGGGCACTGGCCGCAGTTCTCCCAGCCGGAACGGTTGGGAGCGGCGATCGTCTCGGCCGTTCTCCGCGCCGGCTGAGCACCTTCCGGAGCGTTGCCCGCGGGTACCCGCCGGCTCGACGGACCTGTCAGTGCCCCATCCCGAGACCGCCGTCGACCGGGATGACCGCGCCGGAGATGTAGGCCGCGTCATCCGACGCCAGCCAGGTCACGACGCCGGCGACCTCGTCGGCCGTCGCGAACCGACCCGCCGGAATGCTGCGCTTGTACTCTGCCTGGGTCTCGTCGGGCAGCGCGGCCGTCATGTCGGTCTCGATGAACCCTGGAGCGACGACGTTCGCCGTGATCCCCCGCGCGCCGAGCTCGCGCGTGAGCGAACGGGCGAAGCCGACGAGCGCGGCCTTCGACGACGAGTAGTTGATCTGGCCCGCGGAGCCGTAGAGCCCCACGACACTGGAGATCAGGATCACGCGTCCCCACTTCGCGCGCAGCATGCCCTTCGACGCTCGCTTGACGACGCGGAACGTCCCACCCAGGTTCGTCGAGACGACGGAATCGAAGTCCTCCTCCGACATGCGCAGCAGCAGCGTGTCCTTCGTGATGCCGGCGTTCGCGACGACGACCTCGACCGGCCCCAGCTCGCGCTCGACCTCGGCGAATGCCGCATCGAGCGATGCGGCATCGGTGACATCGGCGCGCACCGTCAGCGTTCCCTCGGGTCCCTCACCCGATCGTGCGGTGACGGCCGTCTTGTACCCCGCGGCGACGAATCGCTCCGCGATCGCGCGGCCGATCCCGCGGTTGCCGCCGGTGACGAGGACGACTCTGTCGGTGGACATTCTGCTCCGATCTTCGAGGACCGGACCAGCCTAGTCGGCGGCGCCGCTCGGGCTAGGCTGGCGTGAGGCGAGAGGAGCCCACCGTGACCGATCCCCAGAACGCCCAGCCGCAGGATGCCTCGGTGCCCGGCGCCACGCCGGCGCCGCCCGCCCCGCCTGCGGCGCCGTACGATGCCGCCCCCTACCCGCCGGCGGCGACGTACCCGCCTGCGACGGATGCGCCCGCCCCGCCGTACGCGCCGCCGGCGTATCCCGCATCGCCATATGCTTCCACGCCGTCCTCGCCGTACGCGTCCGGTCCGTACGGCGGAACCTCGTCACCGTACGGCGCTCATTACCCCATGCAGACGACCCCGGGTGCGCCGCCGATTGCCCCGTACTCCTACGGTGCCTACCCCGCGCGCCGGACCAATGGACTCGCGGTCGCATCCATGATCCTCTCGATCGTCGGATTCATCTGGATCCTCCCGCTGATCGGGTCGGTGGCAGGGGCCATCATGGGGCACATCGCTCTCGGTCAGATCCGGCGCACCGGTGAATCGGGCCGCGGAATGGCACTGGCTGGTGTCATCGTCGGCTGGGCCGGTGTCGCGCTGCTGGTGATCGGCGTGCTCTTCATCATCTTCGTCACGGCGGCGGCGGGGAGCAGTTCGTATCGCTACGGCGCCTGACCGTCACGCCGCCTCACCGCTGTCGGCGTAGGCTGAACGGACCGTGAAAACCCGCTCTGCACAGCCCGCGACCTCGCTCCCCCGAGCGCCGCACGACGACGCCCACACGCGGATGACCAAGTACTTCACCATGATGTCGGTGCGGGTCGTCTGCTTCGTGCTGATGGTCGCCGTCCAGCCGTACAGCTGGTACACGTGGCTGTTCGCGGTCGGCGCGATCGTGCTGCCCTACCTCGCCGTCGTGATCGCGAATGTCGCCGCCCCTCCTGCCGCACGCGCCATCGCTCCGGAGCGGCAGCTGGCATCCGCCGCGTCGGAGGTGCCCCCCGAGGCACCGCTCAGCGCTTCTCCGGGCGTCATCCGGATCAGCGAATCGCCTCAGTCGGCGGAGGGCGAGCGATGAGTACAGTGGTTTGCTCACGCGCGGGATGCCAGGCCGAGGCACGCTGGCACGTGGTGTGGCGCAATCCCCGCATCCACGCCGCCGACCGCCGGAAGACCTGGACGGCCTGTGACGCGCACGTGGGCTATCTCCGGGATTTCCTCGCCGCGCGGGATTTCCCGGTGGTGGTGGAGCCGTTGACCGTGACCGACGGAGGAGGCCTGCCGTGACACCCGCCACTCGACGCACCGCGCTGCGCTGGACAGGCTATGTCGCCATCGCGATCGCCTTCGCGATCGCGTGCGCGTTCCTCTCGAACTGGCAGTTCACTCGGAATGCGGAGCGCTCTCGCCAGCTTGCGCTGATCTCGGCGAACTACGACGCCGTGCCCGCGCCGTTATCGGATCTCATCGCCGCCGACGGCTCCTTCGACCCCGCCGACCAGTGGCGGCCGGTGACGGTGACCGGCACCTACCTCACCGACCAGACGTTGCTGGCGCGCAATCGAGCGCATGGCGGCACGGCGGCCTTCGAGGTGCTGGTGCCGTTCCGCACCGACGCGGGGGACGTCCTGGTGATCGACCGCGGTTGGCTGCCGCCGGGTCAGCATCAACCCGATCCCGACTCCGTGCCCGCGCCGCCGAGCGGCACAGCCACGGTCGTCGCGCGCCTCATGCCGGGAGAGCCTCTGCGGAACGCTACGCAATCGGCGCCCGCGGGTCAGGTGCCGACCATCAATCTCCCCCGGATCGCCGAGCAGACCGGTGTCCCCGGTTTGATCCCGAGCGCCTACGGGCTGATGGTCTCGGAGGACCCTGCGGCCACATCGGTGCCGAACCGGCTCGAGGCTCCGTCGGACGATCCCGGACCGTATCTGTCCTATGCCATCCAGTGGATCCTGTTCGCGATCATGGGGTTCGTCTTCATCTGGTACATCATCCGTACCGAGCTGCGACACCGCCGTGAGGACGCAGAAGATGCCGCCGCCGCGGCAGGACCGACCGACACGCCTGATGCTCCCTCGATCGATGCGACGTCGACACCGGCGCCCGACGCGCGGAGCTCGCGGCGTGGTCGGCGGCGCGATGAGGAACGTCCCCGAGACCGCGACATGGAGGACGAGGACGCCCTTCTCGACGGCGTCGCCTCGCGCTGATCGCTGTCCGACGGCGCGTGATCGGCACCGTGCGGGTCAGGCGAGCTCGATCAGGTCCACGTAGTCGCGGCCCCAGATGTCCTCGACGCCGTCGGGCAGGATGAGGACGCGCTCGGGGTTGAGGGCCTGCACGGCACCCGAATCGTGCGAGACGAGCACCACGGCACCCTCGTAGTGGGCGAGCGCGCCGAGGATCTCTTCGCGCGACGCCGGATCGAGGTTGTTCGTCGGCTCGTCCAGCAGCAGCATGTTCGCCGACGAGACGACGAGAGTCGCAAGCGACAGTCGGGTCTTCTCGCCGCCGGAGAGCACCCCGGCCGGCTTCAGGACGTCGTCACCGGTGAACAGGAACGACCCGAGCACCTTCCGTGCCTCGGTGGCGGTGATGTCGGGCGCTGCGGACATCATGTTCTCGAGCACCGACCGGTTCACGTCCAGGTTCTCGTGCTCCTGCGCGTAGTAGCCGATCTTGAGGCCGTGGCCGGGCTCGAGCACGCCGGTGTCGGGCTGGTCCACGCCGGCGAGGATGCGCAGCAGCGTCGTCTTGCCGGCACCGTTGAACCCGAGGACAACGACCTTGGAGCCGCGGTCGATCGCGAGGTCGACGTCGGTGAAGATCTCCAACGACCCGTAGGACTTCGAGAGGTTCTTCGCCATGAGCGGCGTCTTGCCGCACGGCGCGGGCTTGGGGAAGCGGAGCTTCGCGACGCGGTCTTCCTGCCGGACCTCTTCCAGGCCGGAAAGCATCTTCTCGGCGCGCGCCACCATCTGATGCGCGGCGGCCGCCTTCGAGGCCTTCGCTCCGAAACGCGCCGCCTGCAGCTGCAGGGCGGTGGCCTTCTTCTCGATGTTGGTGCGCTCCTTCTTGCGGCGCTCCTCGTCGGCCACCCGCTGGCGCAGGTAGTTCTTCCAGTTCATGTTGTAGACGTCGATCACCTGGCGCATGGCGTCCAGGTAGAAGACGCGGTTCACCGTCTCTCCCACGAGCTCGACGTCGTGGGAGATGACGATCAGGCCGCCCTTGTAGTTCTTCAGGAAGTCGCGCAGCCAGACGACACTGTCGGCGTCGAGGTGGTTCGTCGGTTCGTCGAGGATCATCGTCTGGGCATCCGAGAAGAGGATGCGCGCAAGTTCGATCCGTCGACGCTGGCCTCCGGAGAGCGTTTTCAGCGGCTGGTCGAGGATGCGGTCGGGCAGAGAGAGGTTGTGCGCGATGGATGCCGCCTCGGACTCCGCGGCGTAGCCTCCCAGCGCCTCGAAGCGCTCCATGAGGTTTCCGTAGCGGCGCATCGCCTTGGCGGCGACCTTCTCATCGGCATCCCCCATCTGGAGAGATGCCTCGTGCATTTGCAGCGCGAGGGTTCCCAATCCCCGGGCATCCAGGATGCGCGTGCGCGCCAGCATCTCGGGATCGCCCGATCGCGGGTCCTGCGGGAGGTACCCCAGCTCACCGGAGCGATCCACCGTGCCGTCCGCGGGGATCAGATCGCCCGCGAGGACCTTCGTGAGCGTGGTCTTGCCGGCACCGTTGCGGCCGACGAGCCCGATCTTGTCACCATCGGAGACGCGGAACGAGACATCCGCCATGAGGGTACGGGCGCCCACGCGGATCTCGAGGTCGTGGACGGCGAGCACAGTGGAGGTCCGTTCTTCGGCGGGTGGAGGATGCGGCCGCTCGGGCCAGCCTGTCAGTCTACCGGCGCGCGGCGCCCTCGGCGGACGCAGCACGCGCCCGCCGGCTGAGGAGAGTGACAACACATTCGGCGAACGTCAGTGGACTGCGTCCAAGAACTCACCTCCCACTCCCCCTAGGCTGGGTGCGACCGACTGGCAGTTTTCCGGTCGATGTCCGTCCGCGACCATCCCATCGCTCAGGAGTGCCCATGTCTGTCGCCATCCCGTCCCGCCGCCCCGTGCTCGCGGATCTCATCGCCCGGCCCTCCGACCGCGCCCGCGCCGTCGCGCTGGATGTTGCGCTCGTGCTGGCCGGCGCTGCATTCGTCGCCGCCCTCGCTCAGGTCGAGGTGCCGTTGTGGCCGGTCCCCGTCACGGGTCAGACGCTCGCCGTCGTCGTGGTCGGCGCCGCGCTGGGAGCGCGACGTGGGGCTGCCGCGCTGGTCGCCTACCTCGTCGCCGGTCTCGCCGGTCTTCCCGTGTTCGCCGGCTTCACCGGAACGATCGCGGCGGTGGCCAAGCCGAGCTTCGGATTCATCATCGGTTTCGTGTTCGCGGCGTTCGTCGCGGGGTGGTTCGCGGAGCGGGCGTGGGACCGCAAGCCGATTCTGGCCTTCGTCGGCTTCGTTGCCGCGAGTGTCATCCCGTTCCTGTTCGGCGTGCCGTACATGGCCTTCATCCTCAACGCGGTTCTCGGCAAGGGCCTGGGGGTCGACGCGATCCTCGCCGCCGGTGTCACGCCGTTCATCCTGGGCGGCCTGATCAAGGCCGCCATCGCGGCCGTCCTCATCCCGGCCGCCTGGGTCGCGGTCCGGCGCGCAGACCGCACGAAGCGTCCCTGACACGTCCTCGTGCAACGACGGCCCCGCGGACCTGCAAGGGAACCGCGGGGCCGTCGTCGTCCCTCCGGACTGTGCACCTTCAGCCGGACTGTAGCGGGTTGACAGATCCGCACCATCGACACGTAAAGTAAGCCTGTCCTTACTTGGGCATCCTCCACCGCACAGAAGGAACCCCGTGCCTCGCATCCGTCTCGCCGCTGCCGCGCTCGCCGCCGCCGGCGCCCTGCTCCTCTCCGGCTGCGCCGGTGCCGCGTCGCCCGACGCCTCCGCGAACGGCACCGCCGCGGACGGCGCCTTCCCCGTCACGATCACCCACGCGCTCGGCGAGACGACCATCGCGGCCAAGCCCGAACGCGTCGCGACGATTTCGTGGGGGAACCAGGACGTCGCCCTCGCACTCGGTGTCGTCCCCGTCGGCATGGACTCGCAGGTATGGGCCTGGACCGGAAGCGCCGCCCCCGGTGTCTACCCGTGGACCAGCGACAAGATCACCGAGCTCGGTGGCGCGAACCCCGTGATCTTCGGCACCACCGACGGCATCGACTTCGAGAAGATCGCCGACACGAAGCCGAATGTGATCCTCGCGGCGCAGTCAGGTCTGACGGCAGCGGACTACTCGACCTTGAGCGCGATCGCTCCGGTCGTCGCCTACCCGGGTGTGCCGTGGTTCACCCCCTGGCGCGACCAGATCACCCTGAACGCCAAGGCCCTCGGGCTCGCGTCCCAAGGCGATGCACTGATTTCCGATCTCGACACGCAGATCGCGGATGCCACGGCAGGCTCCGGATTCGCCGGGAAGACCGCGGCCTTCTTCTACGCGAGTTCCTCCGACCTCTCCAAGGTGTCGCTCTACACGGGCGGCGATCCTCGCACCGCCTTCCTGCACGACCTCGGGTTCGGCCTTCCGAAGGTCGCGGCGGACGCCGCGGCGAAGGGGACGTTCTACCTCGACTTCAGCGCAGAGAACGCCGACCAGCTGGCCGATGTCGATGTCATCGTGGCCTACGGCGACGCCGGTCTCCTGCCGGCGCTGCAGGCAGACCCGCTGTGGAGCACCCTCCCGGCGGTCAAGAACGGGGCCGTGCTCGCCGTCGGCCAGGGCGACGCGTTCAGCGCCGCGGTGACACCCACGCCGCTGTCCATCCCCTGGGTGCTCAAGGACTACGTCGCGAAGCTCGAAGACGTGGCCGCGAAGGTGAAGTGACGTCGGCCACCACGACGCCGCGCCGCGCGCTCTCCTCTGCGGGGGGCGCGCGGCGGCGCGTCGCCTGCCTCGCGATCGGCGTCGCACTCGTGGTGGCGTCGATCGTCGCGTCGCTCTCGTTCGGATCCCGAGCCGTCGACGCAGCGCAGACCGTCGACGGCATCTCGGCGTGGCTCCGCGGCGAGACGCCCACCGACATCGGCGCCCTCGCCGTGCAGAGCCGTGTTCCGCGTACCGTGCTCGCTCTCCTCGCCGGGGCGGCCCTGGCTCTCTCCGGCGCGCTGATGCAGGCGATCACCCGCAACCCGCTGGCGGACCCCGGCATCCTCGGGGTGAACACGGGAGCAGCACTGGCCGTCGTGATCGGCATCGCGTTCTTCGGGATCTCCGGCGCGCTCGGCTACCTCGCCATGGCGCTCGTCGGAGCATTCGCGGCGGCGCTCTTCGTGTACTTCGTGGGGTCCGTGGGCCCCGGCGGTACAGCCCCGATCAAGCTCGCCCTGGCGGGCGCGGCGACGACGGCGGCCCTCTCGTCGCTCGTCGCGGCCATCCTGCTGCCCCGCCAGGCGGTCATGGAGGAGTTCCGATACTGGCAGGTGGGCAACGTCGCTCGTGCCGACTGGGCAACGATGGCGATCATCGTTCCCGTGCTGGTCGTCGGCGGGCTCATCGCCTTCCTCTGTGCGTCGTCGCTGAACGCTCTCGCGTTGGGGGATGACGTCGCCGTCGGCCTCGGCGTTCACGTCGGGCGCGTGCGTGTCGTCGCCGCACTGGCGGGTGTCGCGCTCTGCGCCGCCGTCACGTCCGTCGCGGGGCCGACCGGCTTCGTCGGTCTGATGGTGCCTCACGCGGTGCGCCTCGCGTCCGGCCCGGATCAGCGGTGGCTTCTGCCGCTGTCGGCGCTCGGCGGAGCCGTCCTGCTGACCGCCGCCGACACGATCGGCCGCGTGCTCGGGTCGCCCGGCGAGGTCGAGGCGGGTATCGTCACCGCATTCCTGGGTGCACCGGTCCTCATCGCCATCGCTCGTCGAACGCGGATGAAGGCACTGTGATGGGCGTCGCCGCCGCACCGCCCGTCCGATCGTCCGCTCCGGCATCCGATGCGGCATCGACCGCGCTCGATCGCGTCCGCACGGGTCGCGCCCGGCGCGCGCGACGCCGCATCATCGCCCTGTCGACGATGGCCGTCGTCATCGCCACGCTCTTCGTCGCGATGCTGATGCTCGGCAACACCATCTATCCGCTGTCCGATGTCGTCGGGGTGCTCCTCGGGCAGCAGGTGCCCGGGGCATCCTTCACGGTGGGAACCCTGCGCCTCCCCCGCGCCGTGACCGCGGTCCTCGCCGGCGTGGCCTTCGGCGTGGCGGGCTCGACGTTCCAGACGATGCTGCGCAATCCGCTCGCGAGTCCCGACGTCATCGGGATCACGTCCGGCGCGAGTGCGGCGGCGATCCTGTCGCTGGTGATCCTGCACTGGTCGAGTGGAGCGACCATGGCTCTGGCTCTCACAGCGGGCATCGCCACCGCTCTCGTGATCTATCTCGCCGCTCGCGGCGGCGAATCCACCGGAGGCAGGCTCATCCTCATCGGCATCGGCGTGGGCGCGATGCTCGACGCCGTCGTGGCATACCTGCTGCTGCGCGCGGCCGTCTGGGACCTCTCGGCGGCCGCCCGGTGGATGACCGGCAGCCTCAACGGCGCGCGGATGGAAGACGTGCCTCCCCTCGCGATCGCGGTCGTGGTCCTGGTCCCCGTCGTCCTGCTGCTCTCGCGGGATCTCGGCGCCCTCTCGCTCGGCGATGCCTCTGCGACGGCGCTCGGGGTACGCGTGGACCGCACCCGCGTCATCCTGGTGCTGGCCGCCGTCGGGCTGGCCTGTGTGGCCACGGCGACGACGGGGCCCATCGCCTTCGTCGCGTTCCTCGCCGGACCGATCGCGACCCGCCTCGTCGGGGCCGGCTCGTCCATCGTGCTGCCGGCGGCGCTCACGGGCGCGTGCCTCGTGCTCGCCGCCGATCTCCTCGGGCAGTTCGCCTTCGACACCAAGTTCCCGGTCGGTGTCGTCACGGGCGTCCTCGGCGCGCCGTACCTGTTGTACCTGCTCATCCGTACCAACCGCCGCGGAGGATCCTCATGACCGCTCAGCACACCCTGCGAACCGACGCGCTGGTCTCGGGCTACGGCCGCACGAGCATCGTCCAGGGGGTCGACCTCGAGATCCCACCGGGGAGCATCAGTGCGATCGTCGGGGCGAACGCGTGCGGCAAGTCGACCTTGCTGAAGACGATCTCGAGGCTGGTTCCGATCCAGAGCGGAGCGGTCGTCCTCGACGGACGCAGCATCGACCGCATCCCGACGAAGGATCTCGCGCGGACACTGGGGCTTCTCCCCCAGCAGCCGGTCGCCCCGGAGGGGATCGTCGTCGCGGATCTGGTCGGGCGCGGTCGGCACCCGCATCAGAAGCTCTTTCGCAGCTGGACGGCCGATGACGATCGCGCCGTCACCGACGCGCTGGTGGCGACCGGTGCGCTGGAGCTCGCCGACCGCACCGTCGATGAGCTCTCCGGCGGGCAGCGGCAGCGCGTCTGGATCGCCATGGCGCTCGCGCAGGAGACCGACATCCTGCTGCTGGACGAGCCGACGACGTTCCTCGACATCTCCCACCAGATCGACGTCCTCGACCTCCTCACCGATCTGAACCGCGATCGCGGCACGACGATCGTCATGGTGCTACACGACATCAATCTCGCCGCTCGCTACGCCGATCACCTTTTCGCCCTGCGCGCCGGGCGCCTGGTGGCCGGCGGAGCGCCGCGTGAGGTGGTCACGAGCGCTCTCATGCGCGCGGTGTTCGACGTGGACGCCCTCGTCATCGACGACCCGGTCTCGGGAGCACCGCTCGTCCTGCCGCGCGGGCGCCACCGCGTACACACCGACGGCGCGAGCCCCCGCGAGACGGCCGCGACGGCCCTCGATCCCCTCACCCCCTCGACCCCCACGGAAGGAACCCGATGACTGCCGCGACCCGCCCAGAGAGCCGCTTCTTCCCGGTGAAGGTGTCTGCGATCACACAGCTCACGCCGAGCTTCCGCCGGTTCACCTTCCGCGGCGACGACCTCGCCGACTACGGCGATCCCGGTTTCGATCAGCGCATCAAGATCGTCTTCCCCACGGCGAGCACACCGCTGTCGGCCATGCCGACCGGTGCGGACTGGTGGACGCGGTGGCGCGAGCTCGATGACGACGTGCGGCCGCCCTTCCGCACCTACACGACGCGCTATGTCCGCCGCGACCGTCGCGAGGTCGACGTGGACATGGTCTCGCACGATGTGCTCGGTCCCGCGTCGGCGTGGATCGCCGAGGCGCGCGTCGGGGACGACGTGCTCATCTTCGCCCCGACCACGGCGCACCCGGACGTCAGCTACGGCGTCGACTTCGTGCCGCCGGCGCGCACCGATGACATCCTGCTCGCGGGCGACGAGACCGCGGCGCCCGCCATCGCGGCGATCCTCGAGCAGTTGTCCGCGGATGTCCGGGGCACGGTCGTCCTCGAGGTGCCGGACGCGGAGGATGCGGCCTACCTGCCCGTGCATCCCGGTTTCGACTACCGCGTCGGAGCTCGCGCGGGGCGCGTACGCCACGACCATCTCGTGGTGGAGGTCGAAGCCGCGGCGGCCCGACTGGTGCCGCGTGGACGGGGAGCCGACGTCGAGGAGATCGACATCGACACCGACATCCTGTGGGACGTGCCCCGCACAGCCAAGGGCGGCGCCGCGCTGAAGAGTGCGCGCCTGTACGCGTGGCTTGCCGGTGAGGCCGGCGCCATCAAGACCCTCCGACGCCACCTGGTGACCGATCACGGCGTCGACCGGCGCGCGGTCGCCTTCATGGGCTACTGGAGGCTCGGGAAGGCCGAGCTCTAAACCCGTCCGTCCGCGCGGGCGACGGCGCCGATGCGCTCGATCGCCTCTGCGAGGACCTCCGGCGAGCAGCCGAAGTTCAGCCGCACGTAGCCCACTCCCTGCGGGCCGAAGGCCGGGCCGTGGTGCAGCGCCACCTTCGCCGCGTCGAGCAGATGCGCCGCGGGGTCGTCGCCCCAGCCATAGGCCGAGACGTCGATCCAGGCGAGGTAGCCGGCATCGGGCTCGCGGTACCGTGCGAGCGGCAGATGATCGCGGAGCATCTCCGTCAACAGCCGACGATTGCGTGCAAGGGCCGCGCGCAGGGCATCCAGCCAGTCGTCGGAAGTCGGCGCGAACGCCGCGACGCTCGCCATCGCACCGAACAGCCCGGTACGCCACTCGACCTCGGGGTTGAGCCCGCGCACGATGTCGGCGGTACTGTCGGAGGCCGTGACCATCAGCGCGCATTTCAGGCCGGCGAGGTTGTACGCCTTCGACGAGCTGGTGACCGCGTAGCCCACCTCCGCCGCCCGTCCGCCGGCGGCGAGGAACGGCGTGAACGTGGAACCGTCGTGGGTCAGGGGTCCGTGGATCTCGTCGCTGATGACGACCGCGCCGTGCCGCGCCGCGATCTCCGCGAGCTCGGCCAGCGTTCCCGCATCGTGCACGGTACCTGTGGGATTGTGCGGGCTGCACAGCAGCACGGCCCGGGCGCCGCCGGCGAGAGCGCGTTCGATGCCCGGAAGATCGAGGCGCCACCCCGCACCGGTGTCTTGGAGAGGCACCGGCTCGTCCCGGCATCCGGCTTCATCGATGCACAGACCGAACGGCGGGTACACCGGCGGCGTCGTCACCACGCGGTCACCGGGGCGAGTCGTCGCGCGGAGCAGCTCCACCACGCCCATCATGACGTCCGCGGTGCTGCGAATCCGTGCGGGATCCACCTCCCAGCCGAAACGGCGTCGCGCGAACCCCGCGAATGCGGCGGCGAGCCCCGGGTCGGGCGGGGTGTACCCCGTGTCCCCCGTGGCCACCGCGGTCGTCAGAACCTCGGTGATCGCCGGGGCGAGCGCGAAATCCGTCTCGGCGACGAACATCGGCAGCACGTCCTCGGGGTACGTGCGCCATTTCGTGCTCGACCGGCGGCGGAGGACGTCCAGAGGCAGTGCCTCGAGCGGCTGAGGGGTCATCCGTCGAGCCTATCGATCCCCTTTCGAGCGCGTCGCCCCGCGTCGTCGTGGGTCACGGCCACAGGCGCGCGGTGAGAGCGTCGCGGCGGACGGGACGATCGTCACCTGCGCGCGGCGTACGGTGCCAGGGCAGTCACCACGACCACGATGACGAGCGCGACGAGGGCCAGGCCCCCGTAACCGATCGCTCCGAGCACGATGCCGGCGAGAACGGCGCCGACGGCGGCACTTCCCGTCATCACCGTGTCGCTGATGCCCTGGCGGCGCGGGCGCACGGCCGTGCGCGAGCTCTCCGTCAGCAGTGCGGCGCCTGCGACGGTCGCGGCACTCCATCCCGCCCCGAGCAGGAACAGCGCGACCAGGACCGCCCACGGCGAACCGGGCAGGATCGCCGCGATGACGAGGGATGCCGCGAGCAGGCCCTGCCCGATGAGGATCGTCGCGATCCTCCCGGTGCGGTCCGCGAGCATCCCGAACAGCGGGGACAGACCGTACATGCCGAAGACGTGCAGCGCGATCGTGACGCCCACGATGAGCGTGACGTGATCGGGCTCGAGGTGGGCCAGATGAATGGGCGTCATCGCCATGACCGATGCCATCACGACGTGCGAACCCGCGACCGCGAAGATCGCGTACCGCGCCGTGAGCGGGCGGTCGGCCTCCACGATGTGACTCGCCCGCGCCGCACCCTCGCGATCGAGGCGCTGTGCCGTGAGCAGCGGGTCGGGCCGGAGGGCGATGAGATACAACGCCAGTGCCGCGATCTGCGCAAGGATCGAGAACGCGTACGCCCCGGTCAGCGGCGGCATACCGAGCAGCTGCCCCACGGACTCGCCGGGGGTGAGGAGCAGCGGCCCCGCGACCCCGCCGACCGTCGTCGCCCAGACGACGGTGCCGAGATCGCGCCCGCGCCTCTCCGACACGGCGAGATCGGTCGCGGCGAAGCGCGACTGCAGGTTGCCGGCGTTCCCCGCGCCGATGAGGACCACACCCACCAGGAACAATGCGAACAGCTCGAGCTGCGCGGCGGTGATCACGAGCGCGATACCCGTCAGCGCGAACGCGTTGCCGAGCGTCAGGGCCCGTCGCCGCCCGTGACGGGCCGCGAGGCGGGCGAGCGGGATCGCGCACAGAGCGGCCCCCAGCGTCACCGACGCGGTGGCCAGTCCCGACAGCGACTCCTCGCCCGACAGCTTCGAGGCCAGAAGAGCGCCGAGCGAGACGGTCGCGCCGAACGCGATGCCGCCGAGCACCTGTCCGGCGGCGAGCGTTCGCACCGTCCGCCGCTGGAGAGCGGCAACCCCGTCCGGAGAGCGCGGCGGCGACGCGGTCATCCCGCGTCGCGCGCGGTGTTCCGGAGCGTTCCGAGTCCGGTAATCTCGACCTCGATGGTCTGCCCCGCGTCGAACGGACCGATCCCGGCCGGCGTGCCGGTGAGGATCACGTCGCCCGGCAGCAGGGTGAAAGCGGCCGACGCGTACGCGATGATCTCGGGAACGGAATGCACCATGTCCGAGATCGGGCCGTCCTGGCGCACCTCACCGTCGACACGCGTGACGATCCGGGCTCCCCCGGCGAGATCGAACTCGGTCTCGATCGCCGGGCCCAGCGGGCAGAACGTGTCGAACCCCTTGGCCCGAGCCCACTGGCCGTCCGCGGCCTGCAGATCGCGTGCCGTGACATCATTGCCGATCGTGTAGCCGAAGACGTGATCCAGGGCATCCGCCGCCGACACGTTCTTCGCGACGCGACCGATCACGACCGCGAGCTCGCCCTCGAAGTCGGTGCGCTGCGACTGCGGTGGGCGCACGATGGCATCCCCTGGTCCGATCACCGACGTGTTCGGCTTCAGGAACAGCAACGGCGCCGCGGGCGCCTCTCCACCCATCTCCGCCGCGTGGTCGCGATAGTTCTTGCCCACGCACACGACCTTGGACCGGGGGATCACGGGCGCGAGGAGAGAAACCTCCGCGAGAGACACCCGCTCCCCCGTCGTCTCGAAGCCGGCGAACAGCGGGTCGCCCGCGAGGACGACCAGATCGGTGCCGTCGAGGATGCCGAAGCGGATCGCGTCGGCGTGGGCGAACCGGACGACCCGCATCTCAGGCGTCCAGGCGCTGCAGCCAGCCGTGCACGTCCTCGCGGCGGCCGTACTGGATGTCGGTGAGTTCTTCACGCAGCGACAGCGCGAGCTCCCCGAGAGGCTGCTCGTCGATGAAATCGGTGCCCTTCAGGACGCCGATGGGTGCGATGACGGCGGCCGTGCCGCAGGCGAACACCTCGACGATGTCGCCGGATGCCACGCCCTGTCGCCATTCGTCGATCGACACGGCGCGCCCTTCGACCTTGTGGCCGCGGGCGGCGGCGAGCTGCAGGATCGAGTCGCGCGTGATGCCCTCGAGGATCGACCCCGACTGGGGAGTGACGAGGGTGCCGTCCTTGTAGACGAACACGACGTTCATTCCGCCGAGCTCTTCGACGTTACGCTCGGGGTCGAGGAAGACCACCTGGTCGCAGCCCTGCTCGTACGCCTCCGCCTGCGGCAACAGGCTCGCGGCGTAGTTGCCGCCGGTCTTGGCCGCGCCCGTGCCGCCCTTGCCGGCACGCGCGTACTGCTCACTCAGCCAGATGGACACCGGCTTCGCCCCGCCCTTGAAGTACGCCCCGACGGGCGAGGCGATGACGTAGTAGCCGACCTTGTTGGCCGGGCGCACCCCGAGGAACGCCTCCTTGGCGAACATGAACGGACGCAGGTAGAGGCTCTGGTCGGCACCGGAGGGCACCCAGGCGCCGTCGACCGCGATGAGCGCCTTCAGCGACTCGAGGAAGTACTCGACGGGCAGTTCCGGCAGGGCGAGCCGACGGGCGCTGCGCTGCAGACGCAGGGCGTTCTGGTCGGGGCGGAACGTGTGGATCGACCCGTCGGCGTGACGATACGCCTTGATGCCTTCGAAGATCTCCTGACCGTAGTGCAGCACCGCTGCGGCCGGGTCGAGCGAGAGCGGACCGTAGGGCTGCACGCGCGGGCGGTGCCAGCCGCCACGCACCGACCAGCAGATGTCCACCATGTGGTCCGTGAACGCCTCTCCGAAGGCGGGGTCCGCCAGGAGGGCGTCGCGCTCGGCATCCGATTTCGCGGCGAGATTCTTCGTGACGCTGAACTCGAGCGGGGCGAGTCCGGCGTCGGGGTCGTATGTGAGGCTCATGTCATACCTGATTTCCGTGCGGGAGCGGCTCCAGGCTACGCCTGGACAGCCGCGACGATGGCGTCGCCGACCTCTGCGGTCGTGCGGGCGGCGGTCCCTCGGTTCGCGATGTCCGCCTCGACGGCGCGGGTGACGCGCGCGGCTTCGTCCGTGAGCCCGAGGTGATCGAGCATGAGGGCGACGGAGAGGATCGCGGCCGTGGGGTCGGCCTTTTGCTGGCCTGCGATGTCCGGCGCCGAGCCGTGCACGGGCTCGAACATCGAGGGGAACGCGCCGTCGGGGTTGATGTTCCCCGATGCGGCGAGGCCGATGCCTCCGGTGACGGCGCCGGCCAAGTCGGTGAGGATGTCGCCGAAGAGGTTGTCGGTGACGATCACATCGAAACGGCCCGGGTTCGTGACCAGGAAGATGGTGGCCGCATCGACGTGGATATAGTCTACGGCGACCTCGGGGTACTCGGTGGCCACGGCATCTACGATGCGCTTCCACATGCCGCCGGCATGGACCAGCACGTTCGTCTTGTGCACCAGGGTCAGCGAGCGGCGGCGGCGCTGCGCCTGCGCGAACGCGTACCGGACGACGCGTTCGACCCCGAAGGCGGTGTTGACCGACGTCTCGTTGGCCACCTCGTGGGGCGTGCCGGTACGGATCGACCCGCCGTTGCCGACGTAGGGCCCCTCGGTCCCCTCGCGCACGACGACGAAGTCGATCTCGCCCGGTTCCGCGAGCGGGCCGGACGCGCCGGTGTAGAGCTTCGACGGACGCAGGTTCACGTAGTGATCGAGCGAGAACCGCAGCTTCAGCAGCAGACCCCGCTCGATGTTGGCATCCTTCAGCCGCGGGTCGCCGGGCACGCCGCCGACCGCGCCGAGCAGGATCGCGTCGTGTGACGCGATCGCGGCGAGGTCGTCGTCGGTGAGCGTGTCACCGGTCTCGAGGTAGCGCGTCGCACCGAGCGAGAACCGCGTCTTCTCGAAGGCAACCTCGGAGCCGGCGGTCACCGCATCGAGGACCTTCTCCGCCTCGGCGACGACTTCGGGACCGATGCCATCGCCGGGGATGACGGCCAGAGTGACGACGCGCGACATGGAACTCCTCGTGCTCAGGGGACGCCGACGCACGAATTCTCAGTGGTCGACGTGCGCGGAACGGGACCCCTTCAGCGTAGTGGCCGCGATGACGGCGGCGATGCCGACGAGAATCGCGCCGATCACCGCGGTGATGCTCACCCCGGCGTCGAACGCGTGGGCCGCGGCGACGCGCAGAGCATCGGCGGTGGGCGCGTCGAGGGTCGCGGCGACCGTCACCGCGCCTGCCAGCGTCTCGCGGGCGGCATCCGCTGCCGCACCGGTGATGCCGTCGGGCAGCACGATGCCCGTGCGGTAGGCCGCGGTGAGGATGCCGCCGAGCACGGCCGTGCCGAGCACCGCACCCAGCTCGTACGCCGTCTCGGAGACGGCGCTCGCCGCCCCCGCCTTCGCGGGAGGCGCGCTGGCGAGAATGAGATCGTTCGAGACGGTCTCGGCCGCACCGATGCCGATGCCGAGCAGGGTGAAGGCGGCGATCAGCAGCGCGAGCGCGCCGTCGCCGACGGCGCCCGGTACGAGCAGGTACGCCGTGATCGAGAAGAGCAGCGAGACGGGCACCACGATGCGGGCCGAGACGCGCCGCGCGATGGGCACGACGAGCAGTCCCGACACGATCATGGCGAGCATTCCGGGCACGAGGGAAAGCCCCGCCTGCATCGGCGACAGCCCGACGATCAGCTGCAGATGCTGGGCGACGAAGTAGAGGAACCCGACGAGCGCGATGACGCTGAGCAGGTTGACGAGGAGCGCCCCACTGAACGTCCCCCGACGGAACAGCCTCATGTCGAGCATCGGCTGGTCGGATGCCAGTTGGCGGCGCACGAAGACGACACCGAAGCCGAGCCCGGCGACCGTCAGGATCACCGGCAGCGCCCCGAACCCGTGGACCGCGACCTCCTTGATCGCGTAGACGATCGGGATCATGGTGAGCATCGACAGGGCGATGCTCACCGGGTCGACACGGCCGGGGTGCGGGTCACGGCTCTCGGGAACGAGCAACGGCGCGAAGACGAGCAGCGGCACGAGCACGGGCACCGACATGAGGAAGACCGATCCCCACGCGAAATGCTCGAGCAGGATGCCTCCCACGATCGGGCCGAGGGCAGCGCCGGCGGAGAACATCGACGCCCACACGGCGATCGCGAGGCGCCGCTGGTCACGGTCCGTGAAGATCGAGCGCAGCAGCGACAGCGTCGAGGGCATCAGCATGGCGCCGAAGACACCCATGCCGGCGCGCGCGGCGATGAGCCACGGCGCGCTCGGCGCGAAGGCCGCCAGCACCGACACCGCGGCGAACCCGGTCGCGCCGATCAGTAGCATCCGACGACGTCCGAATCGGTCGCCGAGGGTTCCCATGGTCACGAGCAGTCCCGCGAGCACCAGTGGATACGCGTCGATGATCCACAGCTGCTGCGCGCTGGTCGGCGCGAGGCTCAGGGCGATGTCGGGCAAAGCGAAGCTCAGCACCGTGTTGTCGACGGACACCAGCAGCACCGGCAGCATCAGGACGACGAGCGCCGTCCATCCGCGCCAGCCCACGCGCTTTCCGTTCGCATCGGCCAGGGTGATCTCTTCAGTCAAAGTCATGTTATCTATACCGTCCAGCCGGTATAGTAACAGACATCCCCGACTCCGTGGAAGGATCGATCCATGTCTCGACCGCCGCGCGCCCGTGAGAGCGTGCTCGACGCTTTCGAGCGGTTGCTGATGGACGACGGCGAACGCGCCGCGACGATGGATGCCACGGCGCGCGCCGCCGGCGTGTCCAAGGGCGGCCTGCTCTACCACTTCTCCTCGAAGGATGCGCTCGAGGCCGGCCTGCTGAGCCGGGTCGAAGACCTCGTCACCGCCGATCTCGAGGCGATGCGATCCGCTCCCGAAGGTCCGGTGGCGTTCTTCCTGCGCACATCCGTCATGGACGACGATCTGCTCGACCGCGCGCTGATCGCGACGTCGCGCCTGGCCCAAGGCGGCCACCAGGAGGCGTCGGAGACCCTCCGTCGCGTGCGCTCGCGGTGGGAGGACGCACTGCGTCCTCATGTCCGCGATGACGCGGCGCTCGACCTCGTTCTGCTCGTGAGCGACGGCCTCTACTACAACAACGCCCTCACGGGCACCTCGCTCGTCGGCCCGGTCCCCCGCGGCCCCGCTCTCGAAGCCCTGATCGCACTCGTCGAGCACGCCGCGCACCCCTGACGCCTGCCCCTGGCCCTGGCGCGAGACACGACATCCAAGGCGAGACACGACGCGACGCGTCGTGTCTCGCCGCCCGCGTCCTGTCTCGCCGACAGGACGCGGGCATCGATCACGACTCGGTGATCTCGATCTGGCGGAACAGGTCGGCGCCGACGGCGTCGCGCATGTCGTCGAGAATCGCGTCGGGCACGGGCTGGTCGACGGTGAGCACCGAGAGGGCCCGACCGCTCGCATCGGGCTGGGCGACGAACAGGCCCGCGATGTTGATGCCGGCTTCGCCGAGCTTCTGGCCGTAGATCGCGACGATGCCGGGACGATCGGCGTAGCGCATCACGACGTGGTGCTGCTCGATGGGCACCTCGATCTCGTAGCCGTTGATCCCGACGATCTTCGGCACCATGCGCGTACCGGCGAGCGTGCCGGCGACGGTGAGCACCGAGCCGTCGGACAGCGTGCCGCGCAGGATCGTGATGTTGCGGTACAGGGGGCTGTCGGCCTCGACGATCAGGCGGGTCTCGATGCCGCGCTGCTCGGCGAACAGCGGCGCGTTGACGTACGAGACGTTCTCGCTGACGATCTTCGTGAAGATGCCCTTGAGCGCAGCCAGGCGGTAGACGCTCACATCGTAGGCCGCGAGCTCGCCCCGCACCTCGATGTCGAGGCTCGTCAGCGCACTGGCGGCAAGCCCCGAGAACACCTGACCCAGCTGCTCGACCAGCGCGATGCCGGGGCGCACGAACGGGTCGATGACTCCCCCGGCCACGTTGACGGCGTCGGGGACGAGGTCGCCCTCGAGGGCGAGCTTGACGGAGCGCGCGACGGAGATGCCGGCCTTCTCCTGCGCCTCGTCGGTGGAGGCCCCCAGGTGAGGGGTGACCACGACGTTCGGCAGCGAGAGCAGCGGGAAGGCGGTGCCGTCCTCCTTCGGCGGCTCGGAGGTGAACACGTCGAGTCCGGCGCCCGCGATCTCACCGGTGGTGAGTGCCGTGTACAGCGCAGACTCGTCGATCAGCCCGCCACGCGCGACGTTGACGACGTAGGCCGTCGGCTTCATCAGCGCGAACTGCTCGGTTCCGATCATGCCGGTGGTCTCGGGCGTCTTCGGCATGTGGATCGTGACGAAGTCGCTCTGCGCCAGCAGCTCTTCGAGGCTCAGCAGGGTCACGCCGAGCTGCTGGGCGCGCGTGGGCGTGACGTACGGGTCGTACGCCACGACCGTGACGCCGAAGCCCTGCAGACGCGCGGCGATGAGAGCGCCGATCCGACCGAGGCCGACGATGCCCACCGTCTTCTCGAACAGCTCGGTGCCGGTGAACGAGCTGCGCTTCCACGCGCCGGATGCCAGCGACGCATGCGCAGCCGGGATGTGGCGCGCGAGGCTGAGGATGTGGCCGACGGTGAGCTCCGCGGCGGAGATGATGTTCGAGGTCGGCGCGTTCACGACCATCACACCTGCGGCCGTCGCCGCCTTGATGTCGACGTTGTCGAGGCCGACACCGGCGCGCGCGATGACCTTCAGACGGGATGCCGCGGCGATGGCCTCGGCATCCACCTTCGTCGCCGAGCGGATGAGGATCGCGTCGACGTCGGCGATCGCCGGCAGCAGGGCCGAGCGGTCCGCTCCGTCGACGGTACGGATCTCGAAATCGGGCCCGAGGGCATCGATCGTGGCGGGAGAGAGTTCTTCGGCGATGAGGACGACAGGCTTGGACACAGCGACTGACCTTCGGAGCTTCGCGCACGCGCGGGATGGATGGGATGCCGCGCCGCGGACCACCTGGCGGCGCCGGGTCGTGGCACGAGTCAGCCTAGTGGCCACGGACCGAGGGCCCCGACCGTGTGACGCCGGAACTATCGCTGCGTCAGGGCGTGCCGGGGCGTGGCGGGGCTCAGCCGAGCATGGACGCGCCCGCGGTGGCGCTGTAGGCCAGGATGTTCAGCCAGAAGACGGCGACGACCGCCAGGCCCGTCAGCAGCGTCAGGGCGAACTCCCCCCACACACGGCGCCAGCCGATCGCGAAGGCGGCACCGAAGGCGACCAGCGGGAACACGACGGCAAGCAGCAGCACGAACCAGCCGTACCCGTTCAACGTCAGCGTTCCACTGGCCTGCGACACGAGGAACGAGACGGCATTCCACACGAAGTACGCGTAGAACAGGCCGAACACGACCGAGATCGCCACGATCGCCCAGGTGGGAGTGCGCGGCGCAACCGAGGGCCGCGCCTCCTTCCTCGCCGCGCGGTTCACGAGGCCACCGACCCGACGGCGCCGACCATGATGAACGGCCACGGCACGAGCAAAGCGAATCCGGCGACCAACGCGGTCACCCGGATCCAGGTCTTCGACGTGCGCGTGAGCACCAGCGCCGTCGTGAACCACAGGGCCGGGGCGGCGACGGCGAGCCAGAACGCGGCACGGTAGCCGATCGGGCTCACGAGGAAGTCGGCGGTGCCCTGCAGGCGCAGGCCGCCCACGATCCACCCGATCGTGTAGAGCAGGGCGACACCGGAGACGACACCGAGCAGCACCAGCATGGTGTTCGACAGCGGAGCACGATCCCCGGGCATGACCACCGTGCCGTCGGCGTCGATCCGCCCGACCTGGTCGCTGCCCCGCCCGAGCGGCGTGAAGCCGTCCGGCAGTGCGAGCGGCTCCGCGTCGGTGCCGTCGTGCTCGCGTGCGCGGGCGGGAGTC
This sequence comes from Microbacterium dextranolyticum, assembly GCF_016907295.1. NCBI lineage: Bacteria > Bacillati > Actinomycetota > Actinomycetes > Micrococcales > Microbacteriaceae > Microbacterium > Microbacterium dextranolyticum. Next base: position 1,766,860 of record NZ_JAFBBR010000001.1, read on the forward strand.
GAGGCCGAGCCGACATCGAGTGTCGGGTCGTCGTCGCCTCCCCAGTGCAGGGCGTCGTCGTCGCGTCCGGTGGTCACGGATTCAGCGTAGCCGCCTCGCGCCCGCCGGCACCGTCCGACGCTGCATCCACGCGCGGACGCCGTGAACGGATGCCGAAAGCCCGGCCCCTCTGTGGAGGGACCGGGCTCGCTGGCTCTCTCAAGCCTGCTCGGTGGGTGTGCCGAGAGTCTGTGCACGACGGTGCGCGGCGGTGCCGCTGCGATCAGAGGTCAGCGCGCGGCGCAGCCGGTGCGATCGGAGGTCAGCGCGCGGCGCTTCCCTCGACGTAGTCGGCGTCCTGCTGCTTCCAGGCGAACAGCGAGCGCAGCTCCTTGCCGACCGCCTCGATCGGGTGGGCGGCGGCCTTCTCACGCAGCTCGAGGAACTCGACGGCCCCGTTGTCCTGGTCGGAGATGAAACGCTCCGCGAACGCCCCCGACTGGATGTCGGCGAGGACCGCCTGCATGTTCTCCTTCACGTGCGGGTCGATGACGCGCGGGCCCGAGACGTAGTCGCCGTACTCCGCGGTGTCCGACACCGACCAGCGCTGCTTGGCGATGCCGCCCTCCCACATGAGGTCGACGATGAGCTTCAGCTCGTGCAGAACCTCGAAGTACGCGATCTGCGGCTGGTAGCCCGCCTCGGTGAGGGTCTCGAAGCCGTACTGGACCAGCTGCGAGACGCCACCGCACAGAACGGCCTGCTCGCCGAACAGGTCGGTCTCGGTCTCCTCGGTGAACGTCGTCTTGATGACGCCCGCGCGGGTGCCGCCGATCGCCTTCGCGTACGAGAGCGCGGTCGCCCACGCGGTGCCCGAGGCATCCCGCTCGACGGCGACGATGTCGGGGATGCCACGGCCGGCGACGAACTCACGGCGCACCGTGTGGCCGGGAGCCTTGGGAGCGACGAGGATCACGTCGACGCCCTCGGGCGCGTCGATGTAGCCGAAGCGGATGTTGAAGCCGTGCGCGAAGGCGAGCGTCTTGCCGGCGGCGAGGTTCGGCTTGATCTCGTCGTTGTAGATGCTCCGCTGGTGCTGGTCGGGCGCGAGGATCATGATGAGGTCGGCCCACGCGGTGGCGTCGGCGACCGAGAGAACCTCGAAGCCGTCCTCCTGCGCCTTGGGCGCGGACTTCGAGCCGTCCTTGAGCGCGATGACGACCTCGACGCCCGAGTCGCGCAGGTTCTGCGCGTGCGCGTGGCCCTGCGAGCCGTAGCCGACGATCGCGACCTTCTTGCCCTGGATGACGGACAGGTCGGCGTCGGAGTCGTAGAAGATCTCAGCCATGGTGTGTGTTTCTCCTTGCTAGTGGTTCGAAAAGATCAGCCGCGCAGGACGCGCTCGGTGATGGATTTGCCGCCGCGACCGATCGCGACCATGCCGGACTGTGCGAGCTCCTTGATGCCGAACGGCTCCAAAGCCCGCAGCAGCGCATCGACCTTCGGCCGATCGCCGGTCACCTCGACGACGAGGGCGTCGGTCGCGTAGTCGACGACCGAGGCGCGGAACAGGTTCACGACCTCGAGGACGTTCGATCGGGTCTGGTTGTCGGCGCGCACCTTGATCAGCACGTGCTCGCGCTGCACCGACGCCGACTGCTCGAGCTCGACGATCTTGATGACGTTCACGAGCTTGTTCAGCTGCTTGGTGACCTGCTCGAGCGGCAGGCCCTCGACATCGACCACGACGGTGATGCGCGACAGCCCCGGGACCTCGGTGACGCCCACCGCGAGGGACTCGATGTTGAAGCCGCGACGTGCGAAGAGTCCGGCGACCCGGGTCAACAGACCCGGCTTGTCCTCCACGAGAAGGCTCAGGACGTGCTTGCTCATGATCAGTCCTCCCCGTCGAAGCTCGGCGCGTGGTCTCGGGCGTACTGGACGTAGCTGTTGCTGACGCCCTGCGGCACCATCGGCCAGACCATCGCATCGGCCGAGACGACGAAATCGATCACGACCGGACGGTCGTTGGTCTCCAGCGCGAGCGTGATCGCCGCGTCGACCTCTTCCGGCTTCTCGACGCGGATGCCGAGGCATCCGTATGCCTCCGCGAGCTTCACGAAGTCGGGGACGCGGATCGTGCCGTGGCCCGTGTTCAGGTCGGTGTTCGAGTGGCGCCCGGCGAAGAACAGGGTCTGCCACTGGCGGACCATGCCGAGGCTCGAGTTGTTGATGATGGCGACCTTGATCGGGATGTTGTTGATGACGCAGGTCGCGAGCTCCTGGTTGGTCATCTGGAAGCATCCGTCGCCGTCGATCGCCCACACCACACGGTCCGGCTCGGCGACCTTCGCCCCCATCGCGGCGGGCACGGAATACCCCATCGTGCCGGCACCGCCCGAGTTCAACCACGCGTTCGGTCGCTCGTAGCTGATGAACTGCGCCGCCCACATCTGGTGCTGTCCGACGCCCGCGGCGTAGACGCCTTCGGGACCGGTGAGCTCACCGATGCGCTGGATGACGTGCTGCGGCGCGAGCAGGCCGTCTTCGGGCTCGGCGTATCCCAGCGGGAACTCCTGACGCAGACCGTCGAGGTACGACCACCATTCCGAGATGTCGGGGGCGTGGTCGGCACGTGCCGACTGGAACGCGGCGTCAAGGTCGACGAGGACCTCCTTCAGATCGCCCACGATCGGCACGTCGGCCATGCGGATCTTCGAGATCTCGGCCGGATCGATGTCGACGTGCACGACCTGGGCGTGCGGGGCGAACAGCTCCGCCTTGCCGGTCACACGATCGTCGAACCGCGCGCCGAGCGCGACGATCAGGTCGGCTTCCTGCAGCGCGAGGACGGCGGGAACCGTGCCGTGCATACCGGGCATGCCGAGGTGCTGCGGGTGCGAGTCGGGGAACGCGCCGCGCGCCATCAGCGTCGTGACGACAGGTGCACCGGTCGCCTCGGCGAAGACGCGAAGCTCCGGCGCCGCGCCGGCACGGATGACGCCGCCGCCGACGTACAGCACGGGCTTCGCGGCGGAAGCGATCAGCTGGGCCGCCGCCTGGATCTGCTTGCCGTGCGCCTTCGTGACGGGGCGGTAGCCCGGCAGGTCGATCTTCGGGGGCCACACGAAGGGCGCGGATGCCTGCTGCGCATCCTTCGTGATGTCGACCAGAACCGGGCCGGGGCGACCCGTCGTGGCGATCTCGAAGGCGGCCGCGATCGCGCCCGGGATGTCCTCCGCGCGCTTCACGAGGAACGAGTGCTTCGTGATCGGCATGGTGATGCCGACGATGTCCGCCTCCTGGAACGCGTCGGTGCCCATGAGGTGGCTGAACACCTGACCCGTGATGCACACGAGCGGAACCGAGTCCATGTAGGCGTCGGCGATCGCCGTGACGAGGTTGGTGGCGCCCGGTCCGGAGGTCGCGATGGCGACGCCGGGTCGACCGGATGCCGCGGCGTAGCCTTCGGCGGCGTGGCCGGCGCCCTGTTCGTGGCGGACGAGGATGTGGCGGACCTTCTCGTCGTCCATGAGCGGGTCGTAGACCGGCATGATCGCGCCGCCGGGCAGGCCGAAGACGTCGGTGACGCCGAGCATGTCCAGCGAGCGCACCACGGCCTGAGCGCCGGTGATCGTGGGAGTGGACGCGGATGCGCCCCGAGCGGGCGGCCGGGGCACGGCCGCAGCAGTGTCGAATGACATGAGTGGAACCTCGAGTGATGGAGTACGGAAGCGGAGCCTAGCCCGTCGTCGCGCCCTCAGCGGCGGAGCGCACGAGCTTCGAGTATTTGGCCAGAACGCCACGGGTATAGCGCGGGGGAAGAGGCTCCCAGCCGTCGCGGCGGGAGTTCAGCTCAGCCTCGTCGACGAGTAGGTCGAGGGTGCGAGCCGCGATATCGACCCGTATCAGATCACCATCGCGCACGAAGGCGATGGGACCAGCGTCCACCGCTTCGGGTGCTATGTGGCCGATGCACAGGCCGGTTGTGCCGCCTGAGAATCGTCCGTCCGTCAAGAGTAGTACATCTTTTCCGAGCCCTGCGCCCTTGATGGCGGCCGTGATCGCGAGCATCTCGCGCATGCCCGGGCCGCCCTTGGGACCCTCGTAGCGGATGACGACGACGCTGCCCGCCTCGACCTCACCAGCCTCCAGCGCGTCCATGGCGGCGCGCTCGCGCTCGAACACACGCGCGGGTCCTTCGAACACGGCCGCGTCGAATCCGGCCGTCTTGACGACCGCGCCCTCGGGCGCGAGCGAGCCGTGCAGGATCGTGATCCCGCCGGTCGCGTGGATCGGGTCGTCGAACGAGTGGATGACGGTGCCGTCGATGGGGTCGGGGTTCAGCGCCTCGAGGTTCTCGGCGAGCGTCTTTCCGGTGACCGTGAGCGCGTCGCCATGGAGGAGGCCCTCGTCGAGCATCGCCTTCATGATGACGGGGATGCCGCCGTGCCGGTCGACGTCGTTCATGACGTACTTTCCGAACGGCTTCATGTCGGCGACGTGCGGGACCCTGTCGCCGATGCGGTTGAAGTCCTTGAGCGTCAGCTCGACCTCCGCCTCTCGGGCGATCGCGAGCAGGTGCAGCACGACGTTCGTCGACCCGCCGAGTGCCATCGCCAGCGCGATGGCGTTCTCGAAGGCATCCCGCGTGAGGATGTCGCGGGTCGTGATGCCCTGACGCAGCAGGTTCACCACCGCTTCGCCGGAGCGGTGCGCGAAGTAGTCGCGGCGGCGATCGGCCGACGGCGGAGCCGCGGAACCGGGGAGGGAGAGGCCGAGCGCCTCGGCCACCGAGGCCATCGTGTTGGCCGTGTACATGCCGCCGCAGGCGCCCTCGCCGGGAGCGATCGCGCATTCGATGCGCTTCAGGTCGGCCTCGCTCATCTTGCCCGCGAGACACGCGCCCACCGCCTCGAACGAATCGATGATCGTGACGTCCTTCTCGGTGCCGTCGGAGAGCTTCACCCAGCCGGGGGCGATCGAGCCCGCGTAGAGGAAGACGCTCGACAGGTCGAGTCGCGCAGAGGCCATGAGCATGCCGGGAATGGACTTGTCGCAGCCGGCGAGGAGCACGGTGCCGTCGAGCCGCTCGGCCATGACCACGGTCTCGACGGAGTCGGCGATCACCTCGCGCGACACGAGCGAGAAGTGCATGCCCTCGTGCCCCATCGAGATGCCGTCGGAGACCGAGATCGTCCCGAACTGCAGCGGGTATCCGCCGCCGGCGTGCACGCCCTCCTTCGCGCCCTGCGCGAGCCGGTCGAGGCTCAGGTTGCACGGGGTGATCTCGTTCCAGCTCGACGCGATGCCGATCTGAGGCTTGTCCCAATCCTCGTCGCCCATGCCGACGGCGCGGAGCATGCCGCGAGACGTCGTCGCCTCGATGCCGTCGGTGACGGCACGACTGCGTGGCTTGATGTCGACCTGGGGAGCGTTGTTCGTCGCGTTCACGGGCGACGGGTCCGTTGCGTCCGGCATCCTCGAAGTCTATTCCCGTGCCTGGCCGCGGGCTTGTGCGAGACGCACAAGCATCTCCGCGAGCTCTGGGATGTCGTCGACACGCACGTCCGCCGCCGTCTCCCCCGCTCCCACGCGCACGCCGACGTCGTCCGTGCCGAGCGCGCGCAACGCGTCTTCATCGGTGATGTCGTCACCGGCGAAGAGCACCGCCGAGGCATCCGTGGCCTGTCGCAGCCATGCCACGGCGTCGTCCTTTCCGATGTCGCGGAAGGCGTACTCGACGATGTCGTGCCCGGTGCGACGTCGCCAGCCCGGCGCCCGCGTCGCGACGAGGTCGTCGATCCTCGCGTGCAGGTCGCCCCGGAGCGGTGGTGCGACTGTGCGCGTCGGCACCGCGAAACCGAAGGTCTTCGGCTCGATCCATGCGCCGGGGACGCTCGCGGCGATGGACTCCGCCCGCGCACGGAGCTCGTCTCGCACGGTGCGCTCCTGCAGGGTCGGCTCCTCGGGAGACGCACCATCGGGTGTCCATCTCTCGGCGCCGTGCGATCCGGCGAGCAGGACGTCGGAGTCGTCCTCGTGCTCGGCGATCACGCGCAGGTCGTGCAGGCTGCGCCCCGAGACGAGCGCGACCGTGGTTCCGGGGGCCTGCCGCAGCGCGTCGAAGGCGACGCGCGCTCGCGGGTGCATCCGTGCCTGCATCGGGTCGTCGATGAGCGTCGACATGGTGCCGTCGAAATCGAGGGCGACGAGCAGGCGCGGGGCATCGGCGAGGCGCGTGATCGCGTCGTCGGGGATCATCGCGTGACCTCGTCGAGGTCGGTGAGGAACGCCCGCGACCACCGCTCGACGTCATGATCGCGCACGCGGCGGCGAAGGGCGCGCATGCGTCGCCGCCGTTCGGCGACGGGCATCTCGATCGCGGCGGTGATCGCGTCTTTCAGGCCTTCGATGTCGTGGGGATTGACCCGCACCGCCTGGGTCAGCTCATCGGCCGCCCCGGTGAACTCGCTCAGCACAAGAACGCCGTCCCCGTCGACGCGGCTGGCCACGTACTCCTTGGCGACGAGGTTCATTCCGTCGCGCAGCGCCGTGACGAGCATGACGTCCGCGGCGAGGTAGAGGGCCACCATCTCCTCGCGCGGGTAGGAGTGATGCAGGTAGCGGATCGCCGTGTGTCCGACGGTGTCGTAGTCGCCGTTGATGCGACCCACCGTCAGTTCGATCTCGTCGCGCAACTGCATGTACGCGGCAACACGTTCCCGGCTGGGGCTCGCGACCTGCACGAGTGTGACGCGCTCGACATCCAGGCGTCCATCGGCGAGGAGCTCGCCGTACGCCTTGAGGCGGTGGCCGATGCCCTTGGTGTAGTCGAGGCGATCGACGCCGAACAGCACGACGTCGGGGTCGCCCAGGCTCTCGCGGATCTCCCGCGCACGCTGCTGCACGTCGGGGCGACGCGCGAGCTCGTCGTACACCGATGCATCGATCGAGATCGGATACGCCTTCGCGATCGCCGTGCGGACGGAGCCGTCTGCCGTCGGCACTCGGATAGAGCCGGCCTTCGTCTCGAAGCCGAGTCGGCGACGCACCGCGCGGGCGAAGTTCCCCGCGTCCGCGACGCGCTGGAAGCCGATGACGTCGGCACCGAGGAGGCCCTCCAGCACCTGGGTGCGCCACGGCAACTGCGAGTAGATGCCGTATGCCGGGAACGGAATGTGGTGGAAGTAGCCGATGATCACATCGGGCCGCAGCTCGCGCAGCATCCGCGGCACGAGCTGGAGCTGATAGTCGTGCACCCAGACGGTGGCGTTCTCCGCAGCGACGGATGCCGCGGCGTGCGCGTACCGTTCGTTGACGCGCACGTAGGCCTCCCACCAGTCGCGGTGGTACGCAGGCGGTGAGATCACGTCGTGGTACAGCGGCCAGATCGTGTCGTTGGAGAAGCCCTCGTAGAACAGCTCGAGATCCTCGGCGGACAGCTCGACGGGGACGAGCTCCATCCCGTCGAACGAGAAGGGGTCGAGGGCGAGATCGGGCTGTCCGGGCCATCCGACCCACGCCCCTCCCGTGGACTGCAGCACCGGCTCCAATGCTGCGACGAGACCACCGGGCGACGGGCGCCACTGCTCGTCTTCGGGCGATCTGTCGACCGGCAGTCGGTTGGAGACCACGACCAAATCCGCTGCAGTCGTCGATCCGGTGGCGTGCGCGCTCATGCGGTTCCTCTCGGCAGGCGTCCTTCCAGGCTAACGTGGTGCCATGCGCAAGTACCTGTTCGGAACCGGGATCATCTCCGCCGTGACGAGCGGTCTCACTCTGCTGCGCGGGGCGCGGGGCGACGTCCCCTTCACCTGGCGACAGGCGCTCGCCTGGCTCAGCTGGGGCATCACGCTCGCGCTGGCGATCGGGACGATCGTGGACACCTACCGCGCGTCCCGCGGGCGATTCGTCGCCACCGACTCCCCGATCTCGGGCGACGAAGAGAAGCTGCTGAAGCGGCGTCTCTCCCGCTGAGTCCGGCGCGGCGCCGGCCGCGTGGCCACACGTTCTCGCAGCGTGAGGCTGCGCAGCGTTCCTCGCGACCCATTGCATACCTTGGTTATATACTGTGGGCATGGAACATGATGACGATCTTCTCCGTCTCGTGGTCGGCGCGCACGCCTTGGCGCGTGTCGCCTCGCTCGAGACGCGCAACGAGGCCCCCGCGGCGCAATGGCGGACGATCTCGCTGCTGCGCGAGCACGGCCCTCAGCGCATCGGCGACCTCGCGTCGCTGAGCCGCGTGACCCAGCCGGGCATGACCCGGCTGGTCGCCCAGATGGCCGATGCGGGACTGCTCGAGCGGCAGACCGCGTCGGATGACTCGCGCGCCACCGTCGTGTCGGTCACACCGGCCGGGCGGGCCGCATTCGACGAATGGATGCGGGTGCTCGGCGCGGCACTCGCCCCGCGCTTCGCGAATCTCGACGACGAGGACTGGGCGACGATCCGACGCGCCGCCGACATCGTCGCCGAACGCACGCGCGTGGCGGAGGTCGCCCGATGAGCGGCGCGGCGGGCGTGAACATCTGGCGTCAGCCGGCGCAGGTCTGGGCGGTCGCGTTCGCCTGTGTGATCGCGTTCATGGGCATCGGCCTGGTCGACCCGATCCTCCCCGCGATCGCGGAGTCGTTGCAGGCCTCGCCGGTCGAGACCGAGCTGCTCTTCACCAGCTATCTCGTGGTCACGGGCCTGGCGATGCTCTTCACGAGCTGGATCTCGTCGCGCATCGGGACGAAGGCGACGCTGCTCGTGGGGCTGGGACTCATCGTGGTCTTCGCGCTCCTCTGCGCCCTGTCGGGAAGTGTCGACGCCGTCATCGGCTTCCGCGCCGGGTGGGGCCTCGGCAACGCCCTGTTCATCTCCACCGCGCTGGCGACGATCGTCGGCGCAGCCTCTGGTGGCTCGGCGGCGGCGATCATCCTCTACGAAGCGGCACTCGGCCTCGGCATCGCCGTGGGACCGCTGCTGGGCGGGATTCTGGGCGAGATCAGCTGGCGCGGTCCGTTCTTCGGCGTCGTCGGGCTCATGGCGATCGCCTTCATCGCCGTGACGGTGCTCTTGCGCGGTGCCGACGAGAAGCGCGTACCCGTGCCGCTGTCCGCCCCGTTCCGGGCGCTGCGCCAGCCAGCCCTCGCCGTGCTCGCGGTCGCGGCGCTCTTCTACAACATCGGGTTCTTCGTGCTGCTCGCCTATTCGCCGTTCCCGCTGAAGTTCGGAGCCATGGGCATTGGTCTGACGTTCTTCGGATGGGGTGTCGCCCTCGCCGTCACGAGTGTCTGGGTGGCCCCGGTGCTGCTGCGCCGCCTGCCGCGGAGCACCGCCATGATGCTCGTCCTGCCGCTGCTGGCGCTCGATCTGTTCGCGGCAGCGATCGTCGTCGGCTCGCCCGCGGCGCTGGTCGCGTGCATCATCGTCGGCGGACTGCTGCTCGGCCTCATGAACACGATCCTCACCGAGTCGGTGATGGAGGCGACCGATCTTCCGCGCTCCGTGGCATCCTCCGCGTACTCGGCGGTGCGCTTCCTCGGCGGGGCGGCCGCTCCCCCGATCGCGGCGGCGCTCGCCGCCGCCTTCGGCGCGTCGGTGCCGTTCGTCTTCGCGGGGATCTCGGTGCTGATCTCCGCTCTGACGATCCTCATCGGGCGCGGAGCGCTCGCCCGCATCGACGGGCACGAGGCGGATGCCGCCGAAGAGGCTGTCGCCGTCCTCATGGGCGACGCGGGCTGACCGCCACTCGGCCGCCGGACACACGAAAGGCCTCCGCCGAAGCGGAGGCCTTTCGTGAACGGTGCACCCCCTGGGACTCGAACCCAGAACCCACTGAACATAGCTGACGCCTGTTCTGCCCCGTAATTCCGGCATTTCCGCGGCTGAAAGCGTGGGGAAAGCGTGGGATTCCGCGAAAGCGTGGGGATAAACGTGGGGAAACGAAGACCCCCACGGCAGACTGCACGTGGGGGTCTTCGCCTAGGAGGAGCCGGGGACGGTGGGAGGAGAGAAGAACCTCACTCTGTGCCGTCCCGGAAATCCACGGAGCGGTAGGCGAGCATGGGATTCCCTCTTCCCTTGGCTCAGCGGACGGTGGCGCGGATAAGAGCGAAGAGGAAGACCACCGCGCCGATTGCGATGCCGTGGCGATGAGTCGCGGCGCTGAGCGCCTGCGTGATTGTCGTGGTGTTTCGCATGGTCGGTGATCCACCTCCCCTCTCTCATCGTGTGGTGGACCTGATATGTCTAGTATTACGCGCGGCGCGGTAGTCGGCAAGTCAATTGGAGCACTCTCAGCAAATGCTCAGATTACGCGCCGCGCGTCATCTCCACGCACGAAGAAGCCCCCTCCGCAGAGGGGGCTTCGCGAGAGATGTCAATCGAGGACGATGCGACGGACCTCGCGACCGCGGTAGGTCGCGGTGACCGTTTTGATCTCGCCCCGGTCGGCGCGCGTTCGGACCTGCGATTCCGTGATGCCGAGCCGCTTCGCTGCCTCGGCGAGCGAGACGCCGGGGAGGTTGTCGGGAGCCACCTTCGCCCCGGGCACCTTGGATGCGGCGACAGCCTCTCGTCGCTCCGAGATCGAGGCGGGCGCGTACCGGCGCTGCGCCGCCGTCAGACCCCCAAGCCCCGCCGCCAGCGCCAGTTCACGCCACGACGCCCCCGCCGCCTTCGCGGCGTGCGCAGCCTCAAGCTCGACCACGTCGAGGTCGGCGAGCTTCGCCCGGACGGCGTCCTGCTTCTCGCGCACCTTGCGGAGAGCCGCGAGAGCATCGTGGGTATCTGCGCGCGTAAAGTCGTGGAGGGGGACGTATTCGGTCATATCAGAGCACATATTACGCGCTACGCGGCATTTGCGCGAGTGGCAGCCCTCCCCCGACGGATTCGGTCCATCATGCGGTGCCGGTCGGGGTCACCGACGTGGCGCGCGAGCGCGGTTGCACCCCACCCGAGATCCGCGAGAGCGGTGGCGGTCTCGGTGAGCGCCGTCGATGCGTCCGTGCCGCGCTCACGGGACGCCGGGTCGCGCGCGAGCGTCGTCAGGCGTTCCAGGAGCGCAGCTTCCTCCGCGCTCGGCGACGCATCCTCGACGGCAGCAGGACGGCTCCGGGGCGCGGGCTTCGAGGACTCGACGGCGGCGTGCTTCAGCGACTCAGGAGCCTCGGCACCGGCGGCGGGCTTGGGTGCACGCTTGGGCTTGCGCTCGACGACCTCGTCCTGCACGACGGTGCGAATGATCGACTCCGTAAGTGCAAGGAAGAACCAAGGTGCGCTTGCGGCGACGCCGACCGCGAGCCAGCCATCGCCTCGCGACATGTGAGCGGCGATGTTCGCTGCGCTCGACGCGATGGTCGCCAACCACAGGATCGCCACTTCGAGGTGCGCCTTGCGGCGCTGACCTCGCCGCACCGCCGCCAGCAGACCAGCGACGAGGATGCCGCCATCGAGGGCGACGGGGACAATCCACCGCGCAGAGCCGAGCCCGATAGCATCGCCTGCCGCGGCGAGACCTTGGTAGGAGACCACGAAGAGCGCAGCCGAGACGCCCGCCGCCAGCAGTAGAGCAGTGACGGCGAGTCCTCGGCTGTCACCGAGGAACCCTGCACGACGGGCGCTCACCAGAGCACCTCCGTCACGCCGAGATGTTCGATGGGCTCGGGGTCGAGATCGACCTCGTACGTGGAGGCGTGGAGGCGGCGCACGGTGCGACCTCCCCACGCCTTTCCGTTGATGTAGAAGACGACCTCTCCGACAGCCCCAAACCGGAGATCACGGGAGTCGAGTTCGAGCACGGTGTGCAGCGACGACGAACGCCGCACGCGCGCACGGATCGCGGGGGTGAAGCCGAGCGAGCCGCGGTCGATACCGAAGACGAGGGCGCGGGTCTTGGGGTCAGCGGACATGACGTGCCTCCTGAGTGGCGATGTGGGAGCGCGCGGGGCGCGGGGTCGGAACGGTGAGCGGGGCGGAGAGGGTCTGAGCCGGGGCACCGAGGTCGATTCCGGCAACGAAAGTCATTGCGAGCGTCATGGTGGCTCCTTGGTTGGGGCGACCCGGCGGACGGAGATGATCACATCCGCCGGGTCGCGGGCTGTCATGCGAACGGGAGGTTGGTGATCTCGAACCGTGCCCGCGAGCGGGGCAGAGTGTCGAGCGCGGTTTCATACCTCTCCAACAGAGCCACCTCCGCGTCGAGGGACGCGCGGAGGGTGTCGATGCGGCGCTCGATGATGGCGGCACGCCGGGTGGTGACGTAGCGGAGCGCGTCATCGGTCAGGTCGAGGCGGTCTCCCGCGTCCACCGACATCCCTGAACGCAGCTCGACGCGGATGATCTCATCGAGCCGCCAGCCGGTTGCCGTACGTTCGAGCCGCAACTCTGTGGCAGGGACGGTCGCGTTGTACCGGATACGGTGACCGCCGCCCTCCCAGATCGTGTGGTCGGGGATGCCCGCGGTGAGCCAGGCGAACTTGACACCCCTCCAGAGCTTTTTCGGGATTCCCAGGGCGGTCAGACGCTGCTCCGCATCGGCGACTGCCGTGCGGACATCTTTCACGGTGGCGACGTTCGTGCGTGCACGTGGCTGCGCCTTTGCAAGGGCTGCCGTGATACGGGTTTCGTTCGCGGTGGTGATCTGCATTTCGTACTCCAAGTTCCTCTGGGTTCCTCTCCCCAGTTCATGTTTCCATGCTACCGCGCGCCGCGTAATCCTAGTAACGGCTCTGCGCCACTCTCAGCGGTCTCTCAGTTTACGCGCGGCGCGTATTTTGCCTGCGGTGGCGGCGATTCGTGGCGCCGCCCCAGGCGCGGCGCGTATTTTGCCTGGGGTGGCGGCGATTCGTGGCGCCGCCCCAGGCATCTGGGGTCAGGCTGCGTAGAGTTGGGCGTCACCTGAGGCGATCTCAACGGGGCGGTAGTCGCCGACGGAAACCACGTAGTCCAGCAGGCTCTGTCGCATCCCGGCGGTCAGCGTGGCGCTCATGCCACTCGCATCCGACGTGCGCGCTGCGCGGCTTTCTTGCGCGCTCCCTTTGACATCGGCGCAACGGCGACTCCCATCCGGGGCTGCTCCGGCTCTCCGATCATCGGCAACGGAGTTGCGTCGACCTTGCTCATGTCGATGACCCACTCCGCCTCGCCGCGCGAGTCGTAACGTGCCAGAACCGCCACGGCGGGCACCCCCTCCAAGACCCATACAGCGCCCGCGCCGGTCATGCGCTGGAAATACCGCGCGAATGCGAGACTGTCGGTCCACGACCACCCTGTCTTGCTCGCAGGGTTCGCTGCGCGGTACAAGGTCGGCACCGAACGCGGGCGCGGTACGGCGCGACCATCGTGCGTGTAGCCGACCGCATGGAACGTCGCGCGCCACATGTTCAGCGGGACGTTCCCCCGCCCCGCCTGCGTCCAAGCGAGCATGAGCGCGTGTCCGCGCAGGCTCGGAGCAATGCCCTCGATTTGCGCATTGACCCGCCGAGCGATTCGCCCCAGACCACCAACGGTACGCGCGACCGCCTGCGTGCATTGCTGCTCGATAGGCGAAAGCCACACCGCCGCCTCGGCGAGCCCAGCCAGCAGGCTCGCGTCCGTGATTCGCGGCGCGCGACGCATCGCCTCATCGAGAATCCGCCGGTCGTCCCAACCGGACGCACCCTCCCTATACAGGAGGAGACCCGACTCCTCGACGTGGTCGATGAGCGCGAGATGGAGCCCCCGCAGAGTGGTAGCGTCACCACCGGCGCTCGCGTTCGCCGTCCGCGCGATATCGAGGAGCCGAGGGTGGAGCCGCTGTACGAGAGCGACGACTCGTCGTTCCCACGACGCGGGGTGCTGCGCCGCGCTGAAAGCCGCGACTACGTCGGAGCCGACCATGATGTCTCTGGCGAGAGTGGTACCGTTCACTGTGTTTTCCTGACTGCCCGTTCTGGGCGGTTTCTGGGGGTTGGGGTAGGAGCCAACCTGCAGCGGCGAACAGCCCCCTTGGACTGTTCGGAGGCGCGACAAATAGCGCCTCTGACGACGTTCTTTGACCCGTGCGTCCGACCAGGCGGTCGACCAGCTATAGCCGGGAGTTGGTTCCCGGCTTACCTGCGGACATCATGGTCGGACAATTCGCGCTAGCACCGGATCGCGCTCGAATTGCCCGCCGAACGCGCGCAGAAAAGACTCCCGACCAGGGGCAAAGTTTTTTCAGGAAAGTGGTGTGCGGTAGCCTCGACTACCCCTCCGGGGCGCGCACCCACCCCTCCGCGGCTGCGTACTCTTTCACCCCACGCACGCGCCAGGTCGCATCCCGACGCCCGCCGTTCGGATACCGCCAACCCTCGACAGCCAGGATCGTGAAGCGCCCCTGGTCGTGCGCCGCCACGAGGATCGTGTACGTGAGCGCACGGCGGATCGTGCGCGCTCCCAATCCCCGGAGCCGCACTCCGATGCGCTCATCTAGCGTCAGCGCGTGACACACCGGAAAGGTTTCGGGGTGACGAAGAAGTCGCGCTCGATCCAGACGGGGAATGGACGGCGCACGAAAAGGTCGCTGAGCTCGGCGACGCTGAAGCAGCCCCACTCACCACACCCGGGAACGACCTCGGCGAAGCCGAACGCAAGCCCGGTCTCCGGGTCATATTCGGCGAGCAGCCAGTATGCGCTCCCGCTCGTCGAGAAGAACCGGAGGTGGATGACCTTGTCCGGTGCGGGAACCTCCTCAGTCGATCCGAGTGCGGGAAGTTCTATGTCGGCGGGGATGAGGCGGTGCGTGCGCAGCGGGTGATCCATGCACGCATCATGGTCGGCTGCTCAGAGCCAGATGCCGACCGCCCGCAGGTATGCCCACGAGTGCCGGGGACGTTCGGAGAGCACGAGCGGTGGGTCGATGGGCGTCGGTACGTGCCGCTGTTCCGCGAGCGGGCGCAGGTTCGGGAGCGCGTCGAGGACGGGGCGCGCCTGCCCGCTCAGCACGAGCAGTTGCCACGCGAGGAAGCGCACGCGCGGGGAGAGCGCGGCAACGTCGATGCGGGAGAGCGTGTCCGCGTGGCGCCCGCGGCGGGATGCGTCGAACCATCGGTCGAGGTGCCGGTAGATGCAATAGAGCACCTCCGGCAACTCCCCCTCCCGCTGATCGCGCGAGAGGAGTGGCATGGGGTCCATGGTCACGCCGCCATCATGGTCGGACTCACTCGCAGACGTACCACGTCACGTTCCAACTGGAGCCCGTCCACGACTTCGTGTAGTTCGTCACGCCGCCGGGAGCGAAGATGGAGCCGCCCGTGGAGGAGGCGCTACCGACGCGAGCGCAGTGACCGCTCTTGCCCTCCGAGGCACCACCCGTAACCGTCAGGCTGGAAGGAGACGAATCGCCACCGCCGGACGAGGAGGAGCCACCGCCGGACGACGAACCGCCGCCAGAGGAGTCGCCACCGCCGGAGTACGAACCGCCACCCGAGGAGCCGCCGTTGCCGGAGCCACCGCCCGAGGACGAACCGCCGCCGTTGCCGCCGCCGGAGTAGCCGGAGCCACCACCGTTGCCGCGCGAGCCGGAGTATCCCGAACCGCCGCCGGAGTAGCCGTCGTCACTGCCGCCGCCGGAGTTCGCGTTCGCGGCGTCCTGCTGAGCCTGCTGTGCCGCCGCGACAGCGGCGTCGTTCGCCGCCTTGACGGCGTTCGCGGTGTCCACGACCGCCTTGATGGCGTCGGCGGTGACCGCCTGCGCGGAGGACTGAGTCTTCAGCGCGTTCAGCGCCGCCGTGGTCGCGTTACGGGTGTCGTCTCCCGCCGAGCCCGATGCGTCGAGCTTCGCCTGACCGGACGCGATGACCGCGTTCGCGACATCGACCTTGCCCGCCTTGACGGCGTCGGCGATGTCCTGTGTGCCGAGAGCCTTCGTGAAGGCGGTGAGCGCCTGCGTCTGCGTGGAGAGCGTGGACGTTGCCGCACGGAGCTTCGCCGACGCATCGTCGAGCGCGCCGTTCTCCGATTCGTCGCCGACCGTGGGGATGCCGCCATCCGTCTTCGGGACATCGGCGCTCTTGCCGAGGTCGCCCGACAGCGCGCCGGTCAGTGCGGTCTTGGCGGCGGTCAGCTTCGCGGTGGCGTTCGCGTCTGCGAAGTCGGAGGCGGAGGAGATCGTCGCGTCGATGTCGGCGACGGTCGCCTCAGCGGTCTTGCGCGCCTGCGCGGCGGCACCGATGGCGTCAGCGTTGTCCTTCTTCGCCTGGGCGTACGCGGTCGTCGCATCCGTGTACGTCTGCACGGCGGTCGCGTGCGCCTGCTCCTGCGCGATGTGGTTCGCGACGGCGATGCCGCCGACCGTGCCGTCCGCGATGAGGAGCACGACTGCGAGCGCGATGCCGACAGCGGTCTTCTTGTGGGATGAGATCCACGCCCTCATGTGTGTCTTTCTGCCGCTCCGTCGTGCGCCTCGATCACGGCTCGGAGGCGGCACCCGAGTGCATGCGCATCCTCCCATGACGCATCCCAGACTTCCCCGCGCGCCTCAGCCCGTGCGCTGAGCGCGAGCACGCTCAGATCGGCGAGGGCACGAGACAAGTCGGTTTCCATGCCCTCGCCGAGCGCACGGGCGAGGTCGCCGGCTGTCCAGTCGGAGGTCACCGGGGGATCATGGTCGGTCAGCCGGAGCAGTTACTCGACGACATCTCCAGGAGCACCCACTGCCCCTCCGTCTGTGCAGCGCCAGGAGGACGCATCCCCACCGAAATGAGGCTTCCGTCCTTCGGAGTCACGAGGATGCTCCCGTCGCCCTGCGCTACCGCTTCTTCGGGCTGACCGCTCATCGGCGTGAAGTCCTTGGTATCCGAGATGGTGACGGGCTTGTCGGAAATACACACAAGCACGCGACCGACGCCCATCTGCTTGTAGGTGTCAGCGAGCGAGATGGTTCCGCCCTCACTCGCGTCAATCGAGTACCACGTCTTCGTCGGCTCCGGCTTGACGAGCGGGAGTGTACCCCCCGCTCCGCACCCCGCCAAGAATAGAACGGCACCGATAGACGCCCCCGCCACAGCAAACGCGCGCTTTCGCATCGCGACCCCCTCTTCGTTCGCTGCACCGCCGCTCGGTACAGCATGTTGTACCGAAAGTACAGGGTGCTGTACTGCTTCGCGAACTGTGATCGACTCGACTGGGAAGATGCTTCCCCCTGAGCCAAATCTCGACGCCCTGCGCGGCATCTTCGACGCGCGCCGCCACGCGGCGGGGTGGACCTACGAGGAACTCGCCGAACGATCTGGGATCAGTCGCCAGACGCTGCTGAACCTCGCGAGCGGCAGGTACCGCGGCGACCTGCGGACGTGGTTGCTCCTCGCTCGCGCCTTCGAGACGGACCTCGACACGCTCCTCGCGCCGGTGTGGGAGTAAGTCTCAAACGCTCTTGAGATCGTGGAGGCGAGCCCACGCGGCGGGAAACATCTGCTCCGCCACAGTCGTCGCCTTTTGATTCCAGGCGCCACCCCCGATGGACGCCCGGCGACCGGACACGATATGCGCGCAAGCCGTAAGGAAGCCCTCCCACTGCTCCGGTGTTTCGGGAAGAGCGACGGCGGTTTTATCAAGACTCCACTGAGGCTGTGCGGTTTCCGCGACAAAGACAATAAGGTCATCCTCGAACGCCACGCGAACGAAGGGCGCGCGAGCGAGTACGACCATACTTGCGGGCTCATCGCGCAGGGCATCCTTGCCGACCTCGATGCCGTGATCGTTTCGCCAACCGATCTCTTCGCCGACGCGGTCACTAAGCCCAACGGCGCTGCTTGCGCTCCCGATGTAAACCACCGCATGCGGCGCCTCACGCGTCGCCCACACGTAAACTCCCGGGGCATTGGGGATCTCGCTCCGTGCTTCGATTCGCGTCCATTCGAGGGCTGTGATCTCGCGGATCGCGTCAACGGTGATCGCGCGGATCTCGTGCCGCGTGCGGAACCTCTCGAACAGATCAGCAGCCATACGTCCCACGCTACACATCGGTTTCGCGGCGCCCTCCGCTCGCACAACCTTCCGGCATACCGAAGCACACGCACTCTCCACGCATGCTCCCGGCTCCCCAAGCACTCAGAGGGAAGACACTCACACAGCAGAACAGAACCTAGAGAAGAGGAAGAAGAGAAGAAATAGGTAGGTCTCATCACACTCCCTCTGACCCTCCTCCCTGCACCGACCCTCGTCCTCGAAACGCTCCCCGTACCGGCGTCCGCCCCGCGCTGCTCCCCTGTGCATGCTCCGGGCTACTGCTCCCTCTGACCTGCTCCGCTCCCCCGCCCTGCGTCCACGCCCTCTCGCTGCGCCGACCTCGATGCGGAGCCCTGCGGGCTCCCTCCGGCTTGCCGCTGAGTCGACCTCTGCTTGCGCTGCCGCCTGCGGCTTGAGCCCCGCGTCTCGCGCTGCCCGCGTCTCGCCCCGCGTGTCGGTTTGCGCTGCGCTTCGTTGAGTGGTAATGCACTATCCGATCACATCTGCTAATATAGGGACTACCCGTAGGGAGTCCCTAATAGAGATATACGGAACTGATGACGCCACGAAACTCGCTCGACCTCCCCGCGCTCGACGCTACGCTCGGTCCGGTGCTCACCTCAGCGCTGCGCGCCGGTCGTCCCGCGACCGCCGTCGTGCTCGCTGTTCTCGCTCGTGCTCACTCCGAGAACGTGCCCGCCGGACGGTGTCGCGTCTGGCTCCGGTCGCGCTGCCGGGACGCTGAGGTTGCGCAGATCGTCACCGAGACGGCGGCGTGGCGGACGCTGACCGCTGCCGCGAAGCGTCATGGCGCGGAATCCCCCATCGTGCGGAGGCGACGGATCGCGCGCCGCGCTGTGGCGGCATTGCTTCAGCCTCTCCCTGCGGGTGATGCCGCACTGATCGCCGTGCTCGCGCTCGGGATGCTCGACGACGAGAATGCGTGGGACTCGGCGCTCGTGAGCAAGCGCCTCGGCGTCACCCTCGGAGTCACACACACTGCGGTGAGCGCGCGCGTGCGGAAGCTCGTCGAGAGCGGGACGCTCACGCTGCTCAGCCGAGGTCGCGGTGTGCCCGGGCGCGTGCGGTTCGCCAAGCTGCCTGCGAGCGTGAGCAGCACACTCGAATCGAACCCGACAGCCGTGGGTCTCGTCGATCTACTGGCGGGAGAGAGTGAGGCATCTCCCGTATCGAACGGCGGCGCCGCCAATGCGGCTGCCGTTCTGCGCGCGGTCACCGAGCCGAGCGTGGGGTACGGACCGCTCTCCGATGCCGCATGGCAGTATGCGCTTCTCCGCGCACTCGGAGCCGAGGACGCACTCCCCCAAGGTCGTCGCACCCGCGCGCGCCGTGCACTCCGGTCTGCGGGGCTCGATCCGGACGACGCGCGAGCGTTCGTTGATGCCGCACGCACCCTCAGCGAGGGAGAGCCGGCTCGCCTCCGGGATGAGCGCGAGGCGGGGCGCGCGGTCGAGGCTGCGGAGCGCGCTGCGTCAGCGGAGCGATCGCGCGCACAGAAGAAGGCGGTCCACGAGAAGGTGCTCCCGGGGCTGCTCGCGCACGTCGGTGCGGTCCCGAAGACGCCGACCCGGGAATGGGTGGGCGCGATGCGCGAGGCGTGCGCCGGGGTCGTCGCCGACGAGAGCAAGCGCGAGGTCGTCGCGCTGCTGCGGGGCGCGTTGCGGCAGAAGCTTTTGCGCGCGGGCTGGTCGACCGACGAGGTCACCCGGGGAATCGCAATCATCCTCCCGAAGGCGGCATGACATGCGCACGCTCTTCACCCTCGGGTTCTTCGGACTCGTCGCGGTCGCATTCGCGTTGTACGTGCTCGCGCTGATCTCCGCCTTCGTCTTCGTCAGCCTCGGGCAGTTCGTCGTGTGGCTGACAACGGACGGCTTGCCGGTGACGATTGGCGCCGCGGTCGTGGTAATCGTTGCGCTCGCGTTCGGGCGGTGCGGGCGACGCGCTAATTGAGCCTGCGACAGTCCTTCGTGTGACAATCGCGCAGCGGCTACGTTCGGTTGCGGACCGTCAGCCCATGAGAGGGGTGCGACGAGCGGGTAAGTCGAACGCCCGTAGGGACAACGCATTCGACAGGATTACTACCGCAACGCGCCCGCTCCACATTCTGCACACGGCGCGGGGGAGAGACACTCCTCTCAGAGCACTCGCCTTTGAAACCGGTAGCCGCTAGCGTTACGGCATGACCTCGGTCCCGTGAGGTCCATTGTTCAGGGGGTCAGGTGGCTGGTGCGACGACGCGGCTGACTGCGAAACGGATACAATATCGCGTCGGTCATGGCGGTTTTCACGCAACATTCGTCAACCCGAGTGCGCCGTCGCTCGACGATCGCTTGACCTACGTCTACGACGTAGGCGCGAAGCCCCATAAGGCTCTTCTGCTGAGCGCAATCGACGATTTCAGCGCTGGGGTCGCGAGCTACGGTATCTCGCGGGTCGACTACATCTTCCTGTCCCACATCGACGAGGATCACGTGAATGGTCTGGTCGAACTCCTGGACGCGCTGAAGCGCCACGTGCCGCAGATCACGGTGCTGAATGTTGTCCTACCTTGGCTCTCCCCTGTGCAGAAGCTTTTGACTCAAGCCCGGAACAACCATCGGCAGAAGGAAACCGCGGTCACGAACCTTGTCTCATCCGATGAAGAAGCGGACAAATTCCTCGAACGGCTTGGCGTCGGCAATGTTATCCGGGTGACTGCGGAGGGCGACGGCGTGGGGACAACGGGCTCTGTGCGCACACAGGGTAAACCGCTTGCACACTCCCTCAGTGCATGGACGTTGCTCCCGATCAAGATGCCCACTCCTCCGGGGTTCGAAGCAGCATTCAAAACGGAACTTGACCGCCTGATCTCGGGCGCAAAGCTCGACCCGAATGATACGAAGGATCACGCGAAAATCATCGCTAAGCACCGCCCTTCCATCCGCAAAGCCATGAACAAGGTCGCGGGCTTAGTCAACGTTCTGCCAGCTCACATCACAAACTGGTCTTCGCTCGCGCTTCTACACGGAGCCGATTTACCATCGCCAGCTTGCACTGTCACCACACCAGCAAATCATGCTGACATTGACTGCACGCACGGGTGGTTGCATACGGGAGACCTACCTCTGAAAGAGGCTGCCGTTTGGGCAAACCTCAAGAGCAAACTGACGAAAGCAAAGCTCGGGACGCCCCTCTGCGCTGTCGCCGCACCACATCACGGGTCTCAGAACGATCATGAGGACGACTTGTACGCGTACACGACCCCGGGGACGGTCTTCCTGAATGCTGGCAGGAAGCTCTCGGGCGTCAACAAAGGAACACCGTCGTACAACTACAACTTGCCCATCGTCATCGCCTCGGCAAAGCACCATCGAGCCAACCCGATCGAGCTCGACAACCCCTGACCCGCGTCCCGATCCGACCGGTGTACGTCGCCTCGATGATGCCGCGCGTTCGCGATGGTCCTCAGCCTGTGTCTGGGGTGAGGTCTGCGCAGTCAGATACGAGAGAATGCCCCGGCGAGCAACCGGGGCATTCCTAGACGGGCTTGTGTCGGGGCGGTGCGGCTCACGCAGCGAGTTCGTGCCCCGGGATCTCGACTTTCATCGACCGAGCGACAACCTCCGCGATGAGAACGGACAACGACTGTCCCTGCGCCTGAGCACGGTCCTCGCCGTCGATGACTGCCGCCGCGATTCCCGCCTTAGCAGCGACCGTGTCGGCGAGCTTCTTGTCGAGCGTCGAGGAAGCGATCACTCGCCACGCGGTGACCGGCTCGTCTTGTCCGATGCGGTGAACGCGGTCGATTGCCTGGTCCTGCCCTGCCGCGGTCCACGGGAGTTCACCGAGGACGACCTGTGATGCGCGGTGCAGCGTAATGCCGACACCGCTCGCCTCAATGGATGCGACGATCACATCGAGGTCGCCGCCCTGGAACCCGTCGATGGTTCGCTGCCGCGCATCCGGGTTCTGCCCGCCGAGGATCGTGCCGACGGGGTGCCCCGCTGCGCACAGCGCTGCGGCGATCCCCTCGACGACCTCACGGTGGTGTGCGAAGACGACGACCGGACCTGAGGTCAGGAGCGACTCCGCCTGCGCGACGACGAGATCGACCTTGCCGAGACCGAGGAGCTTGCGGAGGTGGCTGATCTCAGTGAACCCGACGCTGCCGCTCAACTCTCGACCGACGATGCGGCGGACGAGGTCAAAGTCGATGTCCCTGGCGCGGACGCCGTCGTTCTTCGCCTGATCCTTGATCGCTGCGACGAGCCGCTTAACCAGCGCTGCCTGTGCAGCTTTCACGTCGCGCGCGCCCTCCCCGGAGAGCGAAACCGGCAGGTCAACCACGGTGCGCTCGGGGAGGTCGGTGACCTCGCTCTTGCGGCGACGGACCATACCTACCCGGAGGAGCTTTTCGTTCAGTTCGCCGAGGTTGGTCGCGCCATTCATATCCCAGCCGTACTTCGTCTGGACAGCGCCCGCGTAGCGCTTAGCGAACGCCCAGAAGCCGCCGAGACTGTCGATGAGACCGAGGTGCCCAAGCGGCGCCGCGAGTTCGATGGGGCGGTTCGGGATCGGAGTGCCGGAGAGGTACGTCTTGAATCCGCTGCCGACAGCGGTGGCGATCTTCTCGACTGCTTGCGTGCGTGCTGCCTTGCGATCCTTCACGTAGTGAGCCTCATCGACGACGAGCGAATCCGGACGCCACGCGAGGATGGCGTCAAGGTGTGCGCCGAGGATGTCGTAGTTGACAATGACGACCTCCGCCTCCCGGGGGATCGGGGTGCTCTTGCGACCGTCGAGGACGAGCGTCTCGCGCCCGGGCGTCCACATTTCGACCTCGCGAGCCCAGTTCGTCTTTACGACGGCGGGGACGACGACCAAGGTGCGCTGAGCGCCTGCTGCCGCCGCGCTGACGAGCGAAGTAGCCGTCTTGCCCAGTCCCGGCTCATCGGCGAGGTAAAGGGCGCGAGAGCCGCTCTGAACCGCTGCGACGACCGCTGCCTGGTGCGGCATGAGGCGCTCGGCGTTCGTCCCGGCGACGGCAACGGTCTGAACCGCCGGGAGAACGAACTCGACTGGGCGGTTCGGGTCGTGCTCCGCGCACCAGACAACCCACCGTCCGTTGCGCTTGGCGGTGACTCCACCGCCGGATTCGACGCGAACGTCGCAGTTGATGCAGGTTCCGGGATAGCGATTTGTGATCGTGGTCATGCGTCGTTACACGCATGTCCAGCCCTCCGCTGGACGCTTTCACCGACAAAGTGTGCCGATTCCACCGCGTTTTGTCCAGGCTGTCCACCCTTGTCCACCCCGTTGTCCACCCCCGACTTCCCTACTCTCGACAGGGATCGCGGCGGTCTTGTCCAGCTGTCCAGGCTGCACGGGGATAGGCACTTACATATAGGGATAGATCGGGTGCGTGAGGGGTGTGTGGTGCGCTCCGTGTGACGTACCTATATTTCACCTGGACACCTGGACAACCTATATAAATAGGGGGTTTTGCCCACTGTTTTCAAGGGTTCGTGGCTGTCCACCCCCACCTGGACAAGCCTGGACAGCCTGGACAAGCCCAGGAACCGTCCAGCGGAGTTGTCGGCGTGCGTGTAACGGCGCATGGCAACTCGAACCATCGCCTTCAACGGCACCCCCCACACGACCACCAAAGCCGCGACCCTCGCACTGCGGGGCTTCGTCGCAACGATCCCCCAGCGCATCTGGCTCCGCCCCGGCGATCCTCGCTTCGAAGTGCTGCGGGGCGCGCTGGAGAACCACTACTCGTGGGGCGACCGCCTTGACGAGATCGTGAAGCTCCGCTTCGAACCTGAGTCCCCCGCGGGGACCGCCTGCCGGGTGATCCTCAGCGACGGACGCTCGGACAAAATCTCGTGGACACGCACCTTCAAGCCCGCCCCTACCGCGTACGGCAGGGCCGTCGCGGCTCTGCGCCACGAGGTCGGCGACCAGTCTCGCGACTACCGCGACAAGATCGCTGCCGGAGAGATCCCCGCGATCTGCGCACTGACGAAGCGCCCCCTCGAACCCGGGTACGAGATCGACCACTATGCGCCGTCTTTCCAGCGACTCGCCGCCGACTGGCTCGAAGGGCAGGGCGGCTTCGACGCGATCCCGGTCGAGCGCATCGAGGGCAGCGGCGGGTGGCGAATCGCCGACGACGAGATCGCCGACGACTGGTGGTTCTACCACCGCGACCACGCACGGCTCCGCGCGGTCAATGCGGAGCCGCACAAGCGCCGCACGAAGCGCCAGGCGGCAACGCGATGACCCTCGACTTTGACGCGTGGGACGAGCAGCACACACGCCTGTTCGACCGACACCTCGCAGCACTCGGCGAACTGGACGACAACGCCGTCCTGAGCATGACGACGAACACCCCCGACCGTGAGGGGAGGCTGGTCTGGGACGGCTTCGTCGGAACCGCACCCGTCCGCGATGCCGAACAGGCGTGGGCACGGATCGAGCGGAACGCCCGCAAGGACGCCGCCTGCTACTTCGGCATCGGCGTGCGCCGCGGCGGCACCCGCGGTCAGGGCGGCAAGAACGACGTGCTCGCACACACGCTCCTCGCCGCTGACCTCGACTGGGCGGAAGGTGACCACAAATCGTCTACGAATCCTCCCCGCGAGGTGCTCGAACAGTGGATCAACGATTGCCCCGCGATCCCGGGATTGATCGTGAACTCTGGCGGAGGGTTCCACATCTACGCCACGCTCTCCGAACCGGTGGACGTGCAGCACGACCCTCGCGGGCGCGCACTTTACGCGGGGTGGAGGCACTGGTGGGTAGCGAGAGCACGCGAAGACGGCTTCAATATCGACCTCGCACCGCTCAACAATCAGGCTCTCGTCCTCCGGGTCGCCGGAACTCCCTGCCCGAAGTACCCCGGCACCCTCGTCACCATTGAGCGGTCGCTAGAGACGACCGATGACGACTACGAGATCGACGATCTCCTCACCCTGTTCCCCGCTCCCCCTGAGCCCGAGAAGCGAGCACGCACCGCCGAGGGGCGAACAAGTCGCGGCGGCGACAAGAGCGCTGTGCCCGCGGGAGGGAGCCTCGACGACTTCACGCCCGGTGACCTGTTCGCAGTGGAAGGTGACCTCGAAACGATCCTGATCGACCTCCTCGACGCCGACTACGCCGGACGCACCGGAGACGCAGGGTCACTCCTGCTCCCGTGGACTAATGGAGGGGCGGTCGATCCGCAGCATCCGTTCGGCAAGAACGGCGGGGTCTTCGTCCACCACGACGGCACTCCGCTCCTCTCGATTTACGGGCAGGGGGTGCGCGAGGACTGGGCGCACTTCGCGGGAACGATCCCCGACACCCACGCCGAACTCGATCTCTACAACGCGTTCTACGCGCTCGCTCAGGTCGTTGCGCGCAAGGGTGCCGACCCGGAGGAATCCTGGTCGCTCGCAGCGCGCCTCGTCGTCCGCTATCGCCGGATCGACAAGAACGGCTTCGCCGACTACGGCGACCTCTACGACGATCTGGCGGCTTGCGCCGACCTCGACGACCTCATCGCCCTCGTTCCCGCACGCAAGCCCCGCCCCGGAACGGTGCGCACTCTCGACGCGCCGACGCGGCCGGCGCCGCCGGCCGCCGTGATCCGTCGCATCTCGGGCGACACACACGCTCTCGCGTCGGCTCCGAAAATCCGTCGCCTGTAAACGTCCAGCCGAGACCGCGACGTGCGTGTAACGACCTGAGCCGCACACGAGCGGGCTCGGAGAGGACAACCCCGTGGACGCCGCGAACATCACCGATCTGCTCGCCTCGGACGAGCCGTTCGAGGTCGACCTCTCACAGGGCACTACCGTCCGTATTGCCGGTGTGGACACTGCCGTCGTCACAACGAAGAAGGTCAGGACTAAGGACGACAACGGCGATGAGATCGAGGTCGATAAGGTCGTCCAGGTCGCCGACTTCGTCCCCTGGCTCCCCGTGACACACGAGGCACACCGGATCACCCGCGATGGGGAGACGCGCGCGACCGCGGAGACTCGCTTCTACCCGGAGGTGATTACCCGCCGCGGACGCTACCGCTCCACGAACCCCGTCTCGGAGGTCGTCGCATACGACCTCAAGAAGCTCCGCTCGCTGCTGCACAAGGCGGGGCTCGTCCTGCCGCTCGCCGCTGTCGACCGTGCTCGTCTCGAAAACGTGATCTCCGAACTCGGAGCACACGACGGCTCCCGCGATCAGCGGGTCGCCTACGAGTCGATGGGGTGGGCGAAGATCGACGGCTCGTGGACCTACGTCGCCCCGCGCGGCGCGGTCACGGCAGAGGGCATCATCGACCTCGCCGTCACGTCTCCCGGGAGCGACGACGACAACCCCGACGCTCTCCCCCCGGCGCTCGCAGAGATCGGATTCGACCGCCTCCCAAAGAGCACTGAAGAACTGCGCGACGCGGCGGGGGCGATCCGTGCGTTCATCGAGCAGACGACCCCCGATCACCCCGCTCCGTATCTGCTGCTCGGAACCGTTTTCACGAGCGTCCTCCCTAACCCCACGCAGACGGTCGCGAACCTGGTCGGACCGACTGGTCAGGGTAAGAGCCAGCTCGCACGCGCCGCCCTCGGGTTCTTCTCCTCCGCGCAGAAGGTGACCGCGGACCTCACCGCGAAGCCGTCCCTGATCGGTCTGCAAGCGCGCGCCGTGTGGAGCCGCCACTGCCTCTGCGTCTGGGATGACTACCGCGCTGAGTCCGCAGCCGCAGACGCCGACATGCGCCGCAACGCCTCCTCCCTGATCCAGATGCACCTGACGGGTGACGACGCCGCGAAGTCGAACAAGCTGCGCGGCATCGGCGCAGCCAACCCCGTGCAGTCGTTCGGCGTCCTCACATCGGAGCAAATTATCGACGGAGGCGAGGGCATCGCGAACCGCCTGCTCGTCGCACACCTCGGCGCGGGCGACGTGCTCCTCAACCCGCGCGGCGAGGCTCCCGTCGATGTGTGGCGGCACCAGTGGGAGACGACAGGGAGGGCGCGAGCGTTCATGGCTGCCTTCCTCCGGTGGCTCGCCGCACAGATCGAGACCGCGGGAGGACTCCGCGAGTTCGAGCGCAAGGTCGACCGCCGACGCAGCAAGCTCCTGAACGACCTGCCCACCTCGCGCACCCTCACGAGTGCCGCGATGGTGTTGACCGGGTGGGATCGGCTGTTCGCGTTCGCGGAGGAGGCAGGGTTCGACGACCTCCTCCCCGACTGGGAGGACATCGAGACCGCGATTCTCGCGACGGCGAACGCCGCGGACTCCGCCGCGAGCGACCAGAACCCTGCCCGCCGCATCCTCGAAGCCACCCGGGACAAGATCGCCGCAGGCGCCGGTTATGTCACCCGCGAGTTCGACGTGCAGCCCGAGCAGTGGGCTGCGCTCGGGTGGGAGAACGACCGCAACCACATCCGACCGAAGCCCCGCGCCGACTTCGTCGGGCTGCTCACCCCCGACAGCGAGTGGATCGCCGTCTCGGGGAACTGGATCGAGACGCTGCGGCAGCGGATGGGAATCACCACCTCCGCGCAGGCGCTCCGGGAGAAGTTCCTCGACCTCCCCGACGTGCACCCCGACAGCGCCAAAGCGAAGCCCTCCGGATTCGGGTTCGAAGGACGCCCCCGCGGCATCTACGTACGCACCTCCGCGCTCGTGCCCGACCTCGACTCTGTGCCGACCTCAACGTCGAAAGAGCGCGAGCGGTTCTGAAAGTATATTTTCTCGTCTGTCGATGATGCAGATATAGCCTTTTGCCCAGATCAGAAGCTATTTTTTGTCGCAATGTGTGATAGACTGAGGGCACAACTCAACAGGGGAATCGGGATAGCAGCCGACAGCCGAACCGGTAGTACCGGCGCCTCCCCGGAGACGAGGCAATCCCAACCAGCCGAGCAGATCGGACTGGTCGATTTGCGGCACACACGGTGAAAGACCGGAAGCGCACCGCCGCAGGTGCGTGGGTTCGCGGTAGAGGAGACCACGAACTATCGGGCGCAGCGCCCGTCTCTCGACAGCGAGAAGCCGTGTCGTCTCGGCGCTGTCCGTCGCTCACCGCGACGCAAAACAAGGAAGTCCTGACGGGGGCAGTCCCCGAGAACGCGCGCTTGAGAAACAGCGCTCGGCAGGCAAACCGGCGGCGGCTCCGCAAGAGCCAAAACCGGCAGAAAACGGACCAGGACACCACGCCGCCGAGGCGGGGTTAGTGGGCATCTGCACGCAGAAGCGCCTCCCCAGGCAGAGCTTCTGCAAGTCGCAGAAATCCGCCCCGTGGTCGACGCCCACACCCCCGATTCCACCCTTCTCTCCGAGTACCGCGCAGGTCGAACCCCCGGCGCAACCCCCGCAGAAAAACGCCTCGGCGACCGCAGCATCGCACTGCTGATCGAGCGGCACCGCAGTCGCGCATTCGCGATTCGCAACAAGACCGAATCGCTGCGAGGACTCGACGACGACACCGTCGAGTCTGCCTACTACGGCGCAATCCTCTCCTGCCTCGAAAAGTTCGAGATGGACGGGACCGCCGAGTTCAGCACCTACCTGCACGCCGCGATCCGCAATGCGCTGCGCGACGAGGCGCGCAAGGTTCGACGCCGTCTCCTCCACGAGACTGCCCCGGTCGTCACAACCCAGGATGGGGAACTCCTCGACACGTTCGACCTGATCGCTGCCGATCCCGTCGAGTCCGCGCACGACTACGACGACGCCCTCCGCACCATCCTCGATGCTCTCATCGCGGTCGCCATCGCACGGGTTGCCCGCGACCGCGATGAGGTGCTCCGCGTGTTCCTCCTCCGTCACCTCCACGACATCGCATTCCCCGGCGAATTCCGTAACGAGAACGGCACCCTCCGCACACCCGGACGCGCGGAGATCGCTCAACGCCTCGAGCTCACCGAGCGCCGCGCGCGCACGCTCATCGACCACGCCGACGCCCTCCTCGAACCGCTCCAGGAGCGGATCGCTGAAAAGTTCGGCTGGGACCGTCCAGCCGAACTCGTGACAAGCGTGTAACTGCACAGGAACGAAAGGAACGCCCATCATGTGCAGAGCAAGCAACGACCCTCGCGGCGGATACCGCTGCGACACCCACATCGCTCAGCGCGCAGCGCGCGCATTCAATCATTTCGACGCCGTCTACAACCGCACCGACATGACCCCCTCGGCACGACGACGCTCACTCGATGCAGCGGCGGAGCGCATCCGACGCGCGGATGCGGAGATCCGCGCCCGAGCGGGAGAGTATGCGGTGCGCTTCACGAGCACCGGCGACGCAGCGCACGCCGAGCGAGCGAAGCGAGTGCGCGACGCGCTCCCCGACGAGTGGTACGAGGCGGTCGAACTGGGTGGTCGGCGCGACCCCCGCAGCAGCGATGAGTTCGCCGCTCAGGTCGCGGAGTATGACCTTCGCGCGCTCGACGGATGTCACCCGAGCGCACAAGAGGAGGAAAAGTTCCACTACGACTGCTGCGCGTTCTTCGGGAACCACAACAACGGGCTGGAGAGTTCCATACCTGAGGATTTCGCCGCGAGCGGAAACACCTTCCGCCGAAACGTCGACCATGCGGCTCTCGCTCATGAGATCGCACGCATCCGAGTCGGGATCGACTACGGCGACCCCACGTACACCGACGAACCCGCACTGACATTCACGCCCACTCGCGATATCAGCAGGGATGAGCTGGAGAAGCGCGCAAAGGAGTGGCTCGACATGACCGAAGGCGAAGCCCGCGCGCACGGACTCCCGAGCATCTGGCTGACTCCACGCAAGAACCCTCGGAAGAACACCGTTCAGGAGATCGCGGTTGCGATGTTCCCCCGAGGGGCAATCACGCTCGCTGACCGCAAGGATTGGAACATCGGATGACCGATCTCACCGCAACCCTCAGCCGCCCCGACGACGCCACGTTGCGCATCGAGTTCGGCGACGGCGCGGTCACTGCCGACGTGTCCGTGCCTGACAGTGCACACGCCGCGATGGTCGCCTCGAAGCATCTCGCAGCGCAGGGGGTGGTCGTCGATGTCCGATGACACCACCGCACGCTACCTGCCCGTCTCGAAGGCGGCAGCGCTGCTCGGCGTCCACCGCACAACCCTCGCCCGAGCCGTGCGCGAGGGCAGCTTCCCGTCCCGGCAGATCGGCAAGCGCCGCATGGTCGCCGAGCGCGACGTGATCGGTCGTGGACAATGACCGCGCCCGCACTCCGCTGGCGGCACTTCGTCGAGATCGGAAGAGACCATCTGTGGATCGCGATCTCCGCATCCGATTCCACAGTGCACGTAATCGTGACCGGTCGCGTCCGATATCTGCCGGTCGATCATGCCGACAGCCGCCGGATCATCCCGAGCGACCTCGCCGACCGGCGCATCTTGCTCGACGAACTCGCGCACATCATTGACGAGGCGTTGCCCGACGCGACTCCGCCGACGGTTCTTCGAGCCGCGATGCGGAACGTTCGAGGGAATCTCGGAACCCTCACGGAGTAGTTCGAGGGAAACCGTCCAGCGGAGCCCCTTTCTATGCGTGTAACGGCGCATGGAAGAGGCAATCAACCCCGACACCGCCGACCTCGCGCTCTACCGCGCGGGCTATGAGCGCTCCGCAGACAAGCGCACCGTATCCCCGATCCCCGGGGCGGACGTGCGCGCCGCAGACCGGGCGCTCGGGAGGCTCCACTCCCGAACCCATTGGCGCGTCTTCGCGACTGTCCACCGTCGCCTCCCGGGCGTGGACGCCGATCTCGTCGGTGACGCGCTCAACGACTCCCTCTACCGCCGCAGTTTCGACTACGACCCCAGCGGTGACGCGACCTTCTCGACCTGGCTCTGCAATGTCGTCGGCAACGCTGTCGCCAACGCGCTGCGAGATGCCGCCCGCGCCGAGGCGCGAGCCGAGCGCGATGCTCTCCGCGAGGAGAAGGAGACGGTCGGTGACGACGACGAGATGCGCGACCTGATCGGCGCAGTCCTCGACACGCTCGACGACGCCGACGAACTCAGCCGCGACCTCGCCGCTCGCATCCTCGCTCCCGCCCTCGGCGGTCGACCGGAGCCACGGCGGGCAATCGAGCAGCGGCACGGGCTCTCTCCGAAGGCGGTACGGATCGCCGAATCCCGCGTGCGGGAGCGGCTCGCCGTCGGGGCAAAGGCGCTCGTTACGGGGTGAAAAGTGCGACAGGAAGTGAACCCATGAGCCTCTCGATCACCCCGCTCGACGCAACCACGCTGCGCATCTCGAACGACTCGGGCGAGGCGCTCGTGCGCGTGCGCGACGCCGCTCGCGCGGCGGAGATCGCGCAGGAGGAGGTCTCGCTCCGCAAGCGGCGCATTCGCCTCTCGTACCCGACCGATGACATGACCTCGCGGTGGGTCGAGATCAGTGTCGATGGCGTCGCGACAGCCGACCTCCACGACGTTCTCGACTACCCGTTCCATGACGCATTCGATCTCGCAGTCGTCGACGACCGCGTCCGCATCGCGTGGGGTGAGCACACCCCGACGTTCCGTGTGGTCAGTCTCCTCCCCGACCTCATCTCGACGCTGTCCGCGGCGTCGTTCATCTCCGACCGCGAGGGCGCCCGCGCCCTCCGCCTCCGCTGAAAGAAGAAGACCATGAACAGCCCCGTCCCCTTCCTCCGCCGCCAC
Organism: Microbacterium dextranolyticum; assembly: GCF_016907295.1. Lineage (NCBI taxonomy): Bacteria > Bacillati > Actinomycetota > Actinomycetes > Micrococcales > Microbacteriaceae > Microbacterium > Microbacterium dextranolyticum. The sequence goes on from NZ_JAFBBR010000001.1 coordinate 1,798,468, forward strand.
GCTCTCGCGCTCGGCGCAGGTGCACTCCTCATCGCCACCCTCGGCGTCGGGATCGCGTCGCTCACCGTCGCGACTTCCACCGCGAGCGACGCAGATGCCGCCGCCCGCTCCCTCTCCGCGCAGGTCTCGCGCGAGGCTGACACCTTCGGAAACGAGGTCGTGCAGTCTCGCACTCGAACGATCATCGAGAGCGACGGCAGCGGCTCCGCGCTCCTCATCGAGCCGCGGTACGCCTTCATCCCGCTCGACTACGCGACCGTATCGATCACCTTCGAGCGCGCGGATGGCAGCCCCGTCGAGGGCAAGTTCGAGGCGAAGGGGCAGGACGGCGGGCTCGCGCTCATCGCAACCGGAGTGTCCCCCGGCACCTACCGCGTCGTGGTGGAGCAGCTGCGCCCGTCCGAGATCGACCACCCGCTCGTCTTCACCGTCGAGGTCCACCGCGCGGACTGACGCACCACAGCCCCAAATCATCAAGGAAGAGGGAACACATCATGAGCTTCTACGATCAGCGCGACATCGCCCGCTGGAGCGCGAACGGGCGTGCCGCCACCCGTCTCGCGGGTCGCTCCGCGGGATGGGCAATCCTCGCCGACCGACCAAGGCACGTCGAGCGCGACGGGCTCTCGGTCGTCGAGCAGGTGCTCGCCACCGCGCTCGTGCTCGTCATGGGGGTCGTCACCGGCGTCCTGTGGAGCACCGCGCCGCTTGCCGGTGGCGTCCTCGGTCTCCTCGGCACCTACTTCGTCACACGCCGCGTCGCCGCCTTCTCGCAGACGCCCCTCCGTGTCCGAGCGTTCTTCCGACTCCTCCGCACTCACGTCCCCGCGTGGTGGGTCTGGTCGTCGCTCTCTCTCGTCGCTGCGAGCGTGCTCTACCGCAGCGTCACAATCTCGTTCCTCCCGGCGTGGCTTCAGAGTCTCGCGACCGGTCTCGCAGGCGTGGCGCTCCTCGTGAATCTCCTCCCGCTCCCCGTCTTCCTCGGGCGCCTCGCGGTTCGCGACGCTCGTGCGACGGCGCAAGCGGAAGCCGAAATCGAGGCTTCCCTCGCCGCCATGCTCGGCGGCACCCCCCGCGCGCTCTTCGAGCCGCGCCCCGAAACCGGCATCCCCGCGGCATCGTGGGGATACGGCGAAGGCGCCGCCATCGTCGTCACCCCGCACGTCGATGTGGACCTCACCGCGCTCGGGGAGCGCCTGGCGCGCACGAAGCTCGGGCAGCACTTCGAGATCGCCGACGCCGACTATCAGCGAGTCCTCCTCATCCCGATCTCAGCGGAAACGTTCGCGAAGCAGCAGGCGCGCGCTGCATCCGGCGGTCTGATCGAGGGTGAAAGCGACCTGTCGCAGCCCGCGCCCGTCGAGACCGTCACGGCGCTCGACGAGGACGACCCGTGGGGCGCCTCGGAGCCGTCCGGCTCGCCGGCCGGCGAGAACAGCGACATCCCGACCTTCGACGAGAAGGACTGGACGTGAGCGTCCCCGCGCGCGTTCACGTCCCCGGGTTCCCGAACACGGCGGCGGCTCGTGCGAAGCTCGATGAGTCCTTCGACGCGCGTTTCGGTCACGGATTTACCCCGGGGAAGTTCGACCCGGAAACGTCGATGATCGCCGTCGTCCAAGAGCGCCCTGACGCGCAGCGGCTCACGCTCAGCAGCGACTTCAAAGGCTCTCAGGTGGACGCTCTCGCCGAGCGCGTGCGTCAGCGCGGGTTCGATCTCGTCGAGGTCGATCTCCACGAGAAGAACGCCGTGATCGCGCACCTCACCCCCGAAGCGCGGGCGATCCGCGCGCGTCTCGCGAGCTTCTTGAAGGTTCGTCCCTGGGAGGTCGAGGTCTGCGTCGAACTCGACCCCGACAACCCGCGGATCGTCGACCTCGTGCAGGTTCTCCGTTCGCCGGAGACGGGCACGGACGCCGAGAAGAGGCTTGCCGTCTGGCGCGCCGCGGTGCTAGTCATTCCGGGTGCCCACGCCGACTGGCGCATCGAGGAAGACCTCGTGTCGGGTCGCGTGGTGCTCGAACGCCGCGATCCGCTCCGGCTCCCGCAGCGTGTTCCGCTCGCCGACCTCACCATCGACTTCGACCCCGACCTGTGGGACTTCATCCCCCACGGGCAGGACACCGGCGCGCGCGTCGTCGGGCAGAAGCTCTCCGTCCCACACGGGTTGGTCGCGGGAGAGACGGGTGCGGGCAAGTCCTACTTCCTTCTCGCTCACGCCGTTGGCGCGCTGTCTAGAGGGCACGATCTCATCGTCGTCGATCCGACGAAGAACGCGGTCGACTTCACCCCGCTGCACCCCTGGTGCGCCGCGGTAGCGGTCACCACACTTCCCGAGGCGCGGGCAGTCATCGAGACGGTGTACGCGGAGCGCGTCCGGCGCCAGAAGGTGCTTCAGGCTCACGGAATCGGGTTCTGGGCAAAGCTCCCCGCCGACGTACGTGCCGCGGAGGGCATCCGTCCCGTGACCGTCATCATCGACGAAGCCGCATCACTGCTCGAAGACTCGTCCGCAAACCTGTCGGCTCTCGACAAGGACGACCCCCTCAGGGTCGAGTTCGAGCAGGACCGGGTCGCAAAGACGATCATCCGGCTCTACCTCGGAAAGCTCGGTCGCGAGGCGCGCAACGTCGGCATCCACATGGTGCTCGGCGTACAGCGTCCCGACACCTCGTTCCTTCCCGGGGAGTTCCGAGCGAACATCGGACAGAAGGTGCAGCTGAAGGTACCCGGTTCCGCTCCGATGGCTCCCGAATCGCTCCGAATGCTCTTCCCGGGACAGTTCGCGCCCGAGGCATCTGACCTTCTCGGGCGCCTTGGGGACATGCCGGGTTCCGGCGTCACGATGGCGGAGGGAGGGGCAGGCGTCGCGGCTTTCCGCGTCGCCTACGAGGACGCACTCCGGCTCCCCGCTCTCCTCGAAGCACGCGGTGTCCCACGCGCACAGAAGTGGGAGATCATGCAGCCCGAATCCCCGACACCCGCCACCCTCGCAGACCCGTTCGAGGGCTTCTCCGACGACCCCTTCGCGGACTTCGGCGACGACCCGGTGCCGCCTCGTCGCGGCGCTGAATCGCCCCCCGTTCCCGCCGAGTTCTCGCTCGACGATCTGCTCGACCACCCGCAACCTCCGCCGTCTGATGCAAGTGCTTTCTGACGGTGCGGGTGCTCGCTAGTGGGCTAAGCGACCCGCGTCCAGGCTCGGAGCCCGCTCGCCACATCCAAGCCGGGACCTATGTCAACGCGCCGCAACCTGTCCCCGCTAGACAACGCGCCCCGCTGGGCGTGAAAACCAACCCCGATTAAGGTGGGGCAAAGTGAGCCAGATCGCAGCAAGGCGCTCATTACTAATCAGAGGCATCCGGCGTCTCTGGAGTATCAGAGACGCCGGATGCCTCCGGGTAGTGAACCGATCTGAAGACAGGTTTACTGTCTGGACTAGCTTCGACCCCGTTCGGACGAGTCCTGTTTTGCTCCACGCATGATGTCGTGATCCAGCCATACGGATCCGAGGTAGAGAAGTCCGAAAAGGAGCACGAACCCTACGACCGTTGTGAGCCACCACGGCACATACGGTTCGACCCACATCGCAAGCAAGTAGTAAGCCAGGAGAGATCCGAACACGATCAGCACCCGAGTCACCGATCCAAACAGTGCTCGTCCGGCTTGGAAGCTAAACAGTCGTCGCATCTGTCCCTACCTGCAGTAGCTGTCTTTGTACTCAACGCCCCCGAGGATGCCAGGTCCGATGAGAACCTGCATGCACTTACCGCTGGCGTAGATGGTACCCGCTTTCGCGCTGAGTACCGCAAGGCTGGCGGCACACGGGACAGCAAGCGCGACACCGGCGACGCCACCGAGCGACACACAGAGTGCGAGCTTGCCCGGCATCGCAGAGTAGCGCATGTTGTAGGTCTCGCTACGATTCAGCTTGACGGTCGGCAGAACTCCCATCCAAGCGAACTGGGGGTCCGCGACGACCGGATACGCAACACCTGACTGACGGTGATCGACGTACTGAACCAGTTTGTCGCCCTCGACTGCAAAATGCGTTGTCACTGCTACGCCATTCGCATCGCGCGCCCAGGCTGGAAGGACCATTGCGACAGGATTGCCCCCTTGGTCGAGGATGGCGAGCGTCCCGCCGCCCGACTCTCGGAGCGCGGCTCCCGCAGGCAATGCGACGTCGTACTCGTACTTGGTCGGGGCATCAGACCCGGAGATCGTCGTGAGGAGTTGGAGCCCCTCGTCCGAGGCGACGACCGAGTTGCTAAAGCCGTTACCCGGGTAGGTGACCGTACCATCGGGCTGAACCACTCCGCTGCCCGCAGCATCGGATCCCGGAAGACCGATCGACACACCCAGTCCGTCGCTGTCCAGAGCGATGCCATCGGACGGGTCCGCGGGAACGGTGACCGATGCCGTATCAGATAGCTGAACCGTCCCGATTCCCGCCCCCCCGGCAGGGTCCAGAACCAGATCTCCGCTCACGCCTTGCAGCGCGGATATCGTGTCCTCGGCGGAGACGTAAGAACCGTCTTCCGTCGTCAGATCGGCGGCTGTCGCCGCCCCTCCCGTCGCGATCGTCAATGCGATTGCGACGCCTGTTGCAGCGAATCCCAGCTTGACTCGATTGCCCATTTGGTTCCCTTTCAACTCGTGCGGAAGCACACCTATCAACGTAGCGACGACGTCGCCAGCCATTCGGCTCGAAATTCATGAACCAAAGTCGCTTGATCCCTCAGCGAATCCTCGTGTAGCAGTGGCATCGAAGCTCGCCGGCACCCGGGCTGGATTTCGTCCGAGTACGCATCCCCCGAGATTGTCCGGGTCGCGGCGGAGCACGGGGTGCGGGTCACCGTCCACCCCGGGACGATCCCGGGGGGCGCACGGGCTCATCGAGATCGACACGATCCGGGTCTCGGAGCGAGGTCAAGGACGCGGCACGGAGGGGCTGCGCGCCATCACTGCACTCGCCGACCGGCACGGATGGGCACTCGCTCTCCGCCCCTCCGGCGACCTCGGCAGCGACGTGGAGCGGCTGCGGTGCTGGTAGGCGCGTGAAGGCTTCGAGCCTTCCGACGATCCGCGCCTGCGCAAGAACCTTGCGGATTGCGTGCGATATCCGCGGGGTTAGGGGGCAAATCGCGCGCGGGTGGGGTTCAACAGGCGAGGGCGTTCGTCCTCCACCCGAAAGGACTTCCCCACATGCGCAAGACCCCCGTTCTCGTCACCTCCGCCCTAGCGCTCCTCGGGGTCGTGGCATTCGCCGGACCTGCCTCCGCGACGCCGCGCGGCACGCTCGCGTACACCGGCGGCTCCACGACCCCTGCGATCTGGGCGGGCGTCATCGGTGGGATCGCCCCCGTCGCCGGGGGCGCGCTGATCTGGGCGCGCCGCAAGCGCGCCTAACCAACCGGGCTGCGCCGAGAGGTTCCCCCTCTTCTTCCCTCTCGGTGCAGTCCCCTTCCCGGGGTGGTGGAGTGTGTGCCCGCGCCCTCAGAAATCCCCCGGCTCCTCCTGTGCCGGGGGATTTCTGGTTTGGAGGCGCTCCGGTTCGCTCATCCACAAGCACTCTTCGCAGCCGAGATAGACCCCGAGTTCTGCTTCGAAAACACGCAGCATCTCCCCGCAACGCGGGCAGAGCGCCGGATTCATGTGCGCGATCCTACCGAGCCCCGTCTCTACACCGCGAGGTTCCGGGGCACCGACCATGATGCGGGAGAACCGAAACCTATAGGTTCTGGGACGGTCGGTCGGTGGTCATCGCACCCGCGCAATTTCAGGAGCAGATCGTCCCGCATACCCGTGCCGGAATGTCTCGGATTTCGGCACCATTTCGGGAGGGGACGGACACATGCTGCTGGGCTACCTTCGCGTATCGACACGCGACCAATCGCTCGACCTTCAGCGCGATGCGCTCGAACGCGTGGGGGTCACGAAGACGTGGTCCGACGAAGGCGTCAGCGGCAGCGTCGCACCCGCCGAGCGCCCCGGGTTCCGCGCGTTGCTCGACCACGCCCGAGAGGGCGATGAGATCGTTGCGTGGCGGCTCGACCGCGTCGGGCGTAATGCCGCCGCGGTGCTCGCCTTGGTCGAAGACCTCGACGCGCGCGGCGTCGCGCTCCGGACCATGAGCGACGGGATCAGCACAGCCGGCTCCACGGGACGCCTTGTGCTCGGTATCTTGGCGGCGGTCGCAGAGATGGAGCGCTCAGTCATCCGGGAGAGAGTAACCGCGGGAGTTCACGCGGCGCGCGAGCACGGCACCACCATCGGGCGCCCACCGGCACTCAACCACGAACAGGTTGAGCTGGCGCGGTCGCTTCGAGCGTCAGGCAAGAGCTACGCGCAGATCGCGAGGGCGCTCGGGGTCGGCAAGAGCACCGTGGCACGGGCGCTTGCAGCCGAGATCTGACCCCTTACTCGTCCAGGTAGAGGATGTCGCGCGTGAACTCGATTGGGTTGCGCGACGCGTTCACGGCGATTCTCTTGCCGAGCAACGGGCTGTCTCTCTGCGGCTCGATCTCGATTGCTATGCGGACAGGGTTGTGGTTCCGGTCCTTTCGGACTCCGATGACCTCACCGATGGCGCCCACGGTGCCGCTTGCGTCGACGACGACTGCATAGGTGCAGGAGATCACGCGGTCGGCGCGCGTTCGCCACCACTTGAGCCCGCGTTCCATCCACTCGTCGAAGGACCACTCGACCTTGCGTGCATCCTCGTTCACCTTGATGATGATGTGTTCCAACGTGTCCCCTTGAGTGCCAACTCGGTTACTTCGATACTTGTAATCATGTATCAAAGTATTGCCGGTGGCAAGCTCAGCGACTTCCACATCAAAGGCATCACTCCCCTGCTTCGCCGCGTGGCGTCGCGTGGGCAAGGCGCAGGATGATCGCTCCCACGATATGTATGGCGAACCAGGCGTCCTCAGCAGATGCGGTGTCGGCGTTGTGAGCATCTCCCGTATTGCTCCGGTCGGCGGACGCCCATCGGCAGGCTTTCTCGATGGTCAGCAACAGCGGCGCGTCATGGGATGCGATGATCCCCGCCGACCTCGCTGTTCATGACGAACTGAAGGCGTACTCGCGTCTCGCGAGAGAAAGCGTCAGACCAGAACGACTCGCCCTGACGTTCGCGCTCTGCGAGTGCGGCAAGCTCTCTTCTGCGTTTGAAGAGTGGGGACACGGAGACCAATCTGTTCAATAAGCGTTGATAGCGACCGTCACTTCACTGCATCGCCGTTTTCACTTGAGCCGAGGTTGACTCAGCCTGCTCTTCGAGGCTTCGCTTCCCGTAGAGCATCATCTGGTAGTGCGCCTCGTGCTTCGTGACAGCGAAGACTCGCGCAAACACCTGCAAGTACAGGTCTTGGCTGATGGGCGACGGCGAGTAGTAAGCGTCCTCAATCACCGAGTGCGATCCGTCGTTCACCCAGCGGAAGAGCGCCTGGAAGATGTGCCGCTCGTCCGCGTTGAGCAACGGGGTGATCTCTTCGTCCCAGATGCCGCCGCCCATAACACGGAAGTAGCTTTCCAGGATTCGACGGAGGATGTTCTCCAGCCCGATGATGTTCATCTGTTCACCATCAATAGCTCGCCGCACCTCTGCCCAGAGTCGCCCGTACTCCGTCTCCACGGGGTTCTTCCTGCTCGGCTCAACAGTGCTCGGGGTCGACGGGCGCTTTCGGATCAGGAAGAACGTACGTCCACCACTGCTCTCGCCCTGCCTCAGGTGAGCGATCTCCTTGTGGAAGTACACATTGTGAGTCAGGACGAGTACTTGTTCGATCCGATCCGAACCGGACGCCGCGCGACGAATGAGTTGCCTTACGAGCGTGCCCACAACAAAGAGCACATCGCTGTCGAGGCTGGAGATTGGATCATCGATGACCGCAAGAACCCGAGGCGCGTCGTCCGCACCTTCGGTTCGTCCGTCGAGCAAGTGGAAGTAGTAGAGGAATGCGATGAACGTTCGCTCGCCCTCACTCAACGACTGCTCTTTCACCTCCCCGTCTCCACGCGACAGCATGTAGCCGTTGGGAAGCGAAGTTGACTCCACAATCTTGAACGACGTGAATCCGCTCCGCTCCAAGATGCCGTTGATCTGCTCGATCACCGGACGGGTTGACTCCACCGCCCGCTGGAGCAATCGAACCTCATCGTCAAGAGCCGCGATCTTGCCGGTCGCCTCCTTGACTTTGCCTTGGAGAGAGCTGATCCCGGTGTCGCGGGACTCTTGCTTCTGCTCGTATGCCGCAATCGTGCCTGCGAGCGAGACCTCGGCGAGATAGCGCCAGCATCTGCTAACAAGAAGCGGGCGCTCCGTTCGGCGGCTCCCCACAAGCTTGTTATGAGCGTCAATGCCGGCGTTTGCCGCCGCGATCACGTCGTTGACAGCCTTGAGCGCTGATTCGACAGACTCAAACTCGACCGCCTCGGACGGAGTCGTGATCTTCTTCGCAAGTCGCGCGGCATTCGACGCAATCACCTTGTCGAGCTTGCGTCGAGCCGTGTGGAACGCCGCCTTGTCTACGAACCCAGAGGAAGCGACTGAGGGCGCGTCGGCGGCTGCGGTAAGTAGCGCCTGCCATGCTTCGAAGTCCACCTTGAACGCATCGATTTCGGCTCGTTGCGCCGCGTAGTGGTCGTCAAACATGGTCGCGAGATCGGCAACCAAGTTGGCTGGAGCAATCTGCTGGCAGAAGGGGCAAACCCCGTTGCTCTCGTGAAGGAATGAACGCCCCGTGGCGACCCAGTCGCTACTCCCCAACTGCTCTACGAGTTCGCTGAGTGTGACCGTTCCGCTTCCGACGACACGGGTGCCCAGCAGTTTGTAGCCCTCGTGATCTTGCAACACAAACGTCGGAAGCGAGGTGAGTTTCCCCACGACGGTGCTGTCGCGTGAGAACACCGCATCTGCATTTGAGGTGAGGTCGGCGAGCACCGGAACCGGCTCATCGTTGGCGGAGAGCGCCAAGAGCCGATCAACAAGCATCTGCTTAGAGTTGCCGATCCCTCCTGTCCCTGTGAAGGCGGGTTTGAGCGAAGGGTTCGCGTCGGTGAAAGCCTTGTACGCGTCCCATGCCGTTTGCAGGAACGCAGCCTTGGCATCGGAGTTTGCCGTCTGGGCTTGCGCCAGACTGGTGTTCGCTCGCCCGAGCGCATCGACCGCTTGAGCCCGCTCGCCCGTATCCCCCTCAATCTGTCCGAGACGAGTCTCGGCTTCGGCGCTCTTGTCGCCGATCACGAAGACACCCGGAATACGGCTGGACTCGCGGAGCACCTTGCTCACGAAGTCACGGTTGTAGACCTTGATCGCCAAAGGTGCAGAGTCGTGCCAGACGAAACTCGCAGTCGCTTCATGGGAGCCATCGAGCGCACGACTAATCGTGGTCTTCCCGGAGCCGTTGGGACCGAAGAAGAAGTTGACTCGCTGAAGCGGCTTGAGGACTAGCGGGGTCTCTCCGAAGCACGCCCCGCCCGTGATCGTCAGTTGCTCAAGCACCGATGACCTCCAGCGACGGCAGCCCGTTGACGATCTTGACCGTCTCGACACTCACAGTCGTGATCCGCTTGATGAGGTCGAGGATGTAGCGCGGGTCGCCGCGCTCGTCGCCCCAGGCGTTCGGATCGTTGACGATGCCCGATGCCTTGTCGGTCTTCACCTGATACCGCTCGATGATCCAGTCGAGAGCTGATCGAGAGCCGAGCAGGTACTCCTGCGCCTCTTCCGGGATGCCGGTGAGGGTGATGCCGTCGTTGTAGATAATGGTCGTCTTGTTCTCCTGACGGCCTTCCTTCGCGTAACGCATCTTGGTGACACGCAGCGAGGCGTTTGGCGTGCCGTTCTCGATCAGCGGGTAGGGCTCAACAGTCTCGTAGTTCAGGTGAAGCTCTGCGAGCGCGCGACCGGCTTTGACGAACTCCTTGAACGCGCCGACCTTCGGGATGCGGGGCAGCATCTTCTTGAGGTCAGCCTCGAACTCAGCCCGGTACTCGCGCGAGTGCAGCAGCCCGTAGACGTAGAAGAAGATGTCGTCCTTCGTCACGCTCTTCCCGAAAGACTGCCGGTAGTCGGTCAGAATCTCATCGGTGATGTTGTCGATGCGCTCGAACCCTGGTGCAGCGGGAGCGGTGAGCTTGCCATCCATCTCATCGAAGACACCGAGCGTGCCGTCCTCAGGGAAGAGCGACGCGGGGTCATTCTCGACCGCACGGTACGTGTAGCGCGGGAAGAACTGCACTGCGCTGATTCCCGCCAAACCCAAGTCGGGCATGACATTGGTCATCAGCGTCATGAAGGGTGGGGCTGAGCTTCCTGGAGCAGGAACCGAAATGCCTACGTTCGGAGAGCTCGCGCTCGGAAACATGTCGTTCAGACGCCCCTGGCGTTCGTTCATCTGCGCGTCGAAGTACGCCTGCTGGAGCGAGTAGGGGCGGTACATCGCGCGCCGAACCTTGGACTCATCAAAGATCGCAGCTTTCCCACGAGCCATGTCCGCGAGCAGACCGCTAGTCCATTTGATTTGGCGTTCGTCTTTCGTCACGAAGCTCGCCGCGTCCTTGGGGCTTCCTGCGTCCACCCAGCGCTCCCGCTCGGCGTTATACACATCAGACAAACGCTCCGCGTTGCCAAGCATGGACTCGATTGAGTAGCCGTACACCCAAGCATCCCGGTTGGTCTTGAGTCCGCCGGAGTGCGTCCGAAACACACGAATGCCGCGCGACGCACCGCCCGTGTCTTTCTCTCCTATGGGAACGAACGAGCCAAACGATGAACTGCGCTGGTTGATCCAGTCCCCTTCGTTTGACGGGGTGATTGCCCGCCACGGAACACCCGCCGTGGACTTGAACTGTGTGATCGCGCTCAGCTTCTGCTCTCGCGTCAGGTAGTCACCAATGTCGTAGTAATAGACGCTGGCGGGGCTCTGTCGTGAGGGGTTCTTAACAAGCACGGCGATCGCGATCGTCGCGCGAGAACCAGCCCCGAAAACCTTCCCGCCCTCGCGCCGTGACTGCTCGCCCGCCGTTCGCTGGTTCCCCCGTAGGTTGAAAATGTAGACGCTAGTGAACCCGTCCACCAAGCTCAGCCGTAGACCGTCTGCGGTATTGCTGTCGATGTACCCACCATTCGAGACATACGCGACGATCCCCTCGTCACCAATGCGATCTGAAGCCCAGCGGATTGCACGGATATACGAGTCATACAGGTTGTTCTTCAGCGACGCCGTGGATTGCCGGGCGTAGGTGTCGCGAATCTTGGCGTCGAGGGTCGGGTATGAATTGTTCGCGTTGTCATCGTTTCCCGACTTCTGCCCAGCCGAGTACGGCGGGTTGCCGATGATGACCCGGATGTCGCGTTCCTTTTGCGCGATCACACGGTCGTTGTTCGCTTGGAAGATGCCCATGTCGTCGAGTTCGTCATCGTCCTCAAACATCTGGAACGTGTCGGTCAGGACGATGCCGTCGAACGGGACGTACTTGCCGCCACGAAGCGAGTGGTAGGTCTCCTCGATGTTGATCGCAGCGACGTAGTACGCGAGCAGCACGATTTCGTTCGCGTGAAGCTCGTAGCGGTACTTCCGCGCGAGGTCATGCGGCTTGATGAGTCCCGATTGGAGCAGCCGAACGATGAAAGTCCCCGTGCCAGTGAACGGGTCGAGAACATGCACTCCTTCATCCGAGATCGACGTATCGAACTCGTCTTTCAGGATGTCGTTGACGCTGTGGAGGATGAAGTCCACGATCTCATTCGGCGTATAGACGATGCCGAGCTTCTCGCTCGTCTTGGAGAACGCGGTTGAGAAGAACTTCTCGTACAACTCCTTGACGATCGTCTGCTTCGCTGCGGCGTCATCGATCCCCGCGGCGCGGGTGCGGACACTCTCGTAGAACGACTCCAGCTTGGCTGTCTCGTTCTCAAGGTTCTCACCGTCGAGCACTTGCACCATTGCGTTCATGACCTGCGAGACAGGATTGTTCTCACTGAACGCGTACCCCTCGAAGAGCGCGTCGAACACAGGCTGCGTGATGAGGTGTTGCGAGAGCATCTGCACGGCATCGTCGTGCGAGATGTCGGGGTTCAGGTTGAGCCGCAGACCCTCAGTGAACGCCTCGAACTCGTCGCGAATCCGCTTGTTGTCCCCGTTCACGAGCGCGTTGATGCGCGCGGCATGTGCCTTCGCGATCTCGCCAACGTCCTTCGCCCAGTTCTCCCAGTAGCGACGCTGACCGACCTTCTGCACGATCTTCGAGAGGATCGCTTCGCGCCATGCCTCGATCTTGGAGAAGTCGAGCTGCAGCGCACCTTGCACCTTGTCGGCGCCCTTGGTCGCGGCGTCTTCCTCGTCCTCGCCTTTGCCGCCGCCAGCGCCGATCACGTCGACCATGAGACGGTTGGTCTTCTTCGTGAGGTCGATCTTGTTGACCTCGGCATCAAACCGCTCGTCGTGAGCGCGAAGCGCTTGGAGTACCTGCCAGACCACCCGGTACTTGTCGTTGTTGTTCAGCGCTTCGTCCGGCTCAACCCCACCAGGGATCGCGATCGGCAGGATGACGTATCCGAACTTCTTGCCCGCCATCTTGCGCATGACGCGACCCACCGACTGCACCACGTCAACCACGCTCTTGCGCGGGTTCATGAACATCACCGCATCGAGCGCGGGAACGTCCACACCCTCGGACAGGCACTTCGCATTCGACAGGATGCGAACGGTGCTGTCCGGCGATGGCTCCTTGAGCCAGTCGAGTTTCTCGTTGCGCACGAGCATCGACTGTGTGCCGTCAACGTGGCGCGCTTCGGCGTGAAGAAGCCGTGAGGTGTCCTCGCCCGATCCGTCGATTCGCTCGATCTCGCCCTCGACGACCTGCTGAAACGCGTCGGCGAGCTTGCGTGAAGTCGCGATGTCCTTCGCGAACATCACCGCACGCTGCATCGGCGACGGGTCATCCTGGTACTCCCCGGGGATCACCGAACGCTTTGAGAGACCGTTCCAGGTGCCGACGATCTTCGCAGTGTCCTCCATCGCGAGTTCGTAGCCGTCCTGGGACATCAACGACTGGAACTCGCGCGCGACGAACGACTCATCGACCGCGAGAACGAGCACCTTGTAGTCGGTGAGGCGCCCCATGCTGACCGCTTGACCGAATCCGAGTCGATGGAACTCGGGTCCGTATACTGCTTCGTCGTCCATGTCAGCGAGCTTCGCGCCGATCTCCCCCGCTTTCTTGCGAGTGCCGTCCGAAAAGATGCGCGGGGTCGCGGTCATGTAGAGACGCTTCTTGCCCTGCACAAACGACTGGTCATGCACCTTCATGAACGCGGACTCGTCTTCGCTGTTTATCGCAGCGCCGGTTGTCCGGTGCGCTTCATCACTCACGATGAGGTCGAACTCCGGCAGCCCCATTCCCTGAGCCTTCGAGATGACGGGGAGGGACTGATACGTCGAGAAGATCACGGTGAGCTTGTCCGAACCATCGCCGGACTCGAACTGCTTGACCAGCGCCGATGCGTTCGTCGTCGCGGGGAACGCGAGGTCCGTGACGGGGATGTCCTCCTCTGTGCGACGCTTACCAACCGACACGTCAGAGCAGACCGCGAACGAACGCATTGGCACTTCTGCCTGGATCGTCCACTCTTTGAGCGTCTGCGAGAGCAGCGCGATCGACGGCATGAGGAACAGGACGGTGCCGCCGAGCGGAACGACTCGCTCGGCAAGACGCAGCGAGGTGAAGGTCTTCCCCGTGCCGCAAGCCATGATGAGCTTCCCGCGGTCACGGTCGGCGAAGCCCGCGACCACATCGTCGATGGCGGTGCGCTGGTAGTCGAATGGCGTCTTGAGTCGCTTCTTCTCCAGCTTTGCGGGTTCGTTCCACACGAACTGCGACCAGTCGATCGACGAGTCGTCGAGGTCTTGAACGCGCAGGCGCTCGACGGGGATCGACTGCCCCGAGATAGCGTCCTCGGCGTTCTTCCCCCACTTGTCCGAGGTCGAGATCACAAGTCGAGAGGAGAACTCGGGCGCGCCGTCCTCCGTCATCTTCCCGGAGGCAGAGAGGAACGAGTCGAGCATCGCTTTCGTCACCGTTGTGGTCGGTGCGAAGAACTTGCACTGGATCGCGGTCAGTTCACCCGTGTCACGGTTGCGAGCGACGAGATCAACGCCGGTGTCAGTCCGCGTTCCGCGCTCCGGGTACTCGGACCAGCGCCAGACTTCGTCGTACAACTCGGCATACTGCGGCTCGGTGCGCAAGAACGCCTGCATCAGCCGCTCGAAGTGCGCGCCCTTGTCGTACTCGTCGAACGCCACCTTTCGGTACTGCTCAAGGACATCGTGGATGCTGCTTACGTGTACTTCACTGTTCGACACAGGTGCGCTCAATTCGTCCGGGAACCCTCGTAGATCAATCTATCGAGTGGGTGCGACGACTCGTCCTGGACCTCTCGGCTAGTCTGCGAGCGTGTCCGATGACCTGACCTCCCTCACCGCTCGGCAACTGCTGGAACGAATCGAGGACGCGCTGCGCGAGCTATTGCGTCGAGGCATCGTTCGGAGCCGGAACGCGCCGCTTGGCGATGTTGCGGAGCGCATCGTGTGGCTCGCGCGCGGCGGAACCCTTGAGCCGAACTCGACCAAGTCTCACGACGTGACGACGCCCAGCGGCGACAGAATCCAAGTCAAGGCTCGCATCATGTCAGGCAACGGCGGAAAGTTCTCTCAGTTTCGATCCTTCGAGTTCACCACCGCGGTCTTCCTGACCTTTGACCCCAAGACACTCGACATCGCGTACGCGCGAGAACTCACGAGCGCAGAGGTCACGGGCAACGGCTCAAAGAGCGGGTGGACGAATGCGACGACGTTGACCGGCGGGCGGGTGAGGGGTCTCGGCACTGATGTGACTGATGAGATGCGTGTCGCCTACGCGCGGCTCGATGAGGTCAGCAGTCCACTAGACGACCCCGCGTAGCGCGTTCGGATAGGACTACTCGGCGCCCGGGAACGTCATTGCCGCGCGATAGCGAGCCACTTCGTCGAGCACGCTCCCCCACTGCGGCTCCGATCCCGGCTCAACAGCAAACTTGCGCACACGGTCCGCGTGAAGTACGGGTGGCGCTTCAGTACAGCCCAAGCCGGCGACCCACCACACCTGTCGCAGCCGCTCGTCGAGCGGATGGTCGAAAACGCGCAGGGCAGCGCTTTCGAGCCGCACGTTCCACCACTGCGCGTAGCGCGACGCCGCGCTCGGCACGTAGACGCGCAACGGAACACCCCAGGAGCGCAGGTCTCGGTCGAGGTAGATGAGCGAGTAGAACAAGTCGTCAGCGTCAAGCAGCGGATCGCAGAGTGCTGCTACGTGCACGATCACCGCCTCACGCATGGACCAACCTCGCGATCAGTGCATCCCACCCAGCCGCATCTCGCGGGGGACGGACCGGGAGCACCTCGTCGGCGAACGGCGCGAGCCTTCGATCTTGCGTGCTCTCTCGGGTTGCGCTCGCCGAGACCCAGACGAGCCGCGCGATGTTCGCAGGTGCGTTGCGCGAGAGCCCCAGGGAGATCCCCGCGTCCCGGAGAGCGTTGCGCGTTGCTATCCCACGGGGAGCATCGACGAACAGAGCGATTCCGTGCAGCGCCGCTTGGTGGGACAGCGAGATCACCGGCGTGAGGTCATCCGGGAGCGCGCTCTCGCGCACGTAGATCACATCCACGGTTTCAGGCTCGGGAACGACCACGGGTGGGGTCCATCCGATCAGCACTTCCTCGATGTCCTCGACCGGCGGAGGGTCGACCTCTCCCTGCGCGTTCAGGATGCGCAACGGAGTCGCTCCGGCGCGTTCCAGAAGGGGGCGCTGCGGTCCGGGATCGGCGGTGAGCCACCATGCCTGCACAACGCGGCGCGGGCGGCGCGTGTGTACGTCGAGCGCGATAGCGGACACCCTCGAATGAGGCGTCGCCGATCCGGTTCCAAGCGCATCTGCGTGGAGAGCAAGAGCCCGAACTCGAACGGTCCGCGAGACCCTCGGGGGAAGGAGCGCTGTGACCTCCAACGCGTACCGGTTCTCGGCAACGTGGTCGACCAAGTCATTCAGATCGTCGATCCATTGAGCGGTCACCCCGGGAAGCGCGATGATCGACGCGTCCACATAAAGCAGCGCACACGGTTCGGTCACAGTCATCCTCCCTGACCGGCGGGGCGGAGGTGCCCGGTCAAACCCCGCCAGTCGAGAGCATCATGGTCGGTGCTTCTCGGTAGGGTCGACACATGATCGTGCCGAACCCTATTCACCAATGACGCCCCGCCCTGCGCTCCCCCTCAACGAGGCGGGAACGGTGAGCGTGAAGCTCATCGGCACCCGGCTCCACCGGGCGCGGTGCCGGTTCCGGAGGCTTGACGGAACGACCGCGTTTCTCGAAGCTGAGGGGTCGTCGGAGGCGCGGGCGCGTGCCGCGCTCGATGAGAAGATCGCCCTCGCGAAGCGCGCTCACCGCCTCGAAGCCGCCGACCTCGACGCACGTTCCACTGTGCTCGATCTGATCGAGCGTTGGTATGCCTTCGCTATCGCCGACGCGAAGTCCAACAACCCCGTCGAGCCGCGGCGACGCCCGCAGACCCTCGCGACATATCGCGCGTACATTGATTCCACCCTCGCTCCACGCTTCAGGCAGATCGGACTCGGGGAGGTGGACACGCCGCTAATCCAGGGTTTCCTCGAAGACCTCACGAGAACGAAGCCCGGGGCGATCAAAGCGAGCCGCAGCGTCCTGATGAACGCGTACAAATGGGGTCAGCGCCGCGGCGTCGTTCTCGACAACCCCGTAGAGCGCACCTCAGCGTCCTTCGAGGTCGTAAGGTCCACGCCGAATGCGGCGCGCGCGCTCACGATGGACGAGATTCGCAAGATCATGGCAGCGTTCGATGCAGCCGCTACCTCCGCCCGACGCAACGCAGAACTCGCCGCGACGTACCGTGATGTCCTTCGCGTTCTCACGGCGACCGGCGCCCGCATCGGTGAGGTACTTGCTCTGTCCGTTGATTCCTACACCCCTGGACGGACGGCTCGTGGCGGAAAGCGCGTCACTCCCCCGACCCTCACGATCTCCTCGACTCTCGTTCCCCGGTCTGCCGCCGAGGGTGGATTCCTCCGGGTCCAGGACGGCACCAAATCGGGCAAAGGACACCGTGTCGTTACCGTGCCGGAGTGGATCGACGAGACCCTGCGCGCGAGAGTGAAGTCCGCGAAGGACGCAGGACGGACCTTGGTCTTCACGACGACGGCTGGGACGGCGATCAGCCCATCGAACTTCCGCACACGCCTGCGCAAGACACTCGTGGCGGCAGGGCTCGGTGACGCGGCGATCAGCCCGCACTCATGGCGCAAGACAGTCGCTGAGGCGCTTCGAGACGGCGCGCTTGGTTCCGAGGGAGTTGCGCAGCAACTCGGCAACGACGTGGCGACGACAGAGGGCTCCTACCTGTCGAGGCGCGCACACATTGCCCCCGATTTCGCGGAGGTGCTGGGAGCTCTCGATCCTGACGCGGCACCCGCGGAGGCACCCGCCGAACCGGTCGCGCCGCGGACTCGCGGGCGACGACGCTCTGCGGACGACGACCAGCCGTTCTGACGAAAGCGTGGGGGTAAACGTGGGATTTCGCGCCTCGCAACGAAAGAACCCCGGTCAGATATGCCATCTGACCGGGGTTTTCGGTGCACCCCCTGGGACTCGAACCCAGAACCCACTGATTAAGAGTCAGTTGCTCTGCCGATTGAGCTAGAGGTGCGTTCCGTGCCCGCCGATTCTCTGTCGAGATTCACTGGCGAACCGAGGAGTAACGTTACCAAACGATTCGGCTCATCGCCAATCGAGCATGGACGGCCGCGTATCCTGGACGAGTGAACTCCCCCTCACCCGCCTCCGCCTGGTCTGCTCCCTTCGACGGCGACCTGAGTGCCGACCTCGCGCTCGCGCTGCGGCTGGCCGACGCGGCCGACGCGGTGACGATGGCTCGCTTCGACGCATCGGATCTCGATGTCCAGGTGAAGGCCGACGCCACCCACGTGACCGAGGCCGATCTCGCGACCGAGCGAGAGATCCGCCGGCTCCTCACCGCCGAGCGCCCCGAGGACGGCGTGCTGGGCGAAGAGTTCGGGTCATCAGGGAACACGAGCCGCCAGTGGATCATCGATCCGATCGACGGCACGGCGAACTACCTCAAGGGCATCCCGATGTGGACGACCCTCATCGCGCTCGCCGTCGACGGCGTGCCCCGCGTCGGCGTCGCCAGCCAGCCTGCGATCGGTCGGCGCTGGTGGGCGGCGTCCGGGCAAGGCGCCTGGACGAACACGCCGGAAGGTGGATCTCGTCGCCTGTCGGTCTCGCGGATCGATGCCCTCGATGAGGCGAGCGCCAGCTTCCAGAGCATCGCCCAGTGGGACGAGGTCGGACGAGCGGACGACCTCCTGCGTCTCAGTCGGGCCGTGTGGCGCGATCGCGGCTACGGAGACACCTGGCCGTACATGCTGCTGGCCGAAGGACGACTCGAGTTCGTCGCGGAGTTCGGCGTGAAGGAGTACGACATCGCGGCACTCATCCCCATCGTCATCGAGGCGGGCGGCCGCTTCACCGACATCGACGGCGTCGACACCATCACGTCCCGATCGTCGCTCGCGACCAACGGGACGTTGCACGCCGACTTCCTGGCGCTGCTGAACACCTCCGCATGACGCGTCGCACCGCCGCTCATCCTGTCCGATCGGAGCTCCGCATGCGCGCTCAGCGTCCTCGATTCGCTGCCGCGGCTACCGCTGCCTGCCTGGCCGTGCTGTTGACGGGGTGCGCGGGGACGGCTGCCACAACCCCGACCGAGGTCGTGGGCACGGGGGCGGTCACGACAGCCCCCGCAGCGCCGGTCGCAGAGCCCTCCCCCTCGGGCTCGCCCCTCGACGTCACGTGCGACTCGATCATCGGCGACGATCTGCGCGCCGAGTTCGCTGCGCAGAAGTGGACGTCGAAGAAGACGCCGTTCGCGGCGGGCGGCGTGACACTCGACGACGGGCTGCTGTGCACCTGGGCGAATTACGCCGTGCCATCGGGCAACCTGATGATGTTCGGGTGGGCGCCGATCACGAGCGACCAGGCCGCGAAGATGCAGAGCGGCCTCGAGTCGAAGGGTTGGCTGCGCAAAGACATCGCCGGAGTTCTCTACATCACCGAAGACCCGAACCAGACGCCCACCGTCGACGCGGACGGCTTCGGCATGACGTACCAATTCGGTGACGGATGGGTGACCGTGGCGGATGTCAAGCAGAATCTGCTGCTGATCCAGCGCCCGCAGAGCTGACGCCGGAAGCGGCTCATCGCACGAGGACGTCACACCCAGCCTCGCCGGTGCGACGAGCCAGGACGACGGTATCGATCCCGGTGGACAGTGTCCGCTCTCGGCACACGAGAACGTCATGCGGATGAGACGTCCGTCAACCGATGACCCCACAGTGGTGACAGTGGCCGGGACGCTCGCGAGCGTCCGAGTGGAGCTGGGGGGAATCGAACCCCCGTCCAACGCTGAAATACCACGTCTTCTCCGGGCGCAGTCTGTGAAGACGTTCTGCTCGGCTCCGACCTTTGTCACAGACACCTAAGTCGACGAGCCCAGTCTCAGAAGAGTCCCATGTGACGTCGAGACCCCGTCACACAGCTAGATCCCTAGATGACGCCAGGGTCCGTAGCGGGATCGCCTACGGTCTGACGGACTATCGGGCTCGCTTAGGCAGCGAGGGCGAAGTCGTTGCGCTTTGCATCGGCAACTATGTTTTTGCAGAGGTCGTTTACGAGATAACCCTGCATCCTCGGCCCGCTTCCCGCGGCGTCACAGGCGCTGTCGAAACCGATCAGCCCCTGGAGCCTGTAGACCTCTCGGTCATGCGGCAGGGTGAGCCACTGTCACACTGTGGAGTTTGATTCGGATGCCAGGCATCCGAGCATCACAGTCTACAACGGAATCCCGGCACCCGCGATTCCCGGCCACGACGTAGGCTCGTCCCATGAGCGAAGTGACCATCACCGTCCACGGCGAAAGCGAGACGCGCGTCGCCCCCGAGATCGCGATCGCCCATGTCACGGTCGCCGCCGACGGCCCCGCCCGGGGCCTCGTTGTCGAGCGGATCGCGGCGGTCGCCGAGCCGATCCGCGCCGATCTGACCGCGCGCAAGGCATCCGGCACCATCGACGATTGGTCGAGTCAGCGCGTGTCGGTGTGGGCGGATCGCCCGTGGAACACCGACGGACGTCAGCTGGACCCCGTGCACCACGCCTCCGTCGAGCTGACCGCGACGTTCACCGACGTGCTCGCTCTCTCCGACTGGCTGAACGGCATCGCGAGCACCGACGGGCTCCGCATCGGGAACGTCGAATGGCTCCTCACCCCCGAGACGCGCGCCGCCATCGAGCGACGCGTCGCCACGCAGGCGGTGGCCGTCGCCGTCGAACGTGCGACGGCGTATGCACACGCCCTCGGCCGCGAAACGATCGAACCCGTGCAGCTCGCCGATATCGGCCTGTTGGGCGACACGCGCCCGGAGGCGCCGGCGCCGCGGATGTTCGCTCGGTCCGCGGCCGTGACGATGGACGCCGCGCCCGCCGTGGACTTCCAGCCCGACGACATCGTGGTGACCGCCGCCGTCGAAGCTCGCTTCACGGCACGCTGACGCGGCGCGGCTCAGTCGCCGAGACGGTTGCGGCCGCGCATGGCGCGCTCGGCCTCGCGCTTGTCTTCCCGCTCACGGATCGTCTGCCGCTTCTCGTACTCGCGCTTGCCCTTCGCGACGGCGATCTCGACCTTGGCCCGGCCGTCCGAGAAGTAGAGCTTCAGGGGGATCAAGGTGTACCCGCCCGCGCTGATCGCGTGCGAGAGCTTCACGATCTCATCTTTGTGCAGCAACAGCTTGCGGATGCGCTTGGAGGCGTGGTTGGTCCAATGCCCCTGCGAGTACTCCGGGATGTGCACGGCGTCGAGGAACGCCTCGCCGCCGTTGATGTAGGCGTAACCGTCGCTCAGGTTCGCGCGCCCCTGGCGCAGCGACTTCACCTCGGTGCCCGTGAGCACGAGGCCCGCCTCGTACGTCTTCTCGATGGCGTACTCGTGCCGTGCGCGACGGTTGGTCGCGACGACCTTCTCCCCGCGTTCCCTGGGCATGACGCGTCCTCCTGGATCACTGCGGTCTCGTGGTGAGGCCGGATGCCGCGGACGCGGCAGCCTGTCAGCTTACCTCAGTGCGCGTCAGGCGCGCAGCCAACGGCGGATGGCGAAGCCGGCGGACAGCGCCGCGAGCACGAGCCCGATCACGATCAGCACGGGGATGACGATCACGGCGTCGCCGAGGTCGACCCAGTCGGTGATGAACGACACCCGCTGCTTGAGATACACGCCGACACCGAACTGCAGTCCGAGGACGATCGCGACGCCCGCAAGCAGCGAGCCGATGAACGCAGCGAACACCCCTTCGAGAATGAACGGGGTCTGGATGAAGCGGTTCGACGCTCCGACGAGGCGCATGATGCCCACTTCGCGCCGTCGCGCATAGGCCGACAGGCGGATCGTGGTCGCGATCAGCAGGACGGCCGCGACGAGCATCAGTGCGGCGATCGCGACCGCGATGTACGTGGCGACGGTCAGGGCCGAGAAGAGCGGTTCGAGATACTGCATCTGGTTCTTCACCGCCTCGACGCCTTGCATACCGCTGAAGGCCTCGGTGATCACGTCGGACTTGCCAGGGTCGGTGAGGCCCACCCAGTAGGTCTGCCCGAGCTGGGCGGGCGTGACGTAGTCCTTGTACTCGTCGCCGTAGAGGTCGATGAGGTTCTTGTAGGCCTCGTCCGCCGACTCGAACCGCACATCGCGCACGATTCCCGACAGGGCCGAGCCGGAGAGCCGGTCGGCGACCTGCTTCACCTGGTCATCGGTCGCCGCGCCGTCGACGCACGTCGTCGCGGTGGAGTCCTCGCGACACATCACGACCGACACCTGAGCGCGATCCGCCCAGTACGAGCGCATGTTGCCGATCTGCATCTGCATGAGCATCGCGGCGCCCACGAAGGTGAGCGACACGAACGTCACGAGCACGACGGAGATCACCATCGAGGCATTGCGCCGCAGGCCCGAAAGCGCCTCGGCGAGGATCAGGCGCACTCTCACGAGGTCGGCCCCACTTCGTCGTCGTCGGATGCCAGGCCGAGCCGCTCGGCGACACCCAGATCGTCCAGATCGAGGCCGTCGAGTTCGATCGCCGGCGTGTCGAGCCTGATCGGCCGGGTGCTGGGAGCCTGCTCGGCAGAGGATGCGGGCGCAGAGGCATCCGCTGCCGCCGCGGATGTCGAGGGGGCGACATCGGCCAGAGGCGTGGTCGCCACGGCCGCAGCGACGGCGCTGGCCGCCACGGCGTCGTGGGCGGCCGTCGCGACCGCTGAGGGCACGGGCTCGACCGGCGATGCGGCGATCTCGCGCTGGAGCTCGAGCACCGCGCTCAAGGCCGCGGTGGCCGCGGCGCCCTTCTCCTCCTGCGGGGTGAGCGTCGGCAGCGACGAGCGATCGCCGTAGCCGCCGCGCAGGTCATCGCGCACCATCACGCCGCCCTGCAGCTCGATGACCCGACGCTTCATCTGGTCGACGAATCCCGCCTCGTGGGTCGCCATGACGATCGTGGTGCCGCCCTCGTTGATGCGGGCGAGCAGCTGCATGATGTCGATCGACGTGGCGGGATCGAGGTTTCCCGTCGGCTCGTCGGCCAGCACGATCTGCGGACGGTTCACGATGGCACGGGCGATCGCGACGCGCTGCTGCTCGCCGCCGGAGAGCTCGTGCGGTAGGCGCTTCTGCTTGCCGTCGAGCCCGACGAGCGTGAGCGCCTCGGTGACCGCCTGCTGGATGTACGCGCGCGACGATCCGATCACCTGAAGGGTGAAGGCCACGTTCTGGAACACGGTCTTGTTCGGCAGCAGGCGGAAGTCCTGGAAGATCGACCCGATGTGGCGCCGGAAGTAGGGGACCTTCCGTGTCGAGAGGGTGCGCAGGTCGCGCCCCAGCACGACGACGTTGCCCTCGCTCGGGGTGTCCTCCCGCAGGATGAGGCGCAGGCACGAGGACTTTCCCGACCCCGATGCGCCCACGAGGAAGACGAACTCTCCACGCTGCACTTCGAAGTCGACATCGCTCAGCGCCGGCTTGCTGGTCCCGCGGTATTTCTTGGTGACGTGCTCGAACCGGATCATGACTCGACGAGCCTAAGTGTCGGTCCTATGGATCCGCCCCGCGACACCCCGCCCTCGACAAGCTCGCCGGTCATCGACGCACTGCGCCTGCCGCGACGGAGCGGGCGCGCGACCTCAGTCGTCGTCGTCCTTGCGCTTGCGCCAGCGGATGCCGGCGGCGATGAGGCCGTCGAGGTCGCCGTCGAAGACGACCGCCGGGTTTCCGACTTCGTAGCCGGTGCGCAGGTCCTTCACGAGCTGCTGGCCGTACAGGAAGTAGGAGCGCATCTGGTCGCCCCAGCTCGCGGTGATCGTGCCGGCGAGTTCCTTCTTCTTGGCGGCTTCCTCTTCGCGCTTGAGTAGCAGCAGGCGCGTCTGCAGCACGCGCATGGCGGCCGCGCGGTTCTGGATCTGGCTCTTCTCGTTCTGCATCGAGACGACGAGGCCCGTCGGAAGGTGGGTGATGCGCACGGCCGAGTCGGTCGTGTTGACCGACTGCCCACCGGGGCCCGACGAGCGGAACACGTCGACGCGGATGTCGCTTTCGGGCACGTCGACCTCGACCGCCTCTTCGAGCGCGGGGATGACCTCGACCGCGGCGAACGAGGTCTGCCGCTTGTCGGCGCCGCCGAACGGGCTGATGCGGGCGAGGCGGTGGGTACCGGCCTCGACCGAGAGAGTGCCGTACGCGTAGGGGGCATCTACCTCGAAGGTCGCCGACTTGATGCCCGCGCCTTCGGCATAGGAGGTGTCCATCACCTTGACGGAGTACTTGTGACGTTCGGCCCAGCGCAGGTACATGCGCAGGAGCATCTCGGCGAAGTCGGTCGCGTCGTCGCCGCCCGCACCCGAGCGGATGGTGACGACCGCGGGGCGATCGTCGTACTCGCCGTCGAGGAGGGTCTGCACCTCGAGCTGACCGATGACGCCCTGAAGCGACGTGATCTCCTTGCGTGCCTCGTCGGCGGTCTCTTCGTCGTCCATCTCGAGGGCGAGCTCGACGAGCACGTCGAGGTCGTCGAGGCGCTGCTCGACATCGGTGACGCGCTTGAGGTCGGCCTGGCGGTGGCTGAGTGCGCTCGTCACCTTCTGCGCCTTCTCGACGTCGTCCCAGAGATCCGGGGCGCCGGCTTCGTCGGAGAGTCGCGCGATCTCGGCGCGCAACGACTCAACGTCCACCACCGCCTGGATGTCGGAGAAGGTGGAGCGCAGGGCCTGGATGTCGGCGGCGGGATCGAATTCAAGCATGACACTCCAGACTAACGTGGATGAGGTGACGGATGCGGCCTCCCCCGATTCGATCCGGCGAATGCTGTGGCGCCTGGCCCCGGTGATCTACGGTCCCACGATCCTCTTCGCCCTCGGCGAGGGCGCGCTCATCCCACTGCTCCCGATGCTCGCCGCACAATTGGGCGCCGATGTGCCGACGGCGGCGCTCGTGGCATCCGCCCTCGTCGTCGGGCAGCTCTGCGGCAACATCCCCGCGGGCTGGGCGGTGGCTCGGATCGGCGAACGGGCGACCATGGCGATCGGCGGAGGCGTCGCGATGATCGGGGTCGTGGGTCTCGCTCTTTCCCCGCACCTGCCCCTGCTCACGGCCTCGGCGTTCGTCATCGGGTTGGCGGCGGCGGCCTTCGGTCTTGCCCGTCACTCGTTCATGACCACGCGGGTGCCCCTGTGGTTCCGGGCGCGAGCGCTGTCGCTGTTGGGTGGGACGTTCCGCCTGGGCATGTTCGTCGGCCCCTTCATCGCGGCTGGCCTTCTCGCGGTCTTCGGCGATGAACATGCGGCGGTCTGGTTCTTCGGCGTCTGCCTGGTCGCCGCCGTGCTGCTGGTGCTGCTCGGGCGGGACCCCGAGACGGATGTCGCGGCGCTCGATTCCGCGCCGACGCGACGTGATGACCGGCGTGATGCGGCGGGCGATCTGGTCGCCGAGGACAGCGGCGAGGTGATCACGGGCGCGGTGCCCGTGGCGGCACCGGCGGGGGTCTTCCGCACGATGTGGCACCACCGCGGCGTGCTCTCGCGGTTGGGTCTCGCTGCCGCTTCGCTGTCGGCGGTGCGGTCGGCCCGGCAGGTCGCGCTGCCCCTGTGGGGACTGTCGATCGGTCTCGATGCGCAGACCATCGCCCTCGTGGTCGGCATCTCGGGTGCGATCGACTTCGCCCTGTTCTACGCGAGCGGCCAGGTGATGGACCGCTTCGGTCGGCTCTGGGCGGCGCTTCCGGCGATGATCCTGATGGGTGCCGGCTTCGTCGCCCTCGCATTCACGCACGACACCGATCAGTCGGCGATGTGGTTCGCGCTGTTCGCCGCGGTGCTGGGAGTCGGCAACGGTCTCTCCAGCGGCATCCTGCTCACCCTCGGTGCCGATGTCGCGCCTCAGGACGACCCGGCGGCATTCCTCGGTTCGTGGCGGACGCTGACGGATGCCGGTGGCGCGATCGCCCCGCTGCTCGTCTCGGGCATCGCCGCGGCGATGTCGCTGGCGGTCGCCACAGGGGCGATGGGCGTCGTGGGACTCGTGGGCGCGGCAGCGTTCGCACGCTGGGTGCCGCGGTTCGTGCCGCGTGCACGCTGAGAGCGCCGGCGAGCCTGTCGCACGGCTCCGCCCGCGACCTCAGCGCAGCGCGGTGCGGCTGGTCGCAGTCGCCTCGAGCGTCCAGCCGTCGGGGACGAAGATGGTCAGAACCGGGGGATGCCACGTCACCTCCACGCGCACTCGGGCCGACACGCCATCGGGCGTTCCGGCGTCGACCAGGGTCGCGGTGCCCAGAGCGTTGAGGAGCTCGGTGGCTTGGTCGTAGACACCGGCATCCGTCAGTCGCGCCGCTGCTCCCCCGCCGTCGACCGTGAGAGTGAACCCGTCGGCGCCGGCCAAGGCCGCGGCATCCGCGGCGGCGTCCGCGCGCTTCTGAGCGAGATAGAGGCTCGTGGCGTCGATGCAGACGAGCACGAGGGCGATCGCAACGAGCGCATAGCCGAGAGCGAGAAGGAGTACCGACCCTTCGTCGTCGGGGCTCCCCTTGTCCGCGCGCATACGGCGCATCACGGCGTCGTTCCCCAGAACCGCGACACCTTCTGCACCGCTGTCGCCTCCACCGGCACCCGCGCGAGCCGGTCCAGACCCAGCAGTGCCGGAACGAGCGGCAACGTCACCGACGTGCGGACCGTCACCGAGAGCGTCGCCCCCGCTTCGGGGCAGGTCGTCGCGGCCCCGCCGCACGCGACGTCCACCGTGACGTCGCCGCGGTCCAGTCCATACTCCTCGGAGATGGCGGCCAGGACGCGCTCCGCCCGGGCATCCGCCGTGGCCGCGTCGGGAGACCCGGCGATAGTTCTCGCGAGTTGACGCGCGCCCGTCTCGACCCCGAGCGCCTGGCCCTGGATCGCGCCGAGTGCCACGACCAGGTAGACGACCGGCACGAGCAGAATCAGGCCCACCAGGATGAATTCGAGCGCCGCGGATCCCTCATCGGAGACCAACAGGCCCTGCCGCCGGTTCCCGCTCCGGGGGCGTGGCTGCTCAGTCGAAGCTCTCGCGGGGAGCATGCGCGCTCACCTCCATCGCCGCGGGGATGCCCAGGAGCCCTACGAGCGGCAGGGTCGCGCGCACCGTCACCACCACCTCGGGTCCCGATGCGCCGACCGCCTCGTCGGCCCGGATCTCGGCGTCCAATCCGTCGCCGAGTGCCGTCTCGATCAGACGCTCGGCGCGTACCGCGCCATCAATCGGCCTCACATCGGCGAGTGCCCCGTGATAGGCGCCCTCGACTGCTGCGTCGTGGACGACGTTTCGCACGTACACGACCAACGCGAGCTGCAGCACCGCGAGAGTGAGTGCAGTCAGAAGCAGGCCGACCAGCACGAACTCGACCGGCGCCGAGCCGGACTCGTCATCGTGCAGGTCGCGCACGTCTCAGATACCCGACACGCGGCTGAGCGCCTGCTGGAACAGGTCGGCAAGAGCGGGCCCCGCGAGACTCCAGATCGCGACGACCAGGCCTGCGGTCATGAGTGTCACCAGCACCCAGCCCGGGACATCGCCCCTCTCATCCTCCAGAGTGTCCGTCCATGACGAACGCAGCCGTCCCCACACCGTGCGAAGCATGTCCGCCTCCTTTCGACCGTTGCCGGTCATCCGATTCCCAGCTTGAGCATGACGATCCCGGGGAACACCGCGAACAACACGGACAGCGGCAGGATCAAGAAGACGAGCGGCAGGAGCGTTCCGCTTCGGATGGCTTGCGTTCTGCGGCGTCGGCGGGCAGGAACATCGAGGGGTCGAGCACCCCGTGGATGGTGATCGTCTGGGGTCGCCCGGCCACGATGTCCGACACGATCACTCGCACGTCGAGCAGCTCCACGACCTCACGACGCATCGCTGCCGAGGCGTTCTCCAGACGGCCCCTCGCCCGCTCTGCGAGTGCCGCCACGTCCGTGATCCGCTGGGCCTCGTCGGCCCGGCGGGCGTGCATCGAGGCCAGCCCCTCCAGGCGTTCCCGCACGTCCGCGAGCTCGCCCCGAAGCCGTTCCACCGTCGCCAGGTGTTCAGCGGGGTCGTCCGCCATGAGGTACAAGTCCTTCGCCCGCGTGATCGCGCGCTCCAGGGTGGACTCCTGCTTGCGAAGCGCCGCGACCATCGCTGAGTCGTCCGTGAGGTCGGCGTCGTCGTCCAGTTCGAGCCACTGACGCGCGAGTCGCTCCAGCCGCTCCGGGTCCGCGAGCATCGCTGCGAGTTCGGCCCACACCGGCTCATCGATCGCCGGGCCCTTGATCTGCGGGCAGGTGCAGCGCGGCTGCTCCTTCGACCGGTACCGCCTCCCCGCGCACAGGTAGTGGTGGTTCGGGCGGCTCTTCGTGGTGATGCCGTCGTAGTGCTTGCCGAAGTCGCACGGGCCGAACAGCCGACCCGTGAGCATCTGCCGCTGAGGAGCCGAGGGCGTCCATCCGGCCCGGCGGTTCACGGCCCGCTGGAGCGCTTGCCACTCCTGCCGGGTGAACACCGGATCCCCGAGGGTGACCGTCACGGTGTCGCCATACTTTGGCGTACCGTCGCGGTTCATCTTCGTGATCTTCCGGTGCGGGCGATAGTTGCCGGTCTTGGCAGCGCCCCACTCGGTCTCGCCGGTCCACAGGGTCGGGTTCGTCGCGGTCTGCCGGACGGTCTGGTACTGCCACGTCGCGGCCTGACGGGGGCGCATCCCCATGAGGTTGAGCCGCTCGGCCACCTCGGCGGTGCTCAGGCGCTCCTTGACGAACAACTGGTGCATCGCGCGGAGCACCTCCCGCTCGCGTTCGTCCGGTACGGGCCGGGCGTCCTTCTTGAGCCCTTCGAGCCTCCAGCCGAACGGCGGCTTGGAGCCCGCCCAGCGCCCCATCCGGGCCGCGTTCCGCTGACCGGCTGCAGTGCGCCCGACGATCGTGTCGCGCTCCATCTCCGCGAACCCGGCCATCATGGTCCGCATCATCTTGCCCTGCGGGGTGCTCATGTCGATCTGCTCTTTGACGAGCACGAGGTCCACGCCCATATCTGCGAGTCGGTCGGTCTCCCGGATCGCGTCGAGCGCCTTCCGGGCGAAGCGGTCGAGCTTGGACACGACCACGGCGTCGATCTTGCCGTCGCGGGCGTCCTGGAGCATCTGCCGCCAGGCTGGGCGCGTGGCGTCGGTGCCGGAAAGGCCCTCGTCCACGTAGGCATTGACCAGTTCCCAGCCGCGCGACTTGATCGCGGCCTCGCAGATCTCGCGCTGCTCGGGCAGTGAAGTGTTGTCCACCTGGAGATCGGTCGAGACTCGGGCGTAGTACGCGGCGCGCTTGGCGTTCATCGGTCGCTCCTGTTCGCTCGCCGCTCCCGTTGGAGTTCGGCTGCGCAGTCGTTGCACTTCGCGCGGAGCCACTCACGATCCGCCCGGACCTTGCCGAAGGCATCGAACGACAGCACGCGGCGGCATCGGGTGCACCGCTTGGTGTGGGTGTCAGTCATGGTCATTGGTCTCCCTCCTTGACTTCGAAGAACTGCTGCTGTTGGCCGTTCCAGCGAGGGTGCGAACCCCGGATTAGTTCGTCCAGGTCGGCAAGCTCCAGTAGGTAGTCGTGGTCCACCGTGTCCTCGGCTTCCGCGAGGTAGAGGTCGCGCACAACCTCCTGGAGGATCAGCTGTTGGCGCGGTGTCACATCGATTCGGATGAGGGGCTGGCGTTCGTCGGTCACTGGGCGACCTCCGCCTTCGGTTCGGGCTTCGGCTCGGTGGCCTTGGCGACCATGCGGTCGGCGGCGCGGGTGAACTTGGCGCGGAGCGGCTCGCTCGGAAGCTCCTCCGCGGTCGAGGCGATCATCTGCTTGGTGACCTTGCGCCCGTCCGCGATGTCGTTGACGAGCCCTTGGACGAGCACCGACACGTGTCGGGCGTCGTGACCCGGGCGGTAGAGGGCGCGGGCGCTGACGGCTTCGTGGCAGGTGCCACAGGCGCAAGCTTTGGCTTCGGTCTGGGTGGTGGCCTTCGTGTTCATGGGTATCTCCTATTTGCTGTCTCATCTGGGATTTCTTGCCCCACTTCCAAGGAAAACATAGGCGTACGCCTACGCACAATCTGTTCTTTGCTTCTCATCTGGGCTTTAGCTCCCGATCCTGACTGCGAGCTTCGCGGTGAGCGGCGCAGAGTGCGCTACCTCGGCCAGGGCCTCGTCCTCGGTCAGCTGACCCGCCTGGACGCTGGCGACCAGCACGGAGAGGTGTTGCGAGTCGTGGCCGGGAAGGTAGAACCCTCCCCTGGTGGTGCCGCCACACCTGCACGTGCAGTCACGCGCGCCCGGGTTCTTGCTGCGACCGACCCTCGACGGGCGGTCGCTGGGCTTCCTGGGCCTTGCGCGCCGCTGCTCCCTCGCCTCCGCGATCGCGTGACGACGGCGCTCCATGGGCGACACGCCACGTGTGACTCCCGCCCACGTCCCAGCGCCCGGCTGCGCGGCATCGGCGTACCGCTGGCAGAGCGCGAACACCGGGCAAAGCAGGCAGAGGTCGGCGGCGATGTCCTGGTCGGTGTAGTCCTCCGAAGTCCACGCCTCTGCACCGGGGCCGACGCACGGCACCTCCTCGCGTCGTTCACGGGCGAGCAGAAGAGCGTGGTTCAGGTCGTCGAACGCCTCCCCCGCTTGGAAGCTCTGGGTGTGTCGTGCGAGCGCCTCCGCGACCAGTTTGTCCGTCTGCGCCGTCGTGGGGGGCTCGGAGTGGCCCTCCCTGGGGTCTCGCTTGTCCTCCGGCGAACTCGCCGTGCCGGTCGGGCCCGGGAGGAGGGTAACGGCCCACGAGTTCGCCGGAGAGCCTTCGAGCGCGGAAGCCGTCGCCGGGACCGACGTCCCTGCTGCCAGCCCGCGCATCAGTCGCGCACCCGAGGGGAGCCAAGCGCGGCGAAGAGGGCCTCTTCGTCGGAGAGGGACTGGCCCTCCGCGGCCTGGTAGTTGATCGTCTTGACGTAGGTGTTGCCACCCGACCCCGGGTCGGTCTCACCGCCCGAGTTCCAGCCGCCGGTCGTCGGCACCGCGAACGAGTCCGCCAGCGCGCGGTCGTACTCCGGAGCCATGTCCTGGAGCCCGAGGATCAGACCCTCACCGATGTTGATGCCGAACTCGCGAAACACCCGGCTCGGGCTGTGGATCCCGAAGATCCCGGCCACCGTGTCGATGATCCCGCCGAAGGTGTCGCTGAACCACGCGCTCACCGACTCCCAGATCGACTTGAGGCCGTTCCAAAGGCCCTGCACGATGTCGCGTCCGATGTTGTAGAGCCACGTCGCCGCCCCGGTGAACACTCCGAGGATCGCCTGCGGGATGCCCTGCACGAACGTCAGGGCGTTGTTCCAGGTGTCGCGGAGGAAGTTGCCGACCGCCGACCACAGGCCGTTCCACCAGGACAGGAACCCGTTGAAGATCCCCATCACGAAGTTGACGTAGCCGACCGCGAGCGACATCACCCAGGAGGTGAACCCCTGCCACACGTCCTGGATGAACTGACCGATGCCGGACCAGAGCCCGTTCCACCAGGCCGCGATGCCGTTGCCGATGATCTGGATGCCCAGCATGAAGTTGCGGAACACGTCACCGACGAAGCCGACGAAGCCCTCCCAGACGGAGGTGATCCACGCGCCGACTGCTTCCCAGATCGAGTTCCACCAACCGACGAACCCGTCGATGACGCCGGTGATCCAACCGATGAACCCACCCCAGACTTCGGTAATCCAGGCGACGGCGGTGTCCCAGTTCATGATCAGCCACACGATCGCGGCGACCAGGGCGACCACCCCGAGGATGATCCACGTCATGGGGTTGGCGAGCAGGGCGACCGTCCACGCGGCGGTCGCGACCACTGCGGCCCAGATCGCCGGGGCGAGGCCGACCAGGATCGCGACACCCACTCCGGCGAGGAGCGGCGTCCACTGCTCGATGTTGCCGATGAAGTCGGCCAGGCCCCGCTGGAAGTCGGTGATCGGTCCCTTCACGAAGTTGAGCGCCTCGACGAGCTTTCCCTGGATGGTCGCGGACAGGTTGCCCGCAGCTCCCTCGAAGGTCTCGGTGCTCTCTGCGGCTTCCACCGCGATGGGATCCGTGCCGACCGTCATCAGAGCGGCGTTGAACTCCTCCGCTGTGATCTGACCTTCCGAAAGCGCCTGTTCGAAGTTGCCCGTGTAGGCCCCGGCCTGGAGGAGCGCATCCTTGAGCGCGCCGGACGCGCCGGGGATCGCCTCGGCCATCTGACGCCAGTTCTCGGTGTTGAGCTGACCGAGGGAGGTGGTCTGCGTGAGGACCGAACCCACCCGACCGAAGGTCTCGGCGTTGCCGCCAGCCACGGCGTTGAGGTTGCCGAGCGCCTTCGCGAGTTCGTCCGGCCCCTGCACGCCGTTGGATGCAAGCTGTGCGGTGATGGACTGGATGTCACCCAGCGAGTACACGGTGGCATCCGCATACGCCTGGGTCGAGGCGGTCAGGGAGTCGATCTTCGACGTGTCGAGACCGGAGAACTCCAGGGTCTTACGGAACTTGTCGGTGGCGTCGGACGCGACGGCGGCGTCACCCACGAAGTCCACAAGCATCGAGGACGCCTGACTGATCGCGTCCGCCGCCAGGTTGCCGAACGCGGAGCCGACCGCCGCGCCCTTCGTGCTCCAGCTCGAAGTCTTCTTGTCGAAGTCGTCGTCATCGACCTTCACCTTGGCAACGAGAGTGCCTAGATCTAGTGCCACTGGGTCTCCTAAAGTCCTGATCCAAGCGGGTTTCCGCTGGGGTGCGATTCCATCGCAACATCCAAAATGCCTGTCAAGGAAGTCACCACGCCGAAACTGACGGACAGTCAAGGGCCGGGGTGTAGGGCTCCCGGCCCAGACCCGTCAGTCACCGTCGAGCGTCTGCGTGAACGCCCGGATCGCGGGGATCAGCTGGTCGTCGTGCGCTGGACACGTCATCTGGTGCGGCGCGAACACGGGCCGAATCTCGCCGCGCGCCCCGTCGCCGTCGTCGTCCATCCACTGCACCCGTGCGCCGCACGGGCACTCCCCCGTCACGGCCTGGATCCGTCGTCGGGCGAAGCCTTCCTGCACGGCGGGCGGCGCACCCTCGGGGATCCGCGACACCGCGAACCGACGATGCGGGTGACCGTCCGGCACGACCCACTCCTGCCACGGCGGAAGCTCCGGCGCGTCGTCCGGTACTTCGACCGGCTCGAAGTCGTCGGCGTTCACAGGACGCGTCCCAGCTGCTCGCGGACCCACGCGATGTACGCCCGGCCCCGCTCCGTGCTCGTACACTCCCGCCATGCGGCGTTGTACTTGCCGTGGAGGTGCAGTTCGAGGTGCTGGGTCACCTCGTCCGACGGGTGGTCGTCCGGGCCGACCCCGTGGAAGAACTGCGCGACGGCGACGAGCTCCTCGTAGGTGTCGCTGACGCCGAGGAACACGAGCTTGCGCCACTCGGGACGATCGATGCTCATCGCGGTGAGCGTGTCGCGGAGGGTCCGCTGGTCGTGCGGCACCTGCATCGACGGGTAGATCGACTCGTAGTTCCACCGTTCGCGGGCGCGCCGCATCTGCTCGGTGATGCCGGGCTCGTTCACGTCGTACGGGCCGCTGTTGATGGTCTGGGTGGTGGTCATGTTGATCCGCCCTCCTCGGGGCTAATGCGATTGGTGTTGGTTGGTCGGAAGCAGGATCCGGGGCGGCGAATGAGCCCGGAGTAGAAGCCGCATCAGTCGTAGCTCCGCACGACGTGGGTCTCGTCGGCCGCGGACGCCTCGTCTTGGACCTCGGAGACCGTGCGGCGGGTCTCGGGAGGGATCGGGGCCTCGAAGGGCTCCGGAAGGCGCGGAACCGTCGCGCCGGGCACGAGTTCCAGCCACCGACCTCGAAGACGGGCCACCACATCGCCCACGTCCACCCCTACCCGCGCGAACAGGACTGCCGACGAGGACAGCAGCGGGTCCGATGGGCGGAAGAGTTCCGCTACCGGATGGGCGTCGAGTCCCCAGTCGTCCGCGAACCGCCGCGCCTGGGCGTAGTGGTCGCCGCGTCCCGCGTAGGGCTGGTTGAGGAATACCCGACGCCCGCCACCTGGCAGGAGCGCGTGCCAGTGGTCGAACCCCACCCCGTGCTCACCGTCCGACAGGCACTGGCAGGACTCCTCCTCACTGCGGGAGCGTCCGGGGTGCCACGCCGGGTGCTGTCCTCCGAGGAGCCAATGTGCGCACGGCACCGCGGCAGTCGACTCCCGATACGGGAGCTCGTCAAAGTCGAGATAGCCAAGATCGGGTTCTCGGGTCCTACGGTTGCTGCTCATTAGCTGACCTCCTCGGTCGGGTTGGTTGTGGTGGTTTGCAGCGGGAACGGTCGTCCCGCCGCCGACTTGCGCGCCTCGCGGTTCGCGGCGAGCTTCTCGATGAACGCGGCCATCTCCTCCGCGCGTTGCAGCTGCCGCCGCGCCCAGCGGACCCGGCGCGCGGCCTCCCAGCGGTCCACCCCCTCATCCATGAGCTGTCGCACCGTCTTCGTGGCATCCGAACGCCACTCCTCGTGCAGGTCTCGCGTGGGCGCGCGCAAGGACTCGATCACACCCGTGCCCTCTGCTTGCTCGGTCCGCTCCTCGTGCGTGTGCGCGTGTGAGGGCTCGATAGCGCCCGGTTCGTGTTCGCGCCCGTTCACGACGCGCTCCCAGGCTGCGCAGTCTTTCGATTCCGAGGCCGCTTCCACCGGTCGACCGCCCGGAAGTAGTGGCGACGGCAGAGGCCGTGCAGGTGCGGCGAGCGTGTGCACCCCTCGACCCAGCACAGGGTGTCGTCGCCGCCGACCGGCCCCCATGTACGCACTTCGGCTACGTGGGGCCGGAGCCAGTCGGGGATCGTGAACTGCGGAATGCTGCTCTTGTCGTTCATCGGTGCGCTCCTCTCGCGCGTGTGAGATGTGGAAAGCGGGGAAGGTTGGTGTTGAGGGCGGGAAGAACTGTCCTTAGTGCCTTCCCGTTCTTCCGCCCTAAAGGGCGGGAAGAACTAGAAGAACTAGGAACGAGGCAGTCGCGCAGTTCTTCGGCACCTCTTCGGGAAGAACTCGAAGAACTAGGCCGGCGGTGGTCACGGCACATCGATGGCCCCCTTCGCCTGCTTTGCACGTTCGGCTTCGGTGACGCGCCAGGTCTTGTGACCGCCAGCAGCGGGTCCGTCCTGGGCCACCCGCCCGAGGGCCTCTGCGGCTTTGAGGGCCTCCTTGATGTCGGAGTCAGCGCCACCGATTTCGTCGCGAAGCTTCGACGCCGACATGCCCTCGTCGTAGATCCGGCAGAGGGTCGCGATGATCTTGCCGGTGAGGTCCTCGCTGGTCCGGTCAG
The DNA here is from genome assembly GCF_016907295.1 of Microbacterium dextranolyticum. Taxonomy (NCBI): domain Bacteria; kingdom Bacillati; phylum Actinomycetota; class Actinomycetes; order Micrococcales; family Microbacteriaceae; genus Microbacterium; species Microbacterium dextranolyticum. The sequence continues at coordinate 1,833,581 of NZ_JAFBBR010000001.1, forward strand.
CCTTCGCCTCCTTGCGGCGCTCCCTCTCGGCGGCGTCGAGCCGGACGAATGACCACTCGACCCCGCGATTCGCTCGCCGTTCGGCAGTCACGTCGAACAGGTCGTCCTCCGCGTACTTCGCGCCGCGATCCTTGATGACCACGAGCTCGTATCGCCCGTCCTGCTCCTTCGTGAGCGGTGTGACCTTGCGAACCGAGAAGTAGGCGTCTGAGATGTTGCGCTTCGATCCGGCCCCGCGGCTGTACTTCGACCCGTTCGCGTCCTTCGACTTGTGGTCGATCACAAGAACCGTGATTCCGAGGCGGCGCGACAGCGGCAGCACCACTCGGCTGAGGAACTGCGTCACTTCGCCGTTGCTGTTCTCCTCGACACCAGCAGCCGCGAGGACCGGCGCGGCGGAATCGATGACGAGCAGCGCCCCTCGGCCGAGAGTCTCGGCCCACTTGTGGAACGCGTCGGCATAGGTCGCCAGGTCGCGCGACATCGGTTCGAGGCCGTCGAAGTTCGCGAGGTCGACGATCGTCGCGCCGACGTTGAGCATCCGCTCGCGCAGACCCGGCTCCCCCATCTCCTCGTCCAGCCACCCCACCCGCCTGCCGTCGCGCAGGAAGTCGAGTGCCCAGGAGGCCGCGAGCCACGTCTTGGCCGATCCCGACTCGCCGTCAAGCCAGTTGAGATGCCCGTCGAGTAGCACCGCTCCTCGACCGACCCGCTTCGGCGGATCCCAGTTGCCGCTGAACCACAGCGACGTATCGAGCGGCCTGAACATGTTCGGGTCCGCCAGCGGGACGGGTCGTTCCGGGCCCTCGACGGTCTGCACCGCGAGCGGCACGTCGCGGAACGCGACCTCGCGCGACTCATCCTGCCCCGCCGACTCGGCTTCGGGCTGGGTGATCTTCTTGGGGGTCATGCTTCGGTCCCTCCGTACTTCTCGACTGCGCCCTTCAACGCGACCCACCACTCCTCGCGGCAGTCCTCTCCGGGCGTGTGCTCTGATGCCATCCAGACGTCGCGCAAGAACGCGAGCGCTCCAGGCGTGCCCGGGTGCCCCTCGGCACCGAGCCGGACGAGGCGCTTCTGCAGGCTGACCATCGCGTGATGCCCTCGAAACGACGCACCCTCGCGGTACGGGCGGATCGCTTCGAGGACGACCCGCGAGACCGCCGCGTTGTTCTGCGCACCAATCCACTGCTCGACCGTGCCGCTGTAGGGCCGGGGCGGTCTGACGATGCCACCCTCGTACTGGATCCGCCCCGCCTCCTTGGCGAGCGCGGCGATCCAGGCGTCAGGCAGGAACGGAAGGTCAGCGACCGCAGGCGGACCATCCACCGCTTCGCCGTCAAAGCCGTACCAGCGATACGGCTGAAACGTGTCGGGGTGGATCGACGGCCACACCACCGAGTAGCGGTGAGCGTGCGATGGGATTTCGATGTCGCCAGCGAGGAATGCTCCCCCGAGCGCCGAGGAGGGCGTGAGCGTGGTTTCGAGCTCGACGCCAGCCGGGATGCGGTAGAAGTGCTGACGGCGCGGGTCGTCGCTACCCCGGGCGGTGCTCGTCCACGTCACGGGAGGCGCGCCGAGAGCCTCGGACAGCTGCGTGAGCGTGGCGAGCCCCTGCTTGCCGTCGCCCTCGTCCACGTCGATAGCGACGGTCGCGCTCTTACCGAGGGTGTGCCTGATCGCGATGTTGTCGTGCCAGTCGGAGCGCCGCATCCGGGCGTCGAGTTCAGGCGTGACAGCCCCGTGGCGTCCGGTCGTGCCCTTGAACGGAGACTTCTTACCGCGAACCGCGATCAGACTCCATCCGAGTGCGCGGTAGGCGTCGGCGTGCTGTGCGTAGAGGGTGGGAGCGGCCTGGAGATTCTTAGTGCTCCGAACTCCGGAGAGGCGCGGCATCAGCGACCACCCCCGACCAGCAGAAGGGCAGGACGTGCCTGAGCCTCAGCGTCGGCCTGGAACTGCGCGAGGTGTGCGTCGATCCGGTCGAATGCGGCGTCGAGGCCGCACGTCGGCGGGTCGTCGTCGGCGGCTGTGTCCGAGTCAGGCGCGAAGAGCAGCGCGCGGAGTCGGGCGAGGTTCTCAGGTGGCAGCGGTGCGGGAGTGAAGTCGGCGGAAACGCCGAACGTCGGTGAGTGAGACAAGAGACTGAACCCTTAGGTCCGGAGCGTTCAACCCCGGCGTGCCTGCTGGCAGCTCCCGAGGGATCCCCGGCTTTTCCGCACCCGGGTCGCGTCCGCCCTCACCACGCTCGGGGATCGGGACTCTGATTCGTTCTCTGTCTTGTCTGCTTTTCTCGGGGTGCTCCGCGGAGCCCTTGCAAAAACATTCCACCATCCGAGTACCCGCCTGCACAATCTGGTGGGTACTCGTCGCTGAAAGCTTGTGAGCCTCTACAACTCGGGGGGTCGTTCGCCCCGTCCGGGTGTTTGTAGATCGTCCACAATGGGACCCCGCTCCGGCGCGGATGAGGCCCCCAGCAGTTCGTCGCCGGGGGCCTCTCCTAAGGGATTCCGGTCGGGTGTCTCACGCCCGTCCGAGTCTCGCCGCCATTCAACCATCGCGATGCAGCGGGCGGAATGTGCGGCTCCAACGTCCAGTTCTTCTAGTTCTTCCCGGAAGAGATGACACCGCGACACTCGACTACCTAGCTTCTAGTTCTTCCACCTCTTCCCGTCCTTTAGGACGGAAGAGGGAGGAAGAGACTGAGGCAGTTCTTCCCGACGTGTCGCACGATCGCGGACTTATCGGAGTGGTGGGATCGTCCCGCGATCTGGTGCGTCATCAGGGCCCGGCTCCCGCTACCCGGGGGTCGGGCCCCCAGCTTGCCCGGCTGGCAGCGGGGATGCCCCCGCCTGCGGGAAGCCGCTACTTCGCGCCCTTGCGGCGGTTGTCCTCGATGCAGAGCATCTGGCAGTTCGCCGCGCTCGTCCGGCCCCCGTCGCGCCACGGTGTGATGTGGTCAGCTTCCATCTCGTTGAGTTCGAAGTGCTCGCCACAGACAGGACAAATACCCTGCTGGCGCTCGTACGCCGCCAGCCGTTCGCTCGGGCTGAACGCGCGGATGTTGAGGTGCTTCTCCTGGCCGCTCAGGACGTACGCGTAGATCCCCCGGTTGTTGGTCACGTCGTCGTCCTGGATGAGCGCCGCGATCTGCTCTTCGAGCTTCGCGGAGTCCCACGATTTGTCCTTGTACTGGTTGTAAAGCGCGCCCCACGGCAGGCCCTTCATCAGCGCGCGATAGTTCGGGAACGTGCTGTTCACCCACGCCACGACGGCCTGGAAGTAGAGCCACAGTTCGTTGGCGTTCGGGTCGTGCTGGTGCACGGCCATGTAGCCCTCGATGTCGCCGTCGTTGAACCACTTGATGACGGTTTCGAGGTAGTCCTGCCGGATTGGCGAACCCTTCATGTACTTCGACCCGAGACCGTACGCCGGGCACCCGTTCTTGCTAAAGATCTTCTTGGCCTCGGAGACCCACGACCCCGCGTAGACGGCGTTCCGAAGCTCCTGCTGGGTGAGCTCCTCCCCGGCGATGTTGATGGTGCGGAACCACTCCAGCTTCTCGCTGTCGTTGCCGGTGCAGCGGTAGACCATCAGCTCGTAGTTGAGGAGCTGCTCCTTCTCGTCAGCCTGGAGGTTGTGGAAGTAGCGACCTTTGTACGCGAACTCGCCGTCGACGTACTGACACACGCTGATGGTGCGCTGCTGGCCGTCGATGACTTCGAACGTGCCGTCGTCGCGGACGGCCCAGTACATGACGTTGAGCGGGAAGCCCTTCGTGATGGTCTCGATGACGGCTTCGCGCTGCTTGTCGTCGTAGACGAACTCGCGCTGGTACGGCGGGCGGATGTCGAGGTTCCCCGCGTAGCCCGAAATACCGGCTTCCTGGTTGTCCTCGTAGCCCTCGGTCAGCTCGCGCACCGGCACCGACGTCAGTTCGATCTTCAAGCTGCTGCTCCCTTGCGGCGAATGAGGATGCGAGCGTACATCTGCACGTAGAGCTCGCCGTCTACCTCGTAGTAGGTCTTGTTCTTCGGTGGCGTATCGACTTTCATCACTGGCCCGTCGTTCAGCTTCTTGACGGTGCTGCGGACGCCCTTGGCGCTCACCTGCGTCTGGGTCGGGTAGATCTTGCTCGGCTCCCCCATCGGAGCCTTCGCGATACCGACGATCTCAAACTGGTCAGGGTTGTACTTGTCGAGGAACGTGATAGGTACGCCCATTACGCCGTCGTAGTCGGCGGGAATCTCGACGGTCTTGCCGACCTCGATCGCGTCGTAGTTGTCGTACGCGGGGTACTCCTCGGCGCTGTAGGTCTTGTAGAGCACAAGCTCCTCATGACGCTTGGAGATGTCCATGTTGGTAAACCACGTCACGTTCCGGAACTTCACGAGGCCGGTGGCCGGGTCGTAGACGCCCTTCGCGTAGTCCGCATCCCTGGGGATCGCGAAGAACGCGTTGCCAGCCTGGAACCCGTACCCGAGCCAGAGCTTGTTCTCCTGGATGAGCGGGAAGATGCCCTGATAGGTGATCGCGTTGTGGGGTCCGACGATCAGGAACTTCTTGTCGTACTCGACCAGTTGCGCCACGTACTCGCGAAACAGCGAGAAGGGCGGGTTGGTGACCACAATGTCGGCTTGCTTGAGGAGTTCAATGCTCTCCTCGCTCCGGAAGTCGCCGTTGCCCTTGAGCGGCACGATGCCAATCTCCTCGGGGTCGGGCACTCCGTTGCCGCTCTTGTCGCCGTCGTATTCGAGGTAGATCGCTTGCTCGGCGTCGTACTGGCTGAACAGGTCGACGTCCTGGCTCTTGTAGCAGGCGGCGATGAGCTTCTTGAGGCCGAGCTTCTCGAAGTTGTAGCTGAAGTAGTGGAAGAAGTTGCTCATCCGGGGGTCGTCGCAGTTGAGGTAGACGACTTTGCCCTCGAAGTGCTTCCGGTAGTGCCTGAGTTCGCGCTCGATGTCGGGAAGCTGCGTGTAGAACTCGTCCTCTTTGGCGGACTTGGCAGAGGTGAGGTTTTCGGTGTTCGACACGTCTGCGTGACACTCCTCCGGCTGACTGCGGGCGAGCTCCCGCGTGCCACGATCCTATTGGGAACCAGGGACGCTACCGGGCTCCGCGCACCTGTGTCGGAACGTGCGTCCCTCCTCGCAACCGAGCGCTAATGTGTGCAGACGACTTTGGGGGCAAACGAATGACGCAGATCGGTTCTTGGACCTGCCAGCACTACCAACCCGATGGATGCACCAAGCACCAGAACCCCGACCTCAGTCGAGCGGTCGGCCACTCGTGCTGTGGACGGTGCTCACAGGGGATTGCCCACAAGACCGAGGCTTGGGGTCACGCGCCGCTGTTCGAACACGCCTACCACGAGGGACTCGTGACGCCGGGGGTCTGCTCGATCTGCAAGCACGGTCCTCACTAGGCACGCACGCCCCGCGCGCGGCGCTCCGTGGTGTCTCCCGCGACTTCGCGCGCCCTCGCTGGTATCTGAGGGGGTCCCGGGCCTCTACAATTCGAGGGAGAGCCGTCCGTAGCCGGAGCCACCTGCGCGGCGGAGAACACGAGCGAACACGACGAAACCCAGATGCCCGCCACAGGGCATGACGAAGCCCCCGGACCTGTGAAGGTATCCGGGGGCTCGTCGCTTGCCGGGGACCGTTCGGTTACCCCGGCGGGTCTGTCACGCGCCCTGAGGAGCGCCGACGTTGAACACGCGGTCGAGCTGTCGCACGCGCTCGCCCGTGTCCGAGTCACGCACCGGGTCAGTGTTCGCCGCCGACAGCGCGTCGAACCCCTCCCGGTCCGACTGGAACAGCGCCGTCATGCCCGCGCCGGTCTCGCGACCCTCGATGGTGTCCTTGACCACCTCGCGCCACGCGGCCTGCTCGTCGTGCTGGCGCTGGGCCTCCTGGGCGATGGTGGCCTTCGGGTCTCCAAGCTCGACCAGGCGGTCGAACGCCTGCCGCTGCACGTCCGCGACGACCGACGCCGGGTCCGACGACCCGAGGACGCTCGGGAGAACTTCGGCGTGAGCGAGAAGCGCGTCGAGCCGCGCCGGGGTCGCCCCCAGGATCAGCGCCTCCACCGGCTGACCCGAGGCCAGGAGTCGCTCCACGAGCGCGAACTCGTGCTGAGCCACGGCCACCTGGTCGGCGGTGCGCGGTGCCCGGTCCGCGAGGACCGTCGCCGGGGTGACCTTCGGGGTCTCCGGCTCGGCGGGGAGCGACTTGAGCAGTTCGCCCCGAGCGGCCATCACTCCTTCATGCTTCCGGCGTGTGTTCGCGCTGTTCGTGCGATCCGGGTCGTGGAACTTGACCGCCGTCGCGGTGTCGTCCCGGAACTTCGAGATTGCGGCGACGAGCGCCGACTTGTTTACTGCCATGGTTGCCCTCCTTGGGCGTTCTGGGCGGGCCTCGCGGCCCCGGGTGAACCGGTCTGACAGTCGCCAGACCGGGGTCTGTGACGTCAGGCGGCGCGGGGAAGCGCGACCTCGAACGGGAACTTGGGGAGCGTCGGCTGGGCGCTAGACGCAAGCCTGCCGAGCAGGGACGAGCATGAGGATCTCCTTGCGACCGGCGGCCTCGAGGAGCGTGCGCTTGGCATCCTCGCGGGCGTCGACCGCCTGCTCCTGCAGGACGTGTGCCAGCGGAGCACCACGATCCATCGCCGCCACAAGATGCTCCACCGCCCGCGACAGCGCGGGCACGTCCGCATTCCTCGCGACCTCCGCCAGTGCGTCGGCGAGGCTCGACCCGGTGCCGCTGGCAAGAACGGCTCCTCGCAGCTCCGCGGTCAGCGTTCCCGATCCCACTTCGCCGACCCGCCGCAGCGCATCGCGCAGCCCCTCGCCCGCGGCCAGACACAGCGCGAGGAACTCCAGCACCGTGGGCAGCTCCTCGTCGATGCGTGCCACCCGTCGTCGTGCGCGCAGCGTCAGCCGCTGCTCGCACACGACGAAGGCCGCCGCTGCGACCAGGGGCGGCAAGAGCACCGTCAGCGGCCCGCCCCGGCCACCGAGCACGGCGGCGACCGCCAGCGCGCCCCCGAGCCCCAGGCCGCCAACGGCCCAGCCGAGCTGCGTCGCGCGGAAGGCGACCACATCGGTGTCCAGTCCGGCCTGCCGCAGGCGACGCGCGAGCGCGGGCCCGCCACCCCACCCCGACGCCAGGCGGTCCCGCACGACGCGCCAGCCGCCACCGATACCGGTCGGACGCAGCGGCGTAAGCCCCACGGGGTCGGCGATGTCGCGGAGGTACGGAGCGATGCGGCGCGACAGGCTCGGGGCCGCCCACCGGGGCATCCGCTGTGCCATCAGCAGCAGCCCTGAGGCGAAGACCGCGCCCAGGAGTACCGCGCACGCCACGGCGGTCAACGCGCTCATCCGAACCACCGCTGAGGTTCGGGCAGTCGTCCGACCCGGATGGTGAGTCGATACGCCACCACGGAGACGACCGCCCCCACGATGACGACGACGACACCGGCCGGCGACGCGTAGGCGGCGGCGCCCTCGGGGCGGATCGCCAGCAGTCCCAGCACCACCCACGGCGCGACGACACCGACGATCGCCGCTCCACGCACCCAGGACTGCCGTGCTTCCACTTCGGCCCTCAGCGTCGCATCGGCCCGCACCGAAGCGGACAGGGCCCGAAGCACGCTCGTGAGCTCCGTGCCGCCGACGTGCCGCGCCATCCGCAGCGTCTCGATGATGCGGTCGGGGACCGGGTCTGCCAGGGCTGCCTTCAGTCGCAGCGCACTCGAGTCGAAGTGACCGGATGCCGCCATGTCGCCACCGAACTGCACGAAGGCCGGCCTGAGCGCCGGTGGTCCGCTGACAGCGAGCGCCGTCACCGCGTCGGGCAATGACATACCCGCACGGACGGCTGAGACGAGGAGGTCGCAGACGTCTGACCACAGGGCTCTCCGCGACCGGCGCAGCCGTCGGGCTCGCGACCGCAGCCAGACGAACGGAGCGGCGGAGCCCGCCGCGGTCGCCACGAGCGTGACGGCGGGAAGTCCCGTGACGATCCAGGCCACCGAGGCGCACACCGCGCCGAGCAGCATCGCGACCGTGCCCGGTCGCCCCGCAGGTGCGTGCGCGTAGCCTGCCTCTTGCAGCAGGCGGGCGATCCGCCCGTCGCGTGCTGGCGCCTCGACCCGCCCGGTCGCGGGCCACAACCACGGCGATGCCACGAGGAGAACACCGGCCGCGAGGACAGCGCCCCAGAACACCGTCATGAGGGCGTCTGCTCTCGACGAGCCGGCGAGGGCATGTCAGAAGACGAGGCGTGGAAGACCGTGCGCGTCTCGACCTGCTGCTCGATCACGTGGCCGGTGGTCTCGACGACTTCCTCCACATAGCGATGACCGTCGGGCGCACGACGGCAGTGCACCACGATGTCCACGGCCGTCGCGATGGCGGGAACCACGAAGCCGGCATCGATGTTCCGCCCCGCCAAGAGCGGCAGCGCCGCCAACCGGCGAAGCGCGTCCGCGGCCGAGTTCGCGTGGATCGTGGCGGCACCGGGAACACCGGTGTGCAGGGCCAGCAGCAGGTCGAGGGCCTCGGCGTCGCGCACCTCTCCGACGACGAGCCGGTCCGGCCGCATCCGCAGCGCCTCTTTCACCAGCCGGCGCAGACTCACCGCGCCCGTCCCTTCGAGACTCGGCTGCCGGCCCTGGAGCGCGACGACATCGGGAGCCTCCACGGCGAGCTCAAACGTCTCCTCGACCGTGACGATGCGGTGCTCCGGCGGGCACGCGCCGATCAGCGCGGCGAGCAGCGTCGTCTTGCCGGCGTGCGTCGCGCCGGAGACCAGGACACTGCGTCCCTCGCTCATCGCCGCCCGCAGCGTCACGGCGACGTGAGCGGGCACGGCGCCCGCGGCGACCAGATCGTCGAGGCGACGTCGCGACGAGAGGAACTTGCGGATGTTCACGGCGTAGTGCGCGCGCGTCACATCCGGGATCACGACGTGCAGGCGGCTGCCGTCCGGGAGTGACGCATCCACAAAAGGCTGGCTGAGGTCGACCCGACGCCCGGTCGCATGCAGCATCCGCTCGACGAGATCCCGCACCGACTCGTCGGTCAGGCGGAGAGACACGCGCTCGCTGCGCCCGGCACGAGCGACGTAGACGGTCGCCGGGTCGTTGATCCAGATCTCCTCGACCTCGGGGTCATCCAGCAGTCCCTGCAACGGCCCGTACCCGGTGACGCGCGCCAGAACGTCCCGCACGCATTCGGACTCGTCGTCGACGAGCTCCAGCCCACGAGCCATCGCGAAGTCGTTGTGCCGCCGCACCTCCGCCACGGCGACGTCCCGTGCGCGCTCCGGATGCCGCAGCGGGTCCGCCTGCTCATCGCGCAGACGCTCTCGCACACGCTCCGCGACCGCCTGAACGGCGGCGACGGGAGACGAGGAAGCGAGGAGGGTCACAGGGGCATCCTCACAACCCCCGCGTCGCCCCGCCGGAGTTATCCACAGCACTGCGTCATCGACCGCAGGGTTCGACGTGGTTATGCACTGCCCGCGGCTGCACCCTGTGGTCCGACCATACGTAGAGTGAACCCGTGCTGACGATCTCCGAAACCCTGTCCGCGCAAGCCGACGCGGCGCTGCACAAGTCCGACGGCCTGCGCTCCCCCGGGCGCTTCCTCGTCTCGGGCATGCTCGCCGGTGCCTACATCGGCATCGGCGTCGTCCTCATGGTCGCCACGGCCGGTCCCCTGCTCACCGCCGGATCGGGCTTTGCAAAACTCGTCAGCGGCCTCGTGTTCGGTGTGGCGCTGACCCTCGTCGTCTTCGGCGGCGCCGACCTCCTCACGAGCGCCATGATGATCCTGCCGATCGGCGCGCTGATGCGGGCACTCTCGCCGTGGCGTGCAGCCGGCGTGATCGCCGCGACGTTCGTCGCCAACATCGTCGGCGCGCTCGTGTTCGCGGCGCTCATCGTCGCCTCCGGGGTGCTGCATTCGAATGCCCCTGCCGGCGAGATGCTCGCCGGGATGCTGGCCGCCAAGGCGACCGAAGGCCCGCTCGAGATGTTCGTCCGCGGCATCCTGTGCAACGTCCTCGTGTGCCTCGCGATCTGGATGAGTGCCCGCGTCCGCGCCGACATCGCGAAGATCGCCCTGATCTTCGCCGCGATCCTCGCGTTCATCTCGTCGGGCTTCGAGCACGTGGTCGCCAACATGACGACGTACGGCATCGGGCTCTTCTCCGGCGACCCGCACGCGACGTGGGGCCTCTTCGCGAACAATGTCCTGTGGGTGGGACTCGGCAACCTCGTCGGCGGTGCCGTCGTCGTCGGTCTCGGGTACTGGATCATCGGCGGGTCGCCGCGCATCGACCGCGTGCCGGTGACGCCCGCGACGGAATCGGTCGTTCACGGCGTCCGAGTAGACTGAGCACTCCTTCGCGGGAGTGGTGAAATCGGCAGACACGCAGGATTTAGGTTCCTGTGCCTTCGGGCGTGTGGGTTCAAGTCCCACCTTCCGCACAGACGGCGCAGGCTACGCTCTGAGAGTCTGCGCCGCCGACACTCCACCCCGCCCACCGACCGACGGGAACCCTGTTGCACGCTCTGGCCCTCATCCCCTGGCTCGACCCCGCCGCGATCATCGAGAACGCGGGCTCGTGGGCCCTCGTCGTGGTGTGCTTCATCGTCTTCGCCGAGACCGGCCTGCTCATCGGCTTCCTGCTGCCGGGCGACACCCTGCTCGTCATCTCGGGCCTGCTGTCGCACTCCTCCGACAAGCTCCCGCACGGTGTCTTCGGGATCAGCGTCTGGTGGGTCGCGCTCCTCATCGGGCTCGCGGCGTTCATCGGTGGTGAGGTCGGGTACTACATCGGCCACAAGGGCGGTCCGGCCGTCTTCGAGCGCAAGGAATCGGGGCTGTTCAGCCGCAAGAACGTCGAGCGCACCAACGCGTTCTTCGACAAGTACGGCGGGCTCACCGTCATCCTCGCCCGCTTCGTGCCGATCGTCCGCACCTTCGCTCCCGTCGCCGCGGGCGTCGGCCACATGCCGTGGCGCCGGTACACGCTCTACAACCTCATCGGGGCCGTCCTGTGGGGCTTCGGGCTCACGATGTTCGGCTATCTCATCGGCTTCATCCCGCCGGTCGCGACGTTCGTCGAGAACTACATCGACCTGATCCTCCTCGCCGCCGTCGGCGGTACCGCCCTCGTCACGCTCTGGCACTACCTCTCCGAGCGTCGCAAGGTGAAGAAGGAGCAGACGGCGGGCGTCTCGCCCGCCACCGTCGAACCCCTCGAGGACGACGCACCCGCCTCCTGACTCAGGACGCCTCGGGCCGCTTCCGCTTCGTCGCGGGAGCGGCCTTTTCGGCTTCTGCGCGCGCCGCGCGGCTGCGCTCGACACTCGCGGTGAGTGCGGCCATGAGGTCGATCACCTCTCCCCCGGCATCCACGTGAGCCTCGGCACCGAACGTCTCGGCCGTGTCGAGCGCATCGCCCTTCTCGAGCTTCGCGTCGATGAGCGTGCGCAACTCCTGCTGATACTCATCCACGAACTCGCTCGGGTCGAAGTCGCTCGAGAAGCTCTCGACCAGTGCGGCCGACAGCTCCAATTCCTTGGCGGAGATCTTCACCGGCTCGTCGAGCGCCGAGAAGGATGCCTCGCGCACCTCGTCGGCCCACAGCAGCGTCTGCAGCACGAGCACCTCACCACGCACCCGCAGAGCCGCAAGGCGCGTCTTCTGCCGCAGTGAGAAGCGCACGACCGCGGTGCGGTCGGTCTGCTCGAGCGTCGTGCGCAGCAGCACGTACGCCTTCGGCGAGGACGAGTCCGGCTCGAGGTAGTACGGCCGATCGAGCGTCAGCAGATCGATCTGATCGCTCGGCACGAACTCGACCACCTCGATCTCGCGACTGCGCTCCGCCGGAAGCGAGGCGATGTCGTCGGCGGTGAGCACGACCGTGCGCTCACCGTCGTCGTACGCCTTGTCGATCTCGGCGTAGGGCACGACCTCCCCGTCGAGCTCGCAGACGCGCTGGTACCGGATCCGTCCTCCGTCCGAAGCGTGCACCTGGTGCAGCGGTACGTCGTGATCTTCGATGGCGGAGTACACCTTCACCGGCACGTTGACGAGCCCGAACGTCAGCGCGCCCTTCCAGATCGCTCTCATCCGCACAGTCAACACGGCACTGCCACCCCGCGCCAGGGGGCGCGACAGCACGACGCGCGGGCTAACCTGACGCCATGCCAGCTTCGGGTCCCCTCGTCGAGGTCGACGGACACCGGCTGCGGCTGACGAACCTCGACAAGGTCCTCTACCCCGCCACCGGCACCACCAAAGGCGAGGTCATCGAGTACTACACCCTGATCGCACCATTCCTCCTCCCGCACCTGCGCGGCCGGCCCGTCACGCGCCTGCGCTGGCCCGAGGGCACGGGCCACGCCCCGTTCTTCGCGAAAGCACTCGAGGCCGGCGCCCCGGCATGGCTCGACCGCAGGGCGATCGAGCATTCGGGCGGCGCCAAGCAGTACCCCGTCATCGGCGACACCGCGGGCCTCGTCTATCTCGCCCAGGTCGCCAGCATCGAGCTGCACACCCCGCAATGGCGGTTCGACGGCACGGCACGCGGACACCCGGACCGGCTCGTCCTCGACCTCGATCCCGGGCCCGGCGTCGGGCTCGCCGAATGCGCCGAGGTCGCTCGGCTCGCACGCGAGCTCCTGCGAGGCGTCGGGATGGACGCACGACCCGTGACGAGCGGCTCCGCGGGCATCCACCTGTACGCGCCACTCGACGGCACGCACACCTCCGACGACATCTCCGCGTTCGCCCACGAGCTCGCACGGTCTCTCGAAGCCGACCACGCCGACCTCGTCGTCAGCACGATGGCAAAGTCCGCGCGCACCGGCAAGGTGCTCGTCGACTGGAGCCAGAACAACGCGGCGAAGACGACCGTCGCGCCGTACTCGCTGCGGGGTCGCGCGTCGCCGACCGCCGCCGCACCCCGCACGTGGGCCGAGCTCGACGACCCCGCGCTGCGGCAGCTCACCCTCGACGAGGTTCTCGCCCGTGCCCGGGCGGACGGCGACCTGCTCGAGGCCCTGGCGCCCCGCCCCGCACAGGCGTTGCGAGCCTATGAGACGAAGCGCACGCGCGGAGCGACTCCCGAGCCGTTCCCCGCCGATCCGGATGCCGCGAGGCCGGCCCCGACGGCTCGCGTCGACGATGCGGGAGGATCGGCCTCTACGCCGACGGGGCGGTTCGTCGTGCAGGAGCACCACGCCTCGCGCCTGCACGACGACCTACGGCTTGAGCACGATGGTGTCCTCGTGAGCTGGGCGGTGCCGCGCGGCATCCCCCCGACCGGCGAACGCAACCATCTCGCGATCATGACCGAGCCGCATCCGCTGGAGTACCTCGATTTCGCCGGCACGATTCCGGCGGGCCAGTACGGCGCCGGTGAGATGACGATCTGGGACGCCGGCGTGTACGACGCCGAGAAGTGGCGCGACGACGAGGTCATCGTCACCGTGACCGGCCGTTCCGGCGGCCCACTGGGCACCGCGCGTCTCGCGCTGATCCGCACCTCGGGATCGGGCGAGAGATCGCAGTGGCTGCTCCACCGGATGGATCCGGGCGACGGAGCCCGCGCGCTGTCGGCCATGACGCAGCGACGGCGAACGCCCGCCGAGGTTGCCGCGCCGCCGCAGACGTCGTGGACGACAGTCCGACCGATGCTCGCCACCCTCGCCACCCCGGCCATCGCGGCGTCCGCCGCCGCGCGCTGGGGCACGCCGTGGGCCGAGTTCAAATGGGACGGCATCCGGGCGCTCGGCCGATGGGACGGGACGCGGCTCACCCTGCAGGCCCGGAGCGGCACAGACATCACCGCCCGCTACCCCGAGCTGACCGCGATCGACCTCGGCCTCGGACCCGAGCCCGTCATCGTCGACGGTGAGATCGTGGCGACGGATGCCGCGGGACGCCCGAGCTTCTCACGCCTGCAGTCGCGCATCCATCTGACCGAGCCGCACGAGATCGACCGAGAGGCGAGGAGAACCCCCGTCACCTACCTCCTCTTCGACGTGCTCCAGGCGGGCGGTGCGGACGTCACCGCCCGTCCGCTGCGCGACCGACGTGCGCTGCTCGAAGTCCTGCACCCCGCCCCGTCCGCGCCGATCATCGTTCCCCCGGTAACCGACGATGTCACGGCCGCCCTCGACGCGGCGCGCGAACGGACGATCGAGGGGATCGTCGTGAAAGACCCGGGCTCTCCGTATCGGCCGGGCACACGATCGGAGCGCTGGCTGAAGGTCAAGCTCACGTCGAGTCAGGATGTCGTGGTCGGCGGCATCCGTCCCGGGCGCGGGACGCGCGCGGGGCGCATCGGCTCCCTCCTCGTGGGCATCCCCGACGCGGACGGACTGCGATACGTGGGCCGCGTGGGGTCGGGCTTCACCGAGCGCGAGCTCGATCGCCTCGACGCACTGCTGACACCCCTACGGTCGGTGCGCAATCCCTTCATCGGGGTGCCGCGTGCCGATCGGTCGGATGCCGTGTGGCTGCGGCCCGAGGTCGTCGGAGAGGTCGAGTACGCCGAGTTCACCCCGAACGGCACGCTGCGCCACGCGCGGTGGCGGGGCAGCCGGGGCGACGTCACGCCGTCCGAGGTACGACGAGACGGGTGATCCTCATGCCGCCGCGGGACTCGTGGGCGTGGGCACGGCATCGTCGACGAAGACGCCGATGCGCTCGCCGTCGAGGACGAACTTCAGTGCGGTGCCGTCGGGAAAGCGCTCTCGCAGCGCACTCGGCGACTGCGGACCCACCATGAACTGCGCCGTCGCGGGGAACGAGCCCGCTTGACACCCCCAGAACACCTCGCCCGTCACCGATCCGTCACTGCCGTACCCCTGGCTGGGGACGATCAGCAGACACGGCGCTCCCGCACTGGACATACCGAGGCCGGCCGCGGTGGGAATGACGATCAGCCCCTCGAAAGCGAAGCCCTCGGCCTCGCCGCCGGGTACCCAGGTGAGAACCTGTTCGGGGACCTCCGCTTTCTCGGTCAGCGTCGCGATCTGACGGCCACCCGCACTCCCGGCCACGGGCGGGATCGACGCCAGCCCCCAGACGAGCCCGCCGACCAGCACCGCGACCACGAGCATCGACGCCGCCCACGCGACGATCCACGGGGCCGCGACAGGGCGCCGGCCCGCAGCGACCGCATCGCGCGAATCCGGCACGGTCGGCGCGTCCGGTTCGTCGGCATCGAGCGGAACCGTCGGCAGGCCGATCGAGGCGCGCAGCAGTGCGGCGGCATCCGGCGCCTCGCCCACCACGTCGGCGGTGGCGGTCGACGGGCCGGGAGCCCGGTCGGTTCGCGCACGCTCCTCGAGCTCCCG
Organism: Microbacterium dextranolyticum; assembly: GCF_016907295.1. Lineage (NCBI taxonomy): Bacteria > Bacillati > Actinomycetota > Actinomycetes > Micrococcales > Microbacteriaceae > Microbacterium > Microbacterium dextranolyticum. The sequence continues at coordinate 1,848,968 of NZ_JAFBBR010000001.1, forward strand.
CAGACGTGCGGTCGCGACCGGATCGGCCGCGATGTCGGCGAATGGTCCGTACGCGCGCCGCCGCAGCGCCGCAAGCTCGTCGCGTGAGGTGGCATCCATCCCCCGCATCCTCGCACGTCGTGCGCCTGCCGCGCGGCGCAACGTCCACCCCGACCCGATGGGGCTGACCGCGCCGACCGCGCGGTCAGTGCGCGTCGTGCTCCCGATGGCCCGCCGGCTCGAACTGGAAGGTGGAGTGCTCGACGTCGAAATGGTCCGCCAGGCATCCCTGCAGCGACGACAGCAGCCGCGCCGACCGCCCGCTCGTCAGAACGTCGGGGTCGACGACGACGTGCGCGGTGAACACGGGTGCCCCCCGGGTCAGCTGCCAGACATGGATGTCGTGAACGTCGGCGACGCCGTCGGCGCTCAGGATGTGCTCGCGAATCACCGTGACGTTCGTTCCGTCGGGGGCGCGCTCACCCAGCACCGCGACGACCTCGCGCAGCAGCGAGATCGCCCGCGGGACGATCATGACCGCGATGAGCAGGGAGGCCAGGGCATCCGCCGGCATCCAGCCCGTCGTGACGATGACAACGGCGGCGACGATCACCACGGCCGAACCGATCAGATCGCCGAGCACCTCGAGGTAGGCACCACGGACGTTGATCGACGTCCGCTGCGCGGCTGAGAGGAGCCACATCGAGATCGCGTTCGCGACGAGTCCGACGACCGCAACGACGATCATGAGGCCTCCGGCGACCTCGACCTCGGCCGGCCTGAGGAGCCGGCCGACCGCCTCGCTCGCGATCCACAGGCACAGCACGATCAGCAGGACGGCGTTGATCAGCGCACCGAAGACCTCGGCCCGCTGGTAGCCATAGGTGTTGCGCTCGTCAGCGGGCCGGCGCGCGACGAGACTCGCGATCAGCGCGATCACGAGAGCGGACGCATCGGCGAACATGTGCGCCGCGTCGGCCAGAAGTGCCAGCGATCCGGTCAGCACCGCACCGACGATCTGCACCACCATGACCGTCGCGGTCAGAGTCAGCGAGATCGCGAGCAGCCGGTGGTTGGCCTGACCGCGGACCCCCGAGACGCCGTGCGCGTGATCATGCATAGGGAAAGGCTATGCCTCGGAAGCGGTGCCTGAGCGCTCGCGGGCGCAGTCGGGAACGAGTGTGATTCTCAGTCGTCGTTCGCCGCTATGCCGGGCGGTGCGCGGCCGCCGCGCGCCCCGAGTCAGAGCCTGGCAAGCAACGGCAGCAGCGACTCGAACGCGCGCGCCCGATGCGACACCGCGTTCTTCTCCGCCGCGGTGAACTCCCCTGCCGTGCGCTCCGCGCCGCCGGACTGTCCATCGGGGATGAAGATCGGGTCGTACCCGAAGCCGCCGCTCCCGGCGGGTGCGGTCGCGAGCCGACCCGGCCAGACGCCGTCGACGACGTGTTCGTCCAAAGCTCCGCCCGGCACCACCAGCGCGATCGTCGACACGAAGCGGGCTGTCCGGTGCGGGTCGGCGATGTCGGCGAGCTGATCGAGCAGCAGCTCGAGGTTCGCCACGGCATCCTTGCGATGACCCGCCCAGTACGCGGAGAACACGCCGGGTGCTCCTCCCAGAACGTCGACGCAGATCCCGGAGTCGTCGGCGAGGGCGGGCAGCCCGGTGTGCTCGACGGCGGCCCGCGCCTTGATGAGGGCGTTCTCGGCGAACGTCACGCCGTCCTCCACCGGCTCCGGTCCGTCGTAGCCGACGACCTCGAGATCGGGTCGCACGCGCGCGACGATCGCGCCGAACTCCTCCACCTTGTGCGGATTGTGGGTCGCCAACACGATCCTGCGGCGTGCCGCACGCGGATGGGAGGAGTTCGGGCCGGTACTCACGAGGCGAGCGCCTCGGTCTGCGCGTCGCGGAGGTCAGCGCAGCCGGCGACACCGAGCTCGAGCAGTGCGTCGAGCTCGCGCTTGTCGAACGGCGCGCCCTCGGCGGTGCCCTGGACTTCCACGAACAGCCCGCGCCCGGTCACGACCACGTTCATGTCGGTCTCGGCGCGCACGTCCTCGACATAGGCGAGATCGAGCATCGGCTCGCCGTCGATGATCCCGACCGAGACGGCGGCGACCGAGTCGATGAGAACGGTCGCGTTCTTCGAGACCAGTCCCTTCGCGCGGCCCCACTCGATCGCGTCCGCCAGAGCGACGTACGCGCCCGTGATGGCCGCGGTGCGCGTGCCGCCGTCGGCCTGCAGCACATCGCAGTCGATCACGATGGTGTTCTCGCCGAGAGCCTTGGTGTCCACGACGGCACGCAGCGCCCGCCCGATGAGTCGGGAGATCTCGTGCGTGCGGCCTCCGACCTTGCCCTTGATCGACTCGCGGTCGTTGCGGCTGTTGGTGGCCCGCGGCAGCATCGCGTACTCGGCGGTCACCCAGCCCTTTCCCTTGCCCGTCAGCCAGCGCGGAACCCCGCCGGTGAACGACGCGGTGCACAGCACCTTCGTGCCGCCGAAGGAGATCAGGGCCGAGCCCTCGGCATGGGCGCTCCAGCCACGCTCGATCGAGACGGGGCGGAGCTGGTCGACGGTACGTCCGTCGGTACGGGTGGTGGTCATGCGGGTCCTTTCGGGAGATCGATGGCGCCGGTCTGCACGAGTCGCACAGACGACACGCCGCGACCCATGAGTCGGTCCGCGAGGCGCAGGAAGTCATCCGCCGAATCGCCAGTCGCTTCGTACACATGGGTCGGTCGGGCGTCGGGCCCGGCCAGCAGATCGCGCGAGACGAGCTGGCGGTAGACGTCCTTCGCCGTCTCGCTGTCGCTCGAGACGAGTGACACATCGGGGCCCATGACGTAGCTGATTGCGCCCTCGAGGAACGGATAGTGCGTGCAGCCGAGCACCAGGGTGTCGACGCCCGCATGCCGCAGCGGCGCGAGGTACTCCTCGGCGACGGCGAGGACGTCGGCGGAGTCGGTCACGCCGGCTTCGACGAACTCGACGAACCGGGGACACGCCTGCGCGAAAACGGAGAGGTCGGCGTTGACCCCGAGCATGTCCTGATAGACGCCCGAACCGATCGTCCCGACCGTGCCGATGACTCCGATCCGGCGATTGCGCGTCGTGGAGATCGCCGTCCGCACGGCCGGGCCGATCACTTCCACGACGGGCACGTCGTAACGCTCGCGCGCATCGCGCAGCATCGCAGCGGATGCCGTGTTGCAGGCGATCACGAGCATCTTGACGCCCTCGTCGACCAGGGTGTCGAGGACCTCGAGCGAGTACCTGCGGACGTCCGCGATGGGCTTCGGGCCGTACGGCGAGTGCGCGGTGTCGCCGATGTAGAGCAACGACTCGCGCGGCAGCAGCTGCGAGACCGCTCGGGCCACCGTGAGCCCGCCGACTCCGGAGTCGAAGATCCCGATCGGCGCGTCCGTCACGGTCCCCCATCGTACCCGCCCTCGTCGGCGGGCGATCCGGCGCGCCGCCCGAGTCGCGATCGTGCCGACGCCGCGGCTGGATAGAGTGACGGGATGACGCGCGAGACGCCCCAGCGACACGCTCCCCTCCGGCCGGCGACCGAGGCACCTCGTGCCTCCAGCGCTCTGCTCACCGACAGGTACGAGCTGACCATGATCGACGCGGCCCTGCGGGACGGCACCGCATCGCGCCCGTGCGTCTTCGAGCTGTTCGGGCGGCGACTGCCCGGTGCCCGCCGTTTCGGGGTCGTCGCGGGAACCGGGCGTCTGCTGCAGGAGCTGCGGGACTTCCGCTTCGGCGACGACGAACTGCGGTACCTGCGCGATCACCGGGTCGTGAGCGCCGACACCGTCGCCTTCCTCGAGGACTACCGCTTCCGCGGCACCATCCGCGGTTACCGCGAGGGCGAGCTGTACTTCCCCGGGTCGCCGATCCTGACGGTGGAGGGCGGTTTCGCCGAGGCCGTCGTTCTGGAGACGCTGGCTCTCAGCATCCTGAACCACGACTCCGCCGTCGCGAACGCCGCGGCCCGCATGAGCATCGCCGCCGGAGACCGCCCGCTCGCCGAGATGGGGTCGCGGCGCGCCGCTGAGCGCTCCGCCGTCGCGGCGGCGCGCGCCGCCTACATCGCCGGTTTCGGCGCCACGAGCAACCTCGAGGCCGGCCGCATTTGGGGCATCCCCACGATGGGCACCGCGGCGCACGCGTGGACTCTCCTGCACGACACCGAGGAGCAGGCCTTCCGCAGCCAGATCGACGCGCTGGGCGTGGACACGACTCTGCTCATCGACACCTACGACATCCGCGAGGGTGTCGCCACGGCGATCCGTGTCGCCGGCACCGCTCTGGGTGGGGTGCGCATCGACTCGGGCGACCTTCCCACGGTCGCCGCCGAGGTGCGCGCACAACTCGACGAACTCGGTGCGACGAACACGCGGATCACGGTCACCAGCGACCTCGACGAGTTCGCGATCGCCGCGCTGGCCGCGTCCCCGGTGGATGCCTACGGCGTCGGCACGTCCGTCGTCACCGGCTCGGGTGCACCGACCGCCGGCATGGTCTACAAACTCGTCGCGCGCCAGGGCGGCGACGGCGGGTGGGTGTCGGTCGCGAAGGCATCCGCCGACAAATCCTCCAAGGGAGGGCGCAAGGCGGCCTTCCGCACTCTCGATCGCGGCACCGCCACGAGCGAACTCATCGCCGTCTCGGATGGGTTCGAGAAGATCCACACGGCGGCGGCGCATCCCGATGCACGCGCCCTGCAGGTCACCCTCGTCGATCGCGGTGAACCGGATGCCTCATTCGAGGGCCCCGCAGGGGTCGACGCCGCTCGGGCTCATCATGCGCTGGTGCGCGAAGAGCTGCCCGTGAAGGGTCTCGCCCTCAGCCGTTCCGAGCCGGCGCTGCCGACGGTCTACATCGACGCCTGAGCCCCGGTCCGCCCGGATCAGCCCATGAGGGACTCGTAGATCTCCTTGCACGTGGGGCACACCGGGAACTTCTCCGGATCGCGACCCGGAGTCCACTTCTTGCCGCAGAGCGCGCGCACCGGCTTTCCGGTGATCGCCGACTCGAGGATCTTGTCCTTCTTGACATAGTGCGAGAACCGCTCGTGGTCCCCGGGCTCGATGTTCTCCTCGCGCAGCAACTCCTCGAGCTCGCGATCGAGGGTCAGCGTGCCGCCCTGCTCCGGTTCACCGGGTCCGTGGGGGGTGCTCATGGCATCCGATTCTAGCGGCGGACCGACGGGCCAGGGCCTGCGTGTCAGGTCGACTCGACGAACTCCATCAGCCGTCCGCCGGAGCGATCGAAGACGGCTCCCCCGGCGAACACTCCCCCGACGAGCACGACCAGCCCGATCGCCGATCCGCCCCAGAGCGCGATCCACGCGGATGCCTCGTCGCCCCCGAGCGAGCGCCACGCCCACCACAGCGCCGGAACGCTCAGCACCAGTGCGCCGACGATGACGGCCCCCTGAGCGAGACCCCCGCTGGTGCGCTGCGGCTGCTGGAACGGGCTATCACCGGGCCGTGAGACCGCGTAGGGTGCAAGCGCCGACGACAGCGACGATAGTCCCAGGCCGCACAGGAAGAGGCTTGCGCACACGCCGATCAGCGCGGGCAGAACCGCCCAGCGACCATGGAACGAGGTCGAGATCGGAATCGCCACGGCGAGCACGGCGATGGCGATCACGATCACCGGGATGAGACGACCGATTCGGTCCGACGTCCCCCGGACGCCGCTCGCGACGTGCATCCACAGCGCCGTCGAGTCGTAGGCGAGGTCGTTGTGGGCGATCCAGCCGAAGAACAGCGCCATCAACGGCGCGGGGATGAGCGCGATGTACGAGACGGGAACGCCGACGACCAGCAGGGGCGCCACCACGACGATCGCGGCGATCGGCACGATGATCAGGTTCACGAGGTAGCGGGGGTCGCGCAGCCAGTAGATCAGGCTCCGCGCGGCGACACCTCCGGCGGGCGTGCCCGGCGTGAGCGCGAACCAGCCGAGGCCGGCGCGCTCTCTGCCCGATGAGGGGCGCTCGGTGGTCGTGAGCAGCACGCGCACGAGCCACATCCAGAGTGCGCCGAGGCCGAGGACGGTCAGCACGGCGACGACGACGGGGCCCGCGAACGAGCCCGTGAGCGACGCGCCGGGAATGGCCCAGCTCGCGCCGAGCGGAGTCATCGACAGCAGTCGGACCGCATCCGCGAGCGCCGACGGCACCTGGCCGTCCCAATCGAGCGAGACGAAGAAGACCGCGACGGGCACGACGACGATCAGCAACGCCACGATGAAAAGACCGCTGAGCTCGCGCGAGCGGCGAACACGCAGGACGAGGCTCGCGAGCGCGAGACCCACCCGGATCGCCAGAACGCACGTGAGGACGCTGAGAGCCCCCGCGAGGACGGTGATCGGCGCGGATGCCCCGTGGCTGCGCCACAGCGCACCGACGGCGACCGTGACGGCGATCAATCCCCACACCGGCACGCTGATGACGCCGGCGAGAAGAACCGAACCCGCCACCGAGGCCGGACTCATGCCCAGCACCGAGAAGCGACGCGGGTCCAACTGGTCGTCGAGCCCGCCGACCAGCGCCGCGGCGAACAGCCCTCCGGTGAGGGCCGAACCCGCGATCACCGCGACCGCGTCGACGGTGCCGTCGCTGGAGCCCTGCAGCCGCGCCGTGGCGAGGAACACCCCGACGACGGCAACGACCACGCAGGCGACTCCGATGAGCGACCGCACCGTGCGCCGGGGGGCGCCGCGCAGCGCACCGACCAGAAGGTCGAGCCTCAGTCGGAGAACGTGTGCAACCACTCCAGGCCCTCCACGTCGCCCTGACCGCCCGACAGTTCGATGAACCGCTGCTCGAGCGTGCCCTCGCCCCGCACCTCGTCGACCGTGCCGTGCGCGAGCACCCGGCCGGACACGATCACCGCTACCCCGTCGCAGACCCGCTCGACGAGATCCATCCCGTGGCTCGAGAGAATGACGGTGCCGCCGTGGTCGACGTAGGCCTTCAGGATGTCGAGGATCACCGCGGACGACACGGGATCGACCGACTCGAAAGGCTCGTCGAGCACAAGAACACGGGGGGAATGGATCATGGCGCCCGCGAGCATGATCTTCTTCGTCATTCCGGTCGAGTAGTCCGACACCTGTCGGCCGAGCGCGTCGGTGAGATCGAATGCGCGTGCGAGATCGGCGGTTCGCGATTCGATGACCGCGGACCGCAGGCCGCGCAGCACGCCGTAGTAATGGAGCAGTTGACGGCCGGTGAGACGGTCGAACGTCCGCAGGCGGTCGGGAAGGATGCCCATCTGCCGCTTCGCCTCGCGGGGCGCGGCGCGCAGGTCGATTCCGGCGACGCGGATCGTGCCCGTGTCAGCGCGGAGCAGTCCGGCGATCAGCGAAAGCGTCGTGGTCTTGCCGGCACCGTTGGGACCGACGATCCCGTAGAAGGTGCCGGGCGCGACGCTCAGCTCGATCCCCTCGACCGCATGCGTCTGCCCGAACGACTTCGACACGCCCTGCAGCTGCATCGCGGCGACGACGGCAGCCGGGTCGTCGTCGTCGACGGCCGCAGAGTCGTCTGCCGAGAACAGCTCGGTCACGACCCGATCGTCGTCGAGATCCGTGGATGCCTCATCGGACGCGTCGATCCGAGAATCCTCTTCGACCGCAACCGCCACGAAGCCGGGCACCGTGAGGAGCTCGGGCTCAGGCTCAGGCTCGATTTCAGGCTCCACGTCGAGCTCAGGTTCGGGCTCGATCTCGGGGTCCGCGTCGAACTCCGGCTCAGGCTCCGGCTCGGGCTCGATCTCGGGGTCCGCGTCGAACTCCGGCTGAGGCTCGGCGGCGCGTGCAGGTTCAGCCTCGGGCTCGACGTCACTTTCCCGCGTGAGCTCGGCGTGGCGTTCCGCATCGGTCTCGTTCTCGGCGTCGCGTTCCAGGTCGGTCGCGGCGGCCTCCGGGTCGACCTCGCCGATCGGCGGGAGAGCAGAGACACCCTCGAGTGCATCGGCATCGGCATCGGCATCGGCATCGGTCTCGCTCACCGATGCGGGCGATTGCGCACCGAGGGCACCTGCCGCATCCTCATCGAACGATGCGTCAGGAACGGATTCCGCCACGATCTCGTCCGGCCCATCCGTGTCGGAAGAAGCCTCGAACCGGGCAGCGGCCACGGCTGCCGGGACGGACGGGGGCGGAGGGGGCGAAACCGGGGCCGCGACAGAAGCGTCCGTATCGATGACGAGCGACCGCGCGGCGGCTTCGGCGGCACTCACCGCCGGAAGCGGTGGTCGCGAAGGAAGCGACGGACGGGGCGGAACAGCGGGGCTCTGCGTACCCTCGTCGTTCTCGGGGCGCGGCAGAGACGGGGTCACCCACCCAACCTAGCAAGCGCCCCCGGAACCCGCGGGGAGGTGTGCACAGGTGCGTCGCGGAACGCAACGTGCGGCACGGGGGTTGCTCTCAGCGAGCCTGCATAGGATCGTGCCTGATATGGCAAAGGTCCACCGCATCCACTCGATGTCCGACGATTCCGCCTGGGCCGGGGGCCTTCCCCCGGAAGGATCGACCGAGCATCCGTATGCCATCCGTGTACTGGACGGCGCGTTGCGGGTGCAGCGGCCCGCGGTGGTCGCGCATCTGCGGAGCATCCGACTGCGCCACCCCGACGCCTCGACCGCCGACATCGTGCGCATGCTCGAGCGCCGCTATGTGGCAGCCGTCACGACCGGTGGTGCGGCGGTGGGCGCGACGGCCGTGATCCCCGGGATCGGAACCGGCGTCACCCTGGCGCTTTCGGGCGTCGAGACGATCGGTTTCCTCGACGCCACCGCGCTGTTCGCCCAGTCGCTCTCCGAGTTGCACGGCATCCCGGTGCAGAACCCCGACCGAGCGCGCGCGCTCGTGTTGACTCTCATGCTCGGTCAGGAAGGCGTGGACCTCGTCGCGCAGCTGGGCCGCCAGGTCTCCGGAACGGGAAAGAACCGGTCGACGTATTGGGGCGAGCTGGTGACGAAGTCACTCCCCCGCGCGGCGGTCGGGCCGCTCGTCGATCGTCTCAAGACGGCGTTCGTGCGCCAGTTCGCTGCGAAGGGAAGCGCGTCGGTGATCGGCAAAGCACTGCCGTTCGGCATCGGTGCCGCGATCGGAGGGACCGGCAATCATCTGCTGGGCCGACGGGTCGTCATCGGCGCGCGGAAAGCGTTCGGCGTACCGCCCGCGCATTACCCCGCCGAACTGGAGCCCCGACCCGGAACCGCCCGGGTGGAATCGGCCGCGTTCGGAGCCGTGCGTCGCACGGGCGCAGCGATCGGTGCAGGTGGGCGCAGGGTCACGGATGCCGTGGGCACCGCCGTCGTCCGGGCGACCGCCTCCCCTCGCCGCCGCCGTCCGGAACCGACGGACGACACGGCCGAGGACTCGTCCCTGCCCTGAGGCTTCCTCGACCCCGATGGCCCCGATGCCCCCGAGACGGCCGTCGCCCCGGTGCGGTCATCGACGACCCTCGGGCGCACAATGGGGCTATGGGAATCTTCCAGAGCAGACCCGAGGACCCGACCGAATGGGCGGGCCTCCCCGCGGAGCCGTGGGAGCCGCGCGCTCCCGCCGAGACGCTTCCCGAGGGCGTGACGGCACCGTCCGCGCTGGGACTGTCAGAGCCGGGAACGCAGATCACGCTGAACGTGTTCGCGGTCGCGACCGACGCTTCGGGCGCCGGCACGGTTCCGTCATCGGGCGAGCAGGCATCCGACGCGCGAACAGCCGACGATGAGGATGCCTCGTGATCCCGCTGCTCGCGACGCTGCTGTTCGTCAACGCCGCCTTCAACGCCCTCGTCTGGCCGCGCTTCTACGCGCGCGTCGCGAAAGATCCTCGTGCCCGCACCGCCGACGGCACACCGACCCGGTTCCTCGTGGTGCACGGAATCCTCGTCGGCGTGGCGCTGGTGATCGCGGTCGTCTCCGTCGTCGCGGGTGTGATCGCCCTCACCACGGCCTGACGAACGCCTCACCTGTTCAGCGCCCTTTTCCGGCACGCAGAACGCCACCCCGCGAAACCCGCGGGGTGGCGTTCTGCGTATCGGGATCCCGCGGCCGGGATCCGTCGCTCACTTGCTGAGGGTGCCCAGGGTGACCTCGGTGGAGGCGGTGGCCCCGTCGCGCTCGTACACGAGCTTGGCCGTGCTGCCACCCGCCAGCGCACGCACCTGCGCCGTCAGATCGGTCGCGTTGGTGATGGGAACGCCGTTGAACGAGGTGACGACGTCACCCTTCTTCAGGCCGGCCTTCGCCGCCGCTCCCCCGGCCGTCGCCTCGCTGATGTACGCACCGGCGGTCGTCGCACCCTGCTGGGATGCCGCGTCGCCGACCATCGCGCCCAGCAGGCCGTGGGTGGCCACACCGTTCTTGATGATCTCGTCGGTCACGCGCTTGGCGATATCAGAGGGGATCGAGAAGCCGACGCCGATCGAACCGGACTGACCGCCCGAGCTGGAGCTGCCCGCAGAGGCGATCGCCACGTTGATGCCGATCAGCTTTCCCTCTCCGTTGACCAGAGCGCCGCCCGAGTTGCCGGGGTTGATAGCCGCGTCGGTCTGGATGACGGCGATCGAGATGGAGCTCTTCGCCGACTGCTGCTGTCCCTGACCGAAGTCGAACTGGAACGGCGAGCCGCCCTGTCCAGGCTGGGGCGCCTGCTCCTGAGCGTCGCCCTCGGGCGCCGCCGAGGACGCGATCTGGATCGAGCGGTTGAGTGCGCTGACGATGCCCGTCGTCACCGTGTTCGACAGACCCAGCGGTGCGCCGACGGCGACCGTCTGGTCACCGACGTTCAGCTTGCTCGAGTCGCCGAAGTCGATCGGTGTCAGACCCGACGCGTCGGTGAGCTTGATGACCGCGAGGTCATAGGTGGGGTCGGTACCGACGATCGTGGCGGCGAACACCTTGCCGTCCGACGTCGTGACCGACAGCTTCGCATCCGCTGCCTGTCCGTCGAGCGTCACGACGTGCGTGTTCGTGACGACGTAGCCGTCGGCGGTGAGTACGACACCGGAGCCCGTACCGCCCGACGAGCCGGCCGACGCCGATATGGTCACGACCGACGGAACGACCTTCGCGGCGATCGCCGTCGTCTGGTTGACCGAGTCGGTGTTGTTGACCGTGACCGCGGCCGGACCGCTCGTGACCACCGTCTGCGACTGCGGCAGGAAGGAGGCGCCGGCGGCGGCACCGCCGATTCCGGCCGCGCCGCCCACGAGCGCCGCGGCGACCATGATGCCCACGATCCGACCCGCGCCGATCTTCGCAGTCGGCGCACTCGCCGACTCTGCGGCAGGTGCCGGGGCCACACCCAGAGCGTGACCGGAGGGGTACGCCGGTCCCGTCTGCTCCGTACCGTACGGAGCCGTGGGATAGGCAGACGTGGGATGCCCGTACGACGGCGAGCCCTGCGGGCCTGCCGCAGGCGCGCCCGGAGCCGAGTACGGCGCCTGAGACGCGTACTCGCCGTAGCGTGGCGCAGGCTGGCCCGTCGCCGGTGCGACTCCACCGGCGACGGGAGCGGTGGGAGCTGCCGTGGCGGGAGCCTCCGGTGCGGAGGCCGCCGCGGCCGGCGACGTCGCCTCGGCCGCGTGCCCGGCAGGTGCCGCGGGCGCGCCAGTGACATCGGTCGAGTGAGAGGCCGGAGCGGCCGGCGCCGGTGCGCCCGAGGCGGCGTCGGCAGCGGTCTGCGCCGGCAGCGGGGGTCGCAGCGTGGCGTCGTCGAGAGGCTGCGGGTCGTTCGAGGTAGGGGTGTTGTCGCTCATCAGTGATTCCTTCTTCCCAAGACACCTTCAGCATGGCGCCGCATCCTGTGCGTTGCATATGCCCGCACTCCCACGAACCTATGTGTCCGCACCCGTGCGAGACGGCCCGGTCGCTGTAGCGTGTGTGGGATGCGAGAGATACCCGGCGCATGGCGCCGCGCGGCATCCGGGGCGGGGCTTCTCGGGCCCGCCGGCGAGCCTCAGCCCACGATCTTCGCCGAGATGACCGCCCTCGCGGCGCGAACCGGCGCCATCAACCTCGGTCAGGGCTTTCCGGACGAGGACGGACCCGCCGCGGTACTCGATGCGGCGCGTGAGGCGATCGCGTCTGGCGTGAATCAGTACGCGCCCGGACGAGGGATGCCGGTCCTGCTCGAGGCCATCGCGACCCACCAGCAGCGGTTCTACGGTCTGCAGGTCGATCCGCACCGCGAGGTGCTGGTCACCGCCGGGGCCACCGAGGCTCTCGCCGCAGCTCTGCTCGCGCTCGTCACCTCGCCCGACGACGAAGTGGTGGTGTTCGAGCCGTACTACGACTCCTATGCCGCGTGCGTCGCCCTGGCGGGGGCACGTCTGGTTCCGGTTCCGCTGCGGTTCCCCGACTTCGAGCCCGCTCCCGAGGATCTCGAGCGTGCCGTCACCGACCGGACCCGACTCATCCTCGTCAACGATCCGCACAACCCCACCGGCGCGGTGTTCTCAGCTGCAACGCGCGAGCGCATCGTGCGCCTCGCGGAGCGTCACGACGCCGTCATCGTGACCGATGAGGTGTACGAGCACCTGGTCTTCGACGCGTCGCACGTTCCCCTGTCGACCATTCCGGGCGCCGCGGAACGGACGCTGACGATCTCGTCTGCCGGGAAGACCTTCTCCACCACCGGCTGGAAGATCGGCTGGATCACCGGACCCGCTGACCTCGTCGATGCGGTCCTCGCGGTCAAGCAGTTCCTCACGTACACGAACGGCACACCGTTCCAGCCCGCCATCGCCGTGGGCCTCGGCCTCTCGGACGACTACTTCGCGGGCATCGCGACGAGGCTGCGAGACAAGCGCGACCTTCTGGGCGAGGGTCTGCGCGCGGCAGGGTTCACCGTGTCCGTCCCGACGGGTTCGTACTTCACCGTCGCCGACGCGACGCCGTTCCTCGCCGAGGGCGAGGACAGCGGCGACTTCTGCCGCCGTCTTCCGGAGCGGGCCGGGGTGGTCGCGATTCCCCTCACCGCCTTCGCCTCAGCCGACCACCGCGCCGAGTATTCCTCGCTGGTGCGCTTCGCGGCATGCAAACGCACCGAGGTGATCTCCGAGGCATCCGCTCGCCTGCGCACCCTCGTCTGAGGGCGACGCACGCTCAGCCTCAGACGCGCGGAACGACGCGGAACCGACGCAGCTCGAGAGCGGGATTCACGCTCCGTACACGATCGATCACCCCGACATCCACGAAGCCGACCGCGACGTCGGTGGCGACGCCCACTCCCGCGATCTCGACCCCCTGAGGGTCGATGACCATGGACGAGCCGACCCCGAGCGGCGGTGGATGGTCGGCCCCCGCGACGTAGAGCGTGTTCTCGATCGCCCGTGCGTGCAGCAGCGTGCGCCAGTGGTGCTCCTTGAGCGGACCGCGCACCCACTCCGCCGCCGTGAGGATGACGTGGGCGCCGGCGTCGGCGAGCACGCGAGGCACCTCGGGAAAGCGCAGGTCGTAGCAGGTCATGAGAGCGAAACGCACTCCGTCGACGTCGAACGTTTCGGGCGCGCCGATGGCACCCGGCTCGACCCAGTCGGACTCGCGCTGGCCGAACGCATCGTAGAGATGCAGCTTTCGCGAGGTCGCCTGCACGCCCGAGGCATCCACCGCGACGATCGTGTTGCGCACGCGCGCGCCGGCACCTCGTTCCAACAGGCCGGCGACGACGGTCACACCGTGCTGCTCGGCGATGCTCGAGAGCGCCGCCGCGAACGGTCCGTCGAGATCCTGCGCGTGCGCCCGAAGGGACTCGTCCATCGGATCGACGAAGTAGCTGGCGTACTCGGGAAACAGCACGACCCGCGCGCCACGCGACGCGGCGCGCGTCGTGAGGTCGCGAACGATCTCGAGGTTCGTCGCCTCGTCTGCCGTGGGCGCGAACTGCGCGACGGCGACTCCCACTCCGGACGAGAGCGTCATCTCGCCGCTCCGCGTCGGCGCAGGATCAGCGGGATCACGATCCACAGCACGGCGACGACGGTCGCGGCGGAGGCTCCCACGATCCATGCGGCCCTCGCGTCGAGCACGATGTCGACGACGAACGCGAGGACGCCCACGAGAAGCAGCGCCACGGTCACGAGGGAGGACACGAGCGCACCGTGCCCGAATGCGACCACGATCTGCTTCTCGCGTCGCGCGAACAGCGCCCGGTGCAGCGCGACCGGGGCGAGCGCGACGACCGCGCTGAGGGTCGCGAGGACCACGAGGACGAGGTAGAACGCACGTTGCCGAGCGTCGAGATCCATGAACGCCGGCTGGAACGCCAGAGCGAGCAGGAAGCCGGCCAGGATCTGCGTTCCCGTCTGCATCACCCGGAGTTCCTGCAGCACCTCGTTCCAGTTCCGATCGGCACGCTCGTTCGCCGTCTCGTCGCGGCCGTCGGCGTCGGTCACAGGCCGTGCCGCACGGACACCGATCGACGCGGAAGACATGCCGATATCCTCCCCTGGCCGGACGGAAAGCTGCAACGTGCACACATCTCGACAAATCCGTGCTAGGCTAACTTCTTGTGCCGCGGGGTGGAGCAGCTCGGTAGCTCGCTGGGCTCATAACCCAGAGGTCGCAGGTTCAAATCCTGTCCCCGCAACAAGAGAAAGCCCCTCTGATCGGAAGAAGTTCTGATCAGAGGGGCTTTCGTCATGCCCGCGGCGCACATCGCGATGCCCCTCACTCGACGACAGCGTGCTCCATCTCGCCCAGAAAGCGGACGACGGCTCGCAGATCGTCGTCGTCGAACGACTCCATCGCCGCGCGCATCCGCCCCATGCGCTGAGAGAAGTGTCGACCGACCTCCTGCCGCGCGGAGTCGGTGATCGCCACGATGCGCGCGCGACCATCCCGCGGATGCGGCAGTCGCTCGATATGACCCCTGGCCGCGAGGCGATCCAGCAGTTTCGTCGTCGACGCGGTCGAGATCGCCAGGTGGTCCGCGATCTCATGCGGCGACACCCACTCGCCGCGCTGCTCGCGGATCACGATCATGCGGAGCGCCGCGAGATCGCTGGCGTTCATGTCCATATCACCCCGGATGCCGCCGTGCATCCGGTCCAGTGCGTCGCCGAACGCGCGCATCGCCATCAGCGTCGCGCGCACGAGTTCGTCCCTCGATACCGCACTTTCGGAATCATCGCCCACGGTGGACACCTCGTTTCTGCACAGGTAGTATCGCTGACATTCGCTAGTTTAACTAGCAAAAAGGAGAAGTCGTGCCCCCTACGGATACCGCCGCCGATCTGGTCGTCCTCGTCGACGACGAAGGGAACCCCATCGGTAGCGCGCCCAAGGCGGAGGTGCACGGGAGCGATACACCCCTCCACCTGGCGTTCTCCTGCCACGTGTACGACGCCCACGGCCGAACGCTCCTCACCCGCCGCGCCCTCGACAAGAGGACCTGGCCCGGAGTATGGACGAACTCGTTCTGCGGTCATCCGCGCCCCGGAGAGGCTGTCGTCGACGCGGTCCACCGGCACGCCGCGCACGAGCTGGGCCTGATCCTGCGCGACGTGCGCATCGTGCTGCCCTCGTTCCGCTACCGCGCTGTCGATGCGAGCGGCGTCGTCGAGAACGAGGTGTGTCCCGTGTACACCGCGGTGGTCGACGACGAGCCGACGCCGAACCGACGCGAGGTCGTCGAAGCGGTCTGGGAATCCCCCGCTGCCCTCGCCGCCTCCGTACGCGCGACGCCGTGGGCGTTCAGCCCGTGGCTCGTGCTGCAGATGGCACAGCTCGACGGCCTCTCCCCCAACCCGGCGGCATCCGTCCGATGATCGCCCTCAGCGACGAGGACCGGGCGGCGATCGATGCCGCCGTCTCCGCTGCACTCGAACGCCTGCGCGAACGGGCGGCCCCGCTGGGCGCCGGAGCCGTGGCGCTCGCGGATGCGGCTGCCGCGGCGGGCGCGGATGGCAAACGCCTCCGCCCACGGCTCGTCGTCGCTGCGTTCCGCGCGCTGGTCGGCGACGACACCTCCACGTCAGAGCCGGCCCTCTGGCAGGTCGCCGCAGCCTTCGAGGTGCTGCACACCGCGTTCGTGGTGCACGACGACCTCATCGATCGCGACCTCGAGCGACGTGGCATCCCCAACGTCGGAGGGCGTTTCCGCACGCGTGCGCTGCAGTTCGGGGCGACGTCGTCCGACGCGGCACTTCTCGGCGATGCCGCCGCGGTGCTTGCCGGTGATCTCCTGCTCGCCGAGGCCAGCCGCCTCATCGCCACCGCCGACCTGTCCATCGCCGTCCGGACCGAGCTGTTCGCCATCCTGGACGACGCGATCCTCGTCTCTGTGGCCGGCGAGCTGGCGGACGTCGAGAACACCCTGCGCTCCGACGTTCCCGACACCGACGATCTCCTGGATGTGGCGCGCGCGAAGACGGCCGCCTACACGTTCGAGGCGCCGTTGCTCGCGGGTGCGGCGCTCGCGGGCGCCTCTCTCGCCGCGCGCGCCGAGCTGGCGCCGGCCGCGGCGGATCTCGGTCTCGCCTTCCAACTCGTCGACGACCTCATCGGGACCTTCGGCACACGCCGACAGGCCGGACGCGAGCCGGGCGCCGATCTGCGCGAGGCGAAGCGCACTCCGCTGATCGGCCTGGCGCGTCGCCGCGACGCGTGGCCGCAGGTGGAATCGGCTCTCGCCGTGGCGCATACGGGCCCGATCGCCATCCGTCGCGCGCAGCGCGAGCTCGAGGCCAGCGGTGCCCGTGACGATGTGGAGGCACTCGTGCACGCAGCCCTGCACCGGGCGCGCGCACGCGCCGCGTCACCGGACCTCCCCACCCCCGCCGTCGCCCTGCTCTCGCGCATCGCGGCCGTCATCGAGGAGCGCATTCCGTGACCGTCCCCACACTGTACGACCGGTGCGCCGAGGATGCCGCGGCCGCCGTCATCGCCACCTACTCGACGTCTTTCGCCCTCGCCTGTCGACTGCTGGGGCCGCGCGTGCGTGCCCACGTGCGGAACGTGTACGCGTTGGTGCGTGTCGCGGATGAGATCGTCGACGGGGCGGCGGCCTCTGCCGGCGTTCCCGCATCGACGCAGCGCCTGCTGCTCGACGATCTCGAGGCGGAGACCCTGATCGCCCTGACGCGGGGATTCAGTGCGAACCTCATCGTGCACGCGTTCGCCCGCGCCGCCCGCGAATGCGGCATCGGCGGCGACCTCGTCCGACCCTTCTTCGCGTCGATGCGCACCGATCTCAGCCGCGCCGAGCACGACGCCGCCTCACACGACGAGTACGTCTACGGATCGGCCGAGGTCGTGGGGCTGATGTGTCTGCACGTGTTCGTGAACGCGGGGCGCACGACCCCCCTGGCGGTTCCCGACGAGCTCGTCGAGGGCGCGCGCCGCCTGGGCGCGGCCTTTCAGGATGTGAACTTCCTGCGCGATCGGGCCGATGACCGGGGCCGGCTCGGGCGGGACTATCTCGGCATCGACGACGACGACGCGCGCACCCGCGAGGCGGTTCTCGCGCGGATCGACGACGACTTGGATGCCGCGGCCCGCACCATCCCGCTCCTTCCGGTCGACTGTCGCCGCGCCGTCACGACGGCGCACGGTCTGTTCGCCGAACTGGCCCGGCGCCTGCGCGATCCCGACGCCGTCGATATCCGGGTGTCGGTGCCCTCGCCCGTGAAGGTCGCGATCGCCGCGCAGGCGATCGCCGGACGGCCTCCCCGCAGGAGCCGGGCATGACCGGGTCGGCGAGTGTGATCGGCGGCGGGATCGCCGGTCTGGCGACGGCGGCTCTCCTCGCGCGCGACGGATGGCAGGTGACGCTCTTCGAAGCCCGCGATGAGCTCGGGGGACGCGCGGGATCGTGGGAGCGAGACGGCTTCCGCTTCGACACCGGCCCGAGTTGGTATCTCATGCCCGACGTGTTCGAGCACTTCTTCCGGCTCATGGGAACGACCGCTGCCGACGAGCTCGATCTCGTTCCTCTGACGCCGGCTTATCGTGTCTATCCCGAGCCGGAGGGCACCGGTCCGTCCACGCCGCTGGACATCGTGTCCGGCCGACGTGAGGCTCACGACCTCTTCGAGGCACGGGAGCCGGGCGCGGGAGCGAGGCTCGACGCGTACCTGGACTCGGCTGCCGACGCCTACGACCTCGCGGTGTCGAAATTCCTGTACGACACCTACGCGTCCACGGAGGGCCTACGCGACCCTGCCGTGGTGCGGCGCGTGCCGGAGCTCGTCCCCCTGCTGACGCGGTCGCTGGAACGCCACGTCGCTCGCTCGTTCGACGACCCCCTGCTGCGCCAGGTCCTCGGGTATCCCGCGGTGTTCCTGGGGGCATCCCCCTCCACAGCGCCAGCGCTCTACCACCTGATGAGCCGACTCGATCTCGACGACGGGGTGCTGTACCCCCAGGGCGGGTTCACCGAGCTGATCGCCGCGGCGGCCCGTGTCGCCGCCGGTGCCGGTGCGACCCTGCGCACCTCGTCACCGGTCGAACGGATCCTCGTCGAGGGAGGTCGCGCTCGCGGCGTGCGCCTGACCGACGGCTCGGAGCATCGGAGCGACATCGTCGTCTCCACGGCGGATCTGCATCACACCGAGACGCGGCTTCTCGAGAAGCCGCACCGCAGCTACTCGCCGCGGTGGTGGGACAAGCGCAATCCAGGACCGGGTGCACTGCTCCTCCTTCTCGGCGTGGAGGGCGAACTCCCCCAGCTCGCGCACCACACGCTGTTGTTCGCACAGGACTGGATCAGCAACTTCGACGACATCTTCGGGGAGACGCCTCGCATCCCCGATCCCGCGTCGATCTACATCTGCCGCCCCTCTGCGACCGATCCCACCGTCGCTCCCGCCGGCGACGAGAACCTCTTCGTCCTCGTCCCGATGCCGGCCGATCCGTCGCTCGGCCACGGCGGTGTCGACGGTGCCGGCGACGAGACGATCGAGCGAGCGGCCGACCGGGTGATCGCCCAGATTTCGGCATGGACCGGCATCCCCGACCTCGGCGATCGCATACGCGTGCGTCGGACGATCTCGCCCGCCGACTTCGCATCCGACCTGGGCGCGTTCCGCGGCGGTGCGCTGGGGATGGCGCACACGTTGCGGCAGAGCGCGATGTTCCGGCCCAAGAACGTCTCGCGTCGCGTCGACGGACTGCTGTACGCGGGCACGTCGGTACTCCCGGGCATCGGGTTGCCGATGTGCCTGATCTCGGCCGAACTCGTCGTCAAGCGGCTCCGCGGCGACCGAACCGCTGCGCGTCTGCCCGAGCCCTCCCCCACGGCGACCTGACGATGCCGGGTCTCTACCTCGCGGCGCTGCTCGTCTCGGTCGCCGGCATCTTGACCCTCGATGCGCGGTTCCGTCTCGCGTTCTGGGCCCAGCCCGTGCCGACGGCAATCGCCGTCGCACTGGGGACTCTGTTCTTCGTCGCGTGGGATGCCGTCGGGATCGCCTCGGGCGTGTTCGTCCGCGGCGGCAGCCCTCTCTTCATCGGGGTGGAGCTCTTCCCGCACATGCCGGTCGAAGAGCCCGTCTTCCTCGCGTTCCTGTGCCACCTCGCGCTCGTGGCCCAGGCCGCGTGGTCGCGATGGCGCTTACGCCACCGCGTCGAACGCCGCGTGCAACGGGGAGGCACCGCATGACGTACGCACTGCTCACCATCCCCTTCCTGATCGTCACGGCCGTCATCACCGCGGCGACGCTCTCTCGCCCCGATGCGGGCCGGCGACTGCGCGCCTCGGCGGTCGCGGCGGTCGCACTCGTGTGTCTCACCGCCGTCTTCGACAACGTGATGATCGCGGTGGGGCTGTTCACCTACCCGGATCACCTGATCAGCGGCATCCGCATCGGCCTGGCGCCCATCGAGGACTTCTCCTATCCCATCGCCGCCGCGTTCCTGCTGCCGTCGCTGCGGTGCCTGCTCTCGCCGCGCATCCCCCGGGAGGACGGCGCATGAGCGTGTCGTCGACGCGCGGCCCCGCTCTCGTGCGCCAACTGCTGCTGTCGTCGCGCCCCGTGAGCTGGATCAACACCGCCTACCCGTTTGCGGCGGCCTACCTCCTCAGCGCACGACAGATCGATGCGGCACTCATCGTCGGCACGCTCTTCTTCCTCGTCCCCTACAACCTCGCGATGTACGGGATCAACGACGTGTTCGACTACGAGTCCGACCTCCGCAATCCGCGCAAGGGCGGTGCCCACGGGGCGGTGCTCGACCAGGGGCTGCACCGCATCACCCTGTGGGCGGCGGCGCTGACCTGCCTGCCGTTCGTCGTCGCGCTGGTCGTTCTCGGCTCGCCGCTCTCGTGGCTGGTGCTCGCGGCGAGCCTGTTCTTCGTCGTGTTCTACTCGGCACCTCCGCTGCGGCTCAAAGAGCGTCCGGTGGCCGACTCGATCACCAGCAGCATCCACTTCTTCTCGCCTGCCGTGTACGGACTCGTCCTCGCGGGATCGGCGTGGACGTGGCCGCTGGTCGCGATCATCGTCGCGTTCTTCCTCTGGGGCGTCGCCTCGCACGCCTTCGGTGCAGTGCAGGATGTCGCCGCCGACAGGGATGCCGGCATCGCGT
Source organism: Microbacterium dextranolyticum (assembly GCF_016907295.1). Classification (NCBI taxonomy): domain Bacteria; kingdom Bacillati; phylum Actinomycetota; class Actinomycetes; order Micrococcales; family Microbacteriaceae; genus Microbacterium; species Microbacterium dextranolyticum. Next base: position 1,869,513 of record NZ_JAFBBR010000001.1, read on the forward strand.
CCATCGCGACCGCCTTCGGGCCGGCGGCCACCGTGCGCGTCGCCCTCGTCGCCTACGCCCTGGCCGGGCTCGCGGTGCTGGGCTCCGCATGGCCCGGCCCGCTCGCGGCTCTGCTGGTCGTGCCCTACCTCGCGACCGTGTGGCCGTTCCGACGCGTGTCGGATGCCACCGCCTCCACAGCCACGCGGGGGTGGGACCGGTTCCTCTGGCTCAATCAGTTCACGGGCTTCGCCGTCACGCTGCTGCTGATCTGGTGGTGGCTGCTCACGTCGTGAGCCGTCACGGCTCGCGATCGCACCGCCGCACGGGCGGGCCCTCCGATCAGGAGGCACCCGCCCGTGTCGGCGAGGATCATCGCCCGGCGGCGCTCATCGTCAGCAGCTTCTGCACCGCCGCCGTGAGACGGGCGTCCGCTTCGGCGAATGCCGACAGGTCTCCGCCCTTCAGGGCGGTGTCGCGGTCGGTCATGGCCTGCTGCGCATCCTTCAACGCCGCCTGGAAGGCGACGTCGCCGCTCTCCGTGCTCCCGCCCGTACCGGGCTGGCCCGACGCGCTCGGGCTCGGCGTCGGCGCGACGTTGTTGTCGCCGGCACTCGCGCCGGCATCGCCGCCGAAGAGCGTGTCGAGGGCATCCTGCAGCGTGTCCTCGAAGGCGATCTTGTCACCGAACGCGACGAGCACCTTCTGCAGCGTCGGCAGCTTCGTGCCGCTCGAGGCCTGCACGAACACCGGCTGCACGTAGAGCAGACCACCACCGACGGGAAGCGTCAGCAGGTTTCCGTTGAGGACCTCGGACTGGCCCTGCTTCAGGATGTTGATGAACGCCGACACGCTCGGCGCGGAGTTGAAGGAGTTCTGCACCTGACCCGGCCCGGGCACACTCACGTCGGCGCTGATCTCGAGCATCCGCAGCTTGCCGTAGTCCGGCGCCTTCTGCCCGGCCGACGCGCCCGCATCCGAGTCGACGGCGAGGTACCCCATCAGAACGTTCCGCGCACCGTCCCCGGTGGATGCGGGGATGAACGACGTGAACATCGAGAACGTCGGAGCGGGCTGTCCCGGCATCTTCATCGTCAGGTAGTACGGCGGCTGGAGCACGTCGTTGTTCGCCACCGGGTCGTTCGGCGTCTTCCACGCGTTGTCGCGGGCGTAGAACGATGCCGCGTCGTCGACGTGGTACGTGCCGAGCATCGCCCGCTGCACCTTGAACAGGTCCGTCGGGTAGCGCACGTGGCTCATGAGGTCGGCGCTCATCTCGGAGACCGGCTTCAACGTCGACGGGTAGACCTTCTGCCATGCCTGCAGCAGCGGGTCGGTCTCGTCCCATGCGTACAGGGTGACCTTGCCGTCGTACGCGTCGACGGTCGCCTTGACCGAGTTCCGCATGTAGTTGACGTCGTCGAGCGCGACGCGCGGCGCCGTGTTCGTCGTGTCGCTGATCGCGTTGCGCAGGCTCACGATCTGCGAGTACGGATAGTTGGCGCTCAGCGTGTAGCCGTCCACCACCCAAACGATCCGGCCGTCGACCACGGACGGATACGGGTCGTTGTCGACCTCGAGGTAGGGCGCGACCTTCTCGACGCGCTGCTTCGGGTTGCGGTCGTACAGGATCTGAGAGTCCGCGTTGATCGCGTCGGAGAACAGGATGTCGGTCGACTGGAACTTCAGCGAGTAGATCAGCCGGTTGATGAGGTTGCCGATCTTCGGCCCCCCGTCGCCGGCGAAGGTCGTCTTGGTCTGCGCCGCTCCATCGGTGCCGCGCGGGTAGTCCAGCTCGATGTCGGCACCGCCCTGCGGGCCTCCGACGATGGAGTAAGGCGGCGAGGACTCACCGAAGTAGACGCGCGGCTCGTATTTTGTCGAGTCGGTGAGCTGTCCGGCGGTGGGGATGCCGCGCTCGAGGAAGACCGGGTTGCCGTCCGCGGTGCGCTCGTTGCCCTTGGCGACGACGAGTCCGTAGCCGTGCGTGTAGACGAGCGTCGAGTTGTACCAGGAATTCGCGTCGCCGAGCTGGGCGAGGTTCAGGTCGCGCACCGACACGACGGTGTCTTGGGACGTGCCGTTGATCTGGTACCGGTCGACGTCCAGCGGATCGGTGAACTGGTAGTACGAGCGGTACTGCTCGAGCTGCCGGACCGTGGGCGAGATGATCGCGGGATCCATGATGCGGATCGACGCGGTCGTCGCGGCATCCGACCGCAGCTGCCCCGGCTCGGCGTCGGTGGCGGCCTTGAAGTCGCTCTTCTCGAGGCCGCCGATCCCGAACGCGGTCTTCGTGGCGTCTATGTTCCGCTGGTAATAGGGGCTCTCCAGCGTCTCCTGGTTGGGTCGCACCTGGATGTTCGTCAGCACCCACGGGTAGGCGATCCCGACGACGAGCGACGACACGATGAGAAGCCCCGTACCGATCAGCGGGAACCGCCAGCGGCCGATCACGGCGGTCACGAAGAAGAGGATGGCCACGATGATGGCGGCGATAGCGACGATCGTGAGGCCGGGGATCACGGCGCGGTCATCGACGTAGCTCGCGCCCGTGATGCGATCGCCCTGCTGGGTCAGCGTCTTGTAGCGGTCGAGCCAGATGCTCGCCGCCTGCACGAGCAGATAGAGACCGGCCACGACGGCCAGCTGGATGCGTGCGGCCTTCGAGATGCGCATCTCGCGCTGCCCGATACGCACCGAGCCGTAGAGGTAGGACACCAGGACGGTCACGAACAGGCACACCAGCAGCACCGCGGAGAGGAACCCCAGCAGCGCGGAGAGGAAGGGCACCGAGAACAGATAGAAGCCGATGTCCATCTGGAACTGCGGGTCGGTCGTGCCGGTGTCGACACGGTTCGCCCACAGCCACACGGTCTCCCACTGGGCCGCGGCGGCGAACCCGCCGAAGACGCCGAAGAAGATCGGGATCCCCCACATGCCGAGACGGCGCAGCGGCTCGACGACCTCCTGGTAGTGATCGAGCTGCGAGCTCAGACGGGCGTACACCGGGCGCAGCCGGTACGCCAGCTGGATCGCTGCGAACACCGGCGCCGCCATCAGCGCGAAGCCGGTGACGAACATGACGACGCGCGCCGTCCATTGCGTCACGAGCACCTGGTCGAAACCGAGCTGGGCGTACCACAGCCAATCCGCGTACAGGCTCGCGAAGACGAAGAACGACACCACGATCACCGCGATGATCGCAAGGGTGATGCCGATCGCGCGGCGGAACGGACTGGGCGTGGCCTGGTTCGGCGCTGAGGTCGTGGTCACTCCTCCATCCTAGGCGGGCGGTTCTGGGAGCGGCCCGGACACCCGGTGTCGCCGCCGCAGGTAGCGGCGAATTCCCAGCGCAGTGTCATCCACCCGAGACGAGGGCGCGCCGGTGCGGCGGGCGAGCTCTCAGGAGCACGTGGGAAGCGCGTCGAGGTCGCCCCCGCCCCGGATCGCGGAGAGGACGGCGAGCGAATCGTCCAGCGTCCGCACCGAGAACACGCGCAGGCCCGACGGAACATGTCCGACGACCTCGTTGCAGTTCGCGGCGGGCGCGAGGAACCACCGCGCACCGGCGCCGACCGCACCGAACATCTTCTGCCGGATGCCGCCGATGGGCCCCACCGTGCCCGACGCGTCGATCGTCCCGGTCCCCGCGACCTGTTCGCCGCCGTTGAGGGCGCCGTCGCTGAGCGTGTCCATGATCCCGAGGGCGAACATCATGCCGGCGCTCGGGCCGCCGACGTTGTTGAGCTGGATCGTGACGTCGATCGGGAAGTCGTAGTCGTGCAGCGTCGACACGCCGATGAGCCACACGGTGCGACCGTCGACCGTCGACGATGTCGGCGTGACCGTCTCGGTGAGCGTCTGACCCGAGCGCTCGATCGTGAGTTCGACCGGTGCGCCGGCTGCCGCGTTGATGATGCTGCGCAGCTGATCGGTGTCAGTGAGGGCGGTGCCGTCGGCGGCGCGGATGATGTCGTCCTTCTGCAGGACGCCCTGCGCCGGGGAACCGTCGGTCAATCCGTAGACCCGCACCATCGGCTTGACGTCGTACCCGAGCTTCGTCAGCGCCGCCGCCGTCGCCTCTTTCTGGGAGTCGACCATCATGACCGCGCTCTCCTGATTGCGCTGCTCGGTGGTCTGCCCGGCAGGGAAGACGTCGTCGAGGGGCACGACGGCCTTGGCGGGATCGAACCACGCCAGTGCGAGCTCGAGCCACGACGGGGTGCGCTCACGCGAGCCCACAACCTGGACGGTCAGCAGGTCCAGCGAACCGGACGTCGGATAGGTCGGAGCCCCGGATACCGAGATCAACGGCGTCTGCGCCCCGTCCGATCCGGTCGTCGAACCGAGCGTGTTGAACACCGGACCCGGCTGCTGGACGACGAAGGACGTCGGCAGGACCGTCAGCGCGAGCAGGGAGAACAGGGCGACCGTGAGCGCCCAGATGCCGATCGTCACCGAGCGGGAACGTCGAGGCCGGGGCGCGGGCATGATCGTCGTGCCCTCGTCGAACAGTGCCACGGGAGCCCTTTCCGGCCGGTCGTTCGCGATCGGCGTACAGACGGCCCCCTCACCGCGAGCGCGGGACGCGCCGCGGCGGAGACCGTGCGACTAGCGTAGATCGAGACGATTTCCGCCTGCTGAAAGGCGCCTGACATGGCTGACGACGACAACGCGGACCGCTTCGGCGGCGAGGACTTCCCAGAGCTGCTGCGCCGACTGCTCGGCGGGGCGGACGGAGCGGAGTTCGACCCCGCCCAGCTGGAGGGTCTCGCCCGCATGGGCGTCGACCCGGCGATGCTGCAGCAGATCATGGGGCAGATGCAGCAGGCCTTCGGCCAGGCCGGGAACGCCGCGGACGGCATCGACTGGAGCGCGGCCAAGACGCAGGCCCTGCACCTGTCGAACAAGGACGGTGCGAGCATCTCCAGCGGCGACCGCACCGAGTTCGAGCAGGCGTTCGCTCTGGCGACCCTGTGGCTGAGCGAGGCCACCACCATCTCGGACCTCGCCACCCCGCCGATGGCCATGACCCGCGGCCAGTGGGTCGAGCAGACGCTTCCGGTGTGGCAGGAGCTCGCCGAACCGGTCGCCGATTCGATCGCGGGCGCGCTCACCTCGGTCATCGACGAACAGACCCCCGACGACATGAAACAGCTCGTCGCCGGCGCCGGCGCGTTCATGCGCCGCGTGGGCGGGTCGCTGTTCGCCGCGCAATTGGGCGGCGTCGTCGGCCGACTGTCGCTCGAGGTCGTCTCGGGCGGCGACGTCGGCATTCCGGTCATGCCGGACGGCGTGGCCGCCATCCTCCCCCAGAACTTCGCCGACTTCGGGCGCGACCTCGATGTCACGGATGACCAGCTGGCCCTGTACCTCGCCACTCGCGAGCTGGCCCACGCCCGCCTCTTCCGCCATGCCCGCTGGCTCCGGCTGCACGTGATCTCCCAGGTGACCGAGTTCGCCCGCGGCATCCACGTCGACCGCGACGCGCTCGAGGACCTCGCATCGCGGTTCGATCCGTCATCGCCCGAGGAACTGCGCTCCGCCCTCGAATCCGGCGCCCTGCTGCCGCAGCGCACGCCGGCCCAGGATGCGGCGCTCGCGCGCCTGGAGAACCTGCTCGCCACGATCGAGGGCTGGGTGGACGTCGTCACGGCCGATGCCACCGCCCGCCTTCCCGAAGCCGCGAAGATCGCCGAAGCGGTGCGCCGGCGCCGGGCGGTCGGCGGGCCGGCTGAGCAGGCGATGGCATCCCTCGTGGGCCTGGAACTGCGGCCCCGGCGCCTGCGCGAGGCGGCGGCGATGTGGCGCGCGGTAACGGATGCCGTGGGTGCCGCCGAACGCGACGGGCTGTGGGACTACCCCGACCTCATGCCCGAGGCCTCGGACATCGACGATCCGCAGGCGCTCATCGCACGGCTGCGGGCGCGCGCCGCGGGCGAGGCTCCGCCGCGTGACGCGTTCGACGAGGCGCTCGACGAGTTGCTCGCTCAGGCCGCGTCGGAGGACGGCGGCGACACGTCCGGCCGAGGAACGGGCGACGACTCCGGCGATTCGACAGGACCGGAGGGCCCCCGACCGGTCTGAGACGGGGCCGGTCCGCGGCGGATCCGAGGCGGGGCTGTGGACAGACGGCGCGCAGCGACAGGCATCACGCGACAATCGGCGGCATGCTCCGATTGTCGCCCTCACGCCCCGTCCTCTGGCGCACGGAGACGAGCCTGCAGCTCGGGATCGACGACGCGGTACTCATCGACGATGTCGCTCCGTGGCAGGAGCGACTCTTCGACGCGCTGCGACGCGGCATCCCGGACGCGATGCTCGTACCGTTGGCACTCACCCTCGGCGCCCGCGCGAGCGATGCCGATCGCTTCGTCGAGCAGATCGCCGCAGCCCTGGTCTCCGCGCCGGCCGGAGCGCTCGCCGTACGAGCCGAGCTCCCCGCCGGCATCTCCTTCTCCGAGGCCGACGCCCTCGCCCGCGGGTGGCGGGCCGCCGGGCTCGAGCCGGCGGTGACGCGCTGGGCGGACGACGAACCCGACCCCGGCATCCCCGTGATCGTCGTCGCCGACGGGGCGATCGACCCGCGACGCGCGGCACGTCTCATGGCGGGTGACACGGTGCACCTGCCGATCGTGCTCGAAGGCGACCACGCGCAAGTGGGTCCGATCGTCGTCCCGGGTCTCACGCCGTGCCTGTCGTGTCTGCACGCCCACCGCGCCGCGGCGGATCCGTCGTGGCCGGTCCTCGCCGCGCAGCTGATCGCCCGGGACCGCACCGAGAGCGACCTCGGACTCGTGCTCGAAGCCGCCGTTCTGAGCGGGCGGCTCCTGCGCGCCGGAACGGGAGCGACGCCCGCAATCGATGCCGCGCCGGCCGTTTCGGTCCGTCTCAGCGGCGTCGACGCGCGGAGGACCTGGCGGACGCATCGCCCGCACGCAGCGTGCCTGTGCCGATCTCCTGGAGGAATCGCGACGGCTGACGCGGACGCGACGCGCCGCTCCCCGATCCGCTCTGCTCCGCCCACGACACCGACAGCGTTCGCCCGGCCCGCGTGATCCCGACGTAGGCCAGGCGACGCTCTTCATCGATCGCGTCGAACCCGGTGGCGTAGGAGATCGGCAGAAGACCCTCGGACAAGCCGACGAGGTGGACATGTTCCCACTCGAGACCTTTGGCCGCGTGCAGCGTCGCGAGGGTGACCGTCCGCAGGGACGGCTCGTGCTGGTCCCGCCCTCGAGCCATCAGGTCGTCGGTGAACGCGCGCAGAGTCGTTCCTTCGGGCGCGTCCTCCGCCAGCCGCAAGACGGCGGCACGCGCCTCCCAGGCATCGCGCAGCGCGCCTCCGGCCGGGGGCGGGTCATCGGTCAGGCCGAATCCGCGCAGGATGTCACGGACCGTGGCGAGGAAGCTCGTCTCGATCGGTGCCACGGAGGCGGCCCGCAACGCCATGACGGCTTGGCGCACCTCCGGCAGGTCGAAGAACTTCTTGCCGCCCAGCACGCTCGCGGCGATCCCGCGCTGTGCGAGGGCGGACAGCAGCAACGCGGACTGCGCGTTCGCACGGTACAGGATGGCGATGTCGTCGGGAGAGACCCCACCGTCGATCTGTGCGGTGATCGCCGCCGCGACCCCCTCGGCCTCGGCGACGTCGTCGGCGAACGCCGTGACGGTCGGAGGGGTGCCCGGCGGGCGTCGAGACGACAGCTCGAGGGCACCGGGACGCCCCCGCATCAGAGCGTTGGCGACGGCGAGAACCCCCGGGTCGGACCGGTAGTTGCGCTCGAGCCGCACGACCTGCGCGTCGGGATGACGATCGGCGAAACGCAGCAGGTAGTCGGGATCGGCCCCCGCGAACGAGTAGATGGTCTGGCTGGCATCGCCCACGACGCAGATGTCGTGCCGCTCGCCCAGCCAGAGCTCCAGCAGACGGTGCTGCACCGGCGAAACGTCCTGGAACTCGTCCACCGTCAGATGCCGATACTGCTCGTGCACGGCCGCCGCGACACGCGGCTCGGCCTCCAGCATTCCGGCGCAGGCGAGCAGGACGTCCTCGAAGTCGAGCTGGCGCCGCTCGTCCTTCACCTTCTCGTAGGCGCGCATGAGATCCGCCAGCGCGGTGACGTCCAGCCCGGGCAGGCCCGTGGGGTGCCGCACGGCATCCTGTTCGATCGTCCGCATCGCGACCTTGCGCCACTCGATCCGACTCGCCACGTCGCGCAGCGTCGCCGCATCCAGACGCAGACGCAGAGCGTCGGCGGCCTGACCCAGGATCCGCACCTTCTTGTCGACGATCGAGGGGGCGGTGTCGTTGGCCAGTTGCGGCCAGAAGAAGTTCAGCTGCGCCAGTGCCGTCGCGTGGAAGGTCCGGGCGGCGACGCCCTGGACACCCAGGGCGCGCAGTCGTCCCCGCATCTCGCCCGCGGCCTTGGAGGTGAACGTCACCGCCATCACCCGGTTCGGCGAGTAGGCGCCGGTGTCGACCCCGTGCGCGATCCGATGCGTGATGACGCGCGTCTTGCCGGTTCCGGCGCCCGCGAGCACGCACAGAGGCCCGCGGAGCACGGATGCCGCCGCGCGCTGCTGCTCGTCGAGGCCGGCCAAAGCGTCCGTGCTCACCGAGCCCCCTCGACCCAGTCGACGATCAGGCGGTAGGCGATGGATGCGGTGCCCGGCAGGGCGAAATCGGCGCCGGCCGGGTCGGCGAGGGCCGTGGACAGCTCGTGGCGGGTGAACCAGCGGACGGCGACGATCTCGTCCCCGTCGGGCCGCGGGACGGCCTCGCCGACGACCGTCGCGAGGAAGCCCAGCATGATCGAGCGCGGGTAGGGCCACGCTTGAGACCCCCGATATCGCGGATCGGTGATGACCACACCCGCCTCTTCGAAGATCTCGCGCTCGATCGTCGATTCCAGCGACTCCCCCGCCTCGACGAAACCCGCGAAGGTCGAGTACACGTTCCGCGAGACCCACTGGGCGTTCTGCCCGAGCAGCAATCGCTCGCCGTCCTCCGACTGCACGGCGACGATGACGGCGGGGTCGGTGCGCGGGAAGTGGTCGCGTCCGCACGCCGGGCAGTGGCGCGACCACCCCGCGGCACGCAGCTCGGTCGACGCGCCGCAGGCGGGGCAGAACGCGGCGTCGACGAGCCATCTCGCCAGGGCGACCGCCTCGACGAACACGCCCGCCTCCACAGGATCGAGCTCTCCGCCCACCACGCGCAGAGCCGCCCACCGCCCACCCTCCGGGGTCGAGCGGACGGCCTCTTCCGGAGCGGACTCGGCGGCCGCCACGGCCGCCAACAGGACCGCGGCACCGGCGTCGTCGCGTCCGAGCAACGCCCAACGCGCGTCGACGCAGACGGATGCCGGGGGCACCGTCGCCAGCGCGGTGCCATCCTCCGTCACCAGGGTCCGGTCGCCGACGACCGTGACGACGCGCGTGTCCTCGCGCTGTCGGAGAGCCTCGACGAGGCCCGGGCGATCGCGTTCGTCGGCGCGACGGTCGATTCCCGCGCGTGCCAGAGCGGGCGGCTGGACAGCGCGCGAATCGTGCATGCAGGACCTTCCTTGCCGGGCGTGGCGCGCCGCCTCCGAACCGGGGACACACCTACCCTGGGGGCATGGCACGCTCACCCCTCACTCTAGCCGCGTCGGTCACGTCGGCTCTTCCCGACGTCGTGGTGACCGCCGTGGGGTCTCTCAGCGAGGGTGCGTCCGGCCGCTACGACAGCGCGATCGCAGAACTCGAGGACGGACGCCGCGTCGTCGTCCGCGTTCCCGTCGACGACGAGGCCGATGCGGACCTGCGCTCGGAATCCCGGGCCCTGCGGTCTCTCACCGCCGGCATCCGCGGTGTCCTGCCCTTCGGCGCACCCGACGTGCTCGGCGAGACCCGTGTCGACGGGCGACACACCCTCGTCCAGACGCTGCTGCCCGGGTACCGCGTCGATGCCGGCCACGTCCCGGCAGGTCGCGGCGTGGCGACCGCACTCGCCACCGCCACCGCCCAGGTGCACGATCTGCCCGTGTCCGTCGTGCGCGACGCCGGCCTTCCGGTTCTCACCGCGGCCCAGGTGCGCGATGAGGCCGAGCGGCTGCTCGACCGCGCCGAGACGACGGGGCTGCTCCCCTTCGGCCTTCTCCGCCGGTGGAGCAGCGCGATCGGATCCGATGCGCTGTGGAGGTTCGAAACGACCGTCGTGCTCGGGGGCGTCGACCCCGCATCGTTCGTGTTCGAGGACGACCGCGACGGCGTTCCGCAGGTGACAGGACTGCTGCACTGGGGCGGGCTCGGCGTCGGCGACCCCGCGATCGATCTGCGGTGGACGGCGTCCGCTCCCAACGCTCGCGATGACGTACTCGACACGTATGCGCTCGCCTCTCATCGTGCCCCCGACCCGCAGCTCGCCGATCGCGCACGCCTGCACGCCGAGCTGGAGTTCGCCCGGTGGCTCGTCCACGGCCACGCGATCGGGTCGCAGAGCATCGTGGACGATGCGCTGGCGTTGCTGGAATCCCTCGATGCGGCCGTCCGGGACGAACCGCCCGTCGCGCCCGGTCTGACAACAGCCGACGACGCGATCGCCGCCAGCGCGCGCGTCGCGGTCGCCGCCGGCCCCATCGACACGTCGATGCACACCGACACGTTCGATCCCGACACCCTCGCGCAGTTCATCGCCGACGAGGATGCCCGGGACGGTGTCGACGACGACCCGGATCAGACGGTGCCGATCGAGCTGTCCGAGTGGTCGGGGCTTCGCGACGACGAATCCGACGACCCGCGGGACGCGACCGGTCCGATCGGTGGCTCGCTCGCCTCGGATCAGCCGCGCAACGAGCCCGCCGACGGCACGTCTGCGGCGGAACCTCCGCGCGACGAGGACATCGACGCCGCAGCCCGCAACGCCCTCCGGCGATGGACGGGGACCGTCTGAGACGGCACGCGCTCGGTCAGTCCCGGATCACCAGGTCGTCGGCCACGTAGTACAGCGCGACGTCGATCCGCTCCTCGGGAACGCCCGAACGCTCGTGGTACGCGCGGCGGTACAGGCGCAGCTGCAGCAGGCGCTCCTCCCGCTCGGCGGCGGTGCGCGGCGGCCGCCCGGTCTTCCAGTCCACGATCTCGATACGCTCACCGGTGCGGTACACCGCATCGAGCTTGCAGATGGCGATGTGCGGACGCCCGTCCGGCAGAAGGTCGTCGAGTACGACGTCGATCTCGACCTCGACCTCGACGGGCCGGCGATCCGCCCATTCCGACCGCAGGAAGCGCGCCTTGAGGTCATCCAGCGCCGCGGCATCCGAGGCGGGTTCCACTGCGTCCTCGCTGTCCCAGAGCGTGTCGTCGGGAGAGGGACCCGCCCCGGTGAGGCCGGAACGCTCCTCCACCCAGGTGTGGAACGCGGTGCCGAGGCGGGTCTGTCGGTACGGACGCTCGGGGAGAGGCATCTCGTACGCGGCGACGGCACCGGCGTAGTCGGCGACGAAGTCCTTGTACCTCGACGCCGGCATCCGCGTCGGCGCCCGCCCGGTGCGATGCGATTCCCGCTCGGCGCGCTCGGCCAGCAGCAGGACGACATCGCGCGCGGGCTCCGCGGTCGGCGCGTCCTGTGCGACGCGTACGCGCGCAGCGGCCGCCTCCACCGCCTCGCGGCGCGCACCCAACGGATCGATCGGCCACGACAGCAGACGCGACTGGTCGAGGTACGGATCGTCGCCGGGCTCGGCGAACGCGGTCTCGAGACCGCACGCGTCGGCGATCTCCTGCAGGAAAGGACTCGGTGACCGCGGCGTCTTCGTGCCGCACCAGGCCGAGCCGGTCACCAGAAGACGGTCGCGCGCCCGCGTCACCGCGACGTACGCGAGCCGGCGCTCCTCGTCGAGCTGACGCATCTTCAGGGCGGTCTTGAACTCGTCCAGAGCGGTGCGCAGATCCTGCTGCGTGGGTGCCTGCTCGGCGCTCCAGGCGAGGGCGGGCAGCCAGTCCCGATCTCCGCGGAAGGCGTAGGGCAGCACACCGAAGCGCAGCCACCCCAACCCGTCGCGCGGCTTCGCGGGCAGCTCATCCACCACCGCTCGGACCACCGCGACCGCGTCCCATTCAAGCCCCTTGGACCCGTGGATCGTGAGCAGCTGCACCACATCGTCTTCGGGGGGTTCGGTGCGGGGGGCGAACTCGTCCGCGCGTTCGGCTCTGTCCAGCCAGGCCAGCAGCGCCGGCAACGAGCCGCTGTCGTCGGTGGCGAGGAAGCCCTGCAGCTCGTCCACGAACGCGCGCAGCTGCTCGCCGGCCACCCGCGCCGGCCCCCGCGCCTCGTTGGCCGCCAGCTCGATGTCCAGACGGAGCTCGACCTCGATGAGGCGCACGAGGTCGGGCACCGGCAGGCCGGCAGCGCGACGCAGTCCGGAGAAGACCGCGGCGGCCTCGCGCAGCCGCATCCGCCCCTCCTCGGAGATCGCCGACAGCCAGCCGTGGTCGTCGCGCTGGCGCCCGACGAAGTCGAGCGTTTCCAGGAGAGACACCCCCTCGTCGCCCGCACGGCGCAGACGCTGCAGCGCGTCGGCGTCGAGGGCCTGAAGCGCCACGTCGTGCCGCCCCAGACGCCGGGCGAGTGCGGCGAGTGCACGCAGGTCCGGGAGCCCGATGGACCACCGGGGACCGCTCAACAACCGGATCAGCGACGACCCGGCCCTCGGATCGCTGATGACGCGGAGCGCGGCCACCACATCGACCACCTCGGGTGTGGACAGAAGCCCGCCCAGCCCCAGGATGCGGTGCGGGATGCCGCGGCGACCGAGCGCGTCGGCGAATCGCACCATGTGCTTCTTCGCGCGGAACAGCACCGCGCCGGTCGTCGTCGCGCCGACCGCGGCGCGCTCTGCCCGGAGGTGCGCGAACCAGTCCGCGACACGGTCTGCCTCGGCATCCACGTCGACGTCATAGGCGACCTCGACCTCACCGAGCGGCGCACCCGGCCGTTCGGTGAGCTCTCCGACGCGAACGGGAGAGCGACCCGCGAGGGGGTGGAGCACGGCATTGGCGGCCTCGAGCACACGCGTGCTGTTGCGCCAGCTCGTCAGCAACGAGAAGTCACGTACGGGCGCGGTGCGCGAGAACGCCGCGGCGAAGCCACCGAGATTCCCGGCGCTGGCCCCGCGCCACCCGTAGATGGACTGATGGGGGTCGCCGACGGCCATCACGGCGGTGTCGGCGAACACGTCGGCGAGAAGATCGCTCTGGACGACGGACGTGTCCTGGTACTCGTCCAGGAGCACGACGCGGTAGCGCGCGCGGAGCTCCTCCGCCACGGAAGGATGCGCGCGAACGATCCTCAGGGCGCCGGCCACCTGATCGGAGAAGTCGATGAGGCCACGACGCTTCTTCTGAGCGTCGTACTCCCGGGCGAGACGGGCGAGCGGGGTCAACCATGCGACGGGCGCCACCGCGTCGCGCACGGGGGCGAGCGGACCGCTCCCGCGTTGCGAGGGCCGCTCGAGCACGCTCTGCAGCTCGCCCGCGAAAGCGGCGACCGCATCCAGGTCCGCGAGGTTGTCGACCGCGTCCCGCGCGAGCTGCAGTGCCGCGTCGATGATCGTCGAGGGCCGCCGGTCGATTCCCTCCAGTGCGGGATCGTCCGAGGCATGGACGACGCTGCGCATCAGCAACCACGCCGTCGATTCGCTGAGCACGACCGCTTCCGGGTCGCGACCGATCCGCACCGCGTTCTCGCGCACGAGCTGGTCGGCGAAGCTGTTGTAGGTCGACACCGTGGGGCGGTGCAGCAGCGCGTCGGCATCGGTGGGGGCGCCTCCGATCACCTCCCCCGTCATCTCTCGATGCGCGGTGAGCGCGTCGAGGGCGTGGCGCCGGGCGATGTCCGCGGCACGGGCATCCGTCGCCTCACGCTCGATCCGCACGAAGACATCGAGCTCGCCTCGTCGGTGCAGCGCATCCAGATGCGGCACCAGACCGCGGCGTTCGAACTCCCCCAGTCGCGCCAACCGTCGTCCGATCCGCTCGGCGAGCTCGCCCGCCGCTTTGCGGGTGAACGTCAGCCCCAGAACCTCGTCGCGACGCACCATGCCGTTGGCGACGAGCCAGACGACGCGCCCCGCCATCGTCTCCGTCTTCCCACTGCCGGCCCCGGCGACCACGAGCGCGGGAGTGAGCGGCGCGGAGATGACCTCGGCCTGCGGATCGGTCGGAGGAAACTGTCCGAGCGCAGCAGCCAACGCCGTCGGAGACACGACGGCCGCCGCAGGCGCGGCGTCGACGAGCGCGGGAAGCGCCGTGCTGCTCATGAGCTGCTCACCGGTCCGATCGTGTGGATGCGGCACAGCCCGTGGGTGTGGTCGTCGCGGCAATGGGCCTCGAAGGGAGCCAGGAACTGCGCACCGCCCATGACGCGCACCGACTCCTCGATGCGCGCGAGGAAGGCGTCGCGCGTCTCGTCGTCGAACGGAGGCTGCGTGGGCGTCGCGTACGGCGCGGTGCGCGTCGGCTTCAGGACGAGAAGCTTGGCGCCGCCCGATGGTCGTCCCTCGGTCCCGGGAACCGCACCGCGCTCGAAAGCCAGCTGGTAGGCGCTCAGCTGCGGGTTGCCGAGGGCGGCTCCGGGCCCGGTGGCCTGGGTGCGCCCCGTCTTGAGATCGACGATGACGACGGCCCCGGTCGCGGTCTGCTCGACGCGGTCGATCGTGCCGCTGATGACCGCGGGAAGGGCTGCGCCGGGCACGGACACGTCGATCTCGAAATGCGGTTCGGCGTCGAGGAGGGTGGTGCCCCCCGCCGCGGCGTCGGCCAGGTACGCGCTGAGTCTCGAGACCAGATCGCGGGCGCGTACCCGCTCGGTGCGCTCGATCCAGGCCGCCTCGAACTCGAGCTCGCTCCATCTCGCCTCCACTGCTGCCCACAGCGCCGCCTCGTCGCTGCCCGAGGCATGCTCCAGCGCCGCGTGGATGAGCGTCCCGAGCCCGGCCCCCACACCACCCGCGTCACCACCGAGGTCGCCGATCACCCAGTTCAGTTGGCACTCCGCGATCGCCTCGAGCTTGGACGGCGAGACCCGCGCCGCCTCATGGTCGAGGTCGTACAAGGGTCCCGCGCTCGTGGGGCCGCGCACGCCGTACCACTCGTCGGGCGCGGCGCCGGCCACACCGGCAGCGGCGAGAAGCGCGAGTTGGCGTGCGGCGTCGTCGCGCGCCGCGGACGGCGACCGCGCGACGGTGAGCACGCGACGGTACCGAGCGACGAGGCCGCGCAGCGACAGCGGATGCTCGGCGCTCCGCGGCGCCGGCTCGGCCGGCGGCAGGAACTCGAACAGCACACTGGGGCCGGTGTCGTCGTCGTCGACAGCGGTGACGATGAGGCGCTCGGAAGCCCGCGTGACCGATCGCACGAACAGACGAAGCTCGTCGTGCAGCACCGCGCGCCGAAGGTCGAGCGGACCGTGCGCCTCGGCCGTGCCGGCGATGCTCAGTCGCCACGTGTCGAACAGACCCCCTCGGGTCCGCAGGTTCGGCCAGAGGCCGTCCTGCACCCCCGCGATCACGACCGTGTCGAACTCGGTGCCGAGAGCGGCGGCCGGCGTCAGAACCTGGACCACGTCGATCGGTGCAGGAGAGACCAGCCGGTCCTCCGCGACGTCCGATTCGAGAATGCCGCGCAGGAACGCGACCGGTGCGGTGCCGTCGGCGCGCTCGCCATGACGCTTCGCCGCCTGGAACAGCGAGACGATCGCGTCCAAATCGCGACGTGCCTGCTCGGCGAGCGGTCCCCGTGCCGCCGCGGCCTCGCGCCACGTGCGCTCCCAGCCCGAACGCTCCCAGGCCGTCCACAACAGTTCGTGCGCCGTCGCGTCCGCGTCCAGTTGGGCGCGCAGCTGGGCGATCGTCTGCGCGATCCGGGCGGCGCGGCGGCCCTCTCGCGTGTCGACGAGCTCGAACTCCAGCGGGTGCTCGAAGCCGGATGCCAGGAGATCGCGCACCGCCGGGACGGCATCGCCGCCACCGCCGGCGCGGACGGCGTCCTGGCGCAGCGCGGTCCGCAGCCGTCGGACGTCCACGACGTCGAAGCCGCCGGCGCGCAGCGCCTCGACGGTCTCGTCCGATTCCCAGGATCGGCGGGCCGCGAGTTCGACCAGACGCAGCAGGTCGCGTACCGCGCGATTCTCGCCGAGCGTGCGCCCTTGTCCACTGGCGGTCGGGACCTCACGCGCGGCGAGTTCGGCCTCGAAAGCCGCGACCTGCCTGCTGTCGTGCGCGATCACGGCGCACCGTTCCCACGCGACCCCGTCGTGGATGTGGCGTTCGCGCAGCAGACGGGCAACGGTGTCGTACTCCTCCCCCGACGATCGGAGCGCGAAAGCGCGGATACTGTCGTCCGGATCCGAGACGGTCCCTTCCTCATCCGGCTGAGGTACATTCGGTCGCCGTCGGTGCGACACGACACCCGCGGCACCGATGCGCGACGTCACCTCGGCCGCGAGATCGCGCACGGCAGTGCCGCCGCGGTGGCATCCGCCCAGCACCATCAGCGGAACACCCGATGCGAGCCGCGCGAAGTTCTCCGGACGCGCCCCCCGGAAAGCTCCCGAACCGACGTCCGGGTCGCCGAACACGAGCACGGCGATGCCCGCCGCGCGGCAGGCCTCCAGCATCTCGACACCGCTCAGGGTGAGCTCCTGCGCGTCGTCGACGAGCAGCACGCGCACGCGGGCGGTCACCCCGCGCGCAGGCGAGTCGGCGGGCAGCGCCCGCAACAGCGCGGCAGCCTCGCGCACGAGCCCCGCCGCATCGCGGTGCGCATCCCGCATCCGCGCACGCACGGCGTGATAGTCGTCGGCGAAGGATGCCAGCGCCCGCCAGAGCTCGGAGGTCGAGGCCGGAAGCGACCCGTCGCCGGCCAGCTCGACGAGGCGGGGCGGATCGATGCCCAGAGCGGTGCATTCCGCCAGGAACGCCCGCAGTTCGGCCCGGAAGCCCCGTGTAGCTCGCACCTCGGCACCCACACCAGGCGGCCAGCGGACCAGCCCCATGGTCTCGTCCTCGGCGTCACCGTCGAGCAGGTCCTGGACGATGCGGTCTTCGTCGGGCCCGGTGAGCAGCTGCGGGACGGGACGGCCCTCGTGCACCGCATGGGCACGCACGAGCTGGTACGCGAACGCGGCGATCGAACGTGCCAGCGGGCCGGGCGTCGCGACGCGCACTTCGAGGGCGAGCCGATCGCGCAGCACCGTCGCCGACTGGCGGGTCGGTGTGAGCACGAGCAGTTCGTCCGGGCCGACCCCGTTCGCGAGCAGGTGCCGGACGCGCTCCACGATCACGGTGGTCTTCCCCGACCCCGGAGCGCCGGCCACCGTCGCGGACGCATCGGCGGCGAGCTCGGCGACGGCGCGTTGGGCGGGGTCGAGCATCATGGCATCCACGCTATCCCGCACGACCGACACCCTTCGCGCCGCCCCGGCCGGCCGCGTTCGCGCACAGCGAGCACGCTCCATCGCGCCGACGCGGTCCGGCATCACCACCGTGTCGTAGAGTCGAACTGCGACCGCGCGGCGGCTCGCACCCCCTCTCAGAAAGGCGAGGCACCCACTCGTGGAGATCCGCATCGGCATCGCGAACACCGCCCGTGAACTCAGCTTCGAGTCCGCCCAGTCGGCGGACGTCGTCTCGAAGTCCGTGTCGGACGCGCTCGAGTCGGGACAGAGCGCCGTGACGTTCACCGACGTCAAGGGCAACTCCTACATCGTGCCGACCGCGGGCATCGCCTTCGTCGAGGTGGGCACCGAAGAGTCGCGCCGCGTCGGCTTCGTCGCCTGATCGCGCCGCCGTGGACATCCTCCTCGCGTTGATCTTCGGCGCCGTCGCCGGCGGCACGTTGCATTACCTGATGCCGGGTCGTGTCTCGCGCGGGGCGGCACTCGCACCCCTCGTCGGCGCCCTCGTCGGCGGAGCCTCGTGGTCCGCGTTCACGTGGGCGGGCGTGACGACGACCAGCCCGTGGATCTGGATCGTCTCGATCGTTCTTCCGCTGGTGGTCGTCCCGATCCTGCTGACCGTTCTGACGCGGACGCGCGCATCGCACGACGCGCGCGAGCGCGTGCGCCTCAAGATCTCCTGACCACGACGCACCGTACGCACCGCGCCGGCCACGGAGCGAGGGACTTCCGAATCAGGCGTCCAGCCCGATGGCGGCCATACGGCGGGAATGCCCGGCCAGCAGCGCCGTGAAGACGGGTTCCACACGCTTCTCCTCCGCGGCGTCGAGCGCGCGCGGCCGGAGCGCGGCACGGGCGATCAGGAGCGTGTCGCCGACGAGGCGCCGCCCCCACAGCGCGAGCAGCGCGCGCCATTCCTCGTCCGACGCGATGGCATCGGTGATGATGCCGACGAGTGCCTGTCGGTCATCGTCCTCACCCAGGATCTGAGCGACCCTGTTGCCGGTCGTGCCGTAGCTCGCCGACAGCGCGAGGTAGAAGTCGTCCAGCATGCCCGCCGTGATGTGCACCGACAGCATCGTCTCGAGCGAGCGCGCGCCGTGCGTCGCCCGCCGGAAAGCGTCCAGCGGCTCGCGGAAGGGCAGCATCACATCCAGCGGGTCGTCGCCGCGATCACGCACGATCGCAACGAGCTCCCGATGCTTGATGAGCGCGGCGCCCGCGGCACGGGTCAACGACTCCTTGTGGGAGAGCTCCGGTGTCGGGGCGATGAGCTGGCTCAGGGTTTCGAAGTAGCCCAGCTGCAGGTAGGCCGCCTGCCCGAGGAACGTGTCGACATCGGGTGCGAGCTCTTCGAAGTCGACGCGCAGCACATCGCCGAAGTCCCCGCGCGAACGCAGACGGAGCGTTCGCCCCGCGGGGCGTGCGCGCTGCCAGGGCCAGGTCACCACCCGTACAGCCTAGGGGGAGAGCGCGCGGAATCTCAGGCTTCGGACGCACCACGCCGGTCCGGGCCCCCTCTAGCCGCGCCCCGCGCATCGGGGCCGCCCCGGCCGGTCCTCCCGGCCATCTCTGAGGCGCTCGGGTAGGCTGGTCCGGTCCCGGCGACGGATCGGGACCCCCGCGCCTGTGGCTGAGTGAAGGGCGTGGACCTCCTCACCCCGGCGGCTTCTCACCGCCAGACAGGCACGAACAGTGACGACTTTCTCAGACATGGGCGTAGACGCCGACATCGTCGAGGCCCTCGCGGCCAAGGGCATCGTGGATGCCTTCCCGATCCAGGAGCAGACGATCCCGCTCGGTCTTCCGGGACAGGACATCATCGGCCAGGCCAAGACCGGAACGGGCAAGACGTTCGGCTTCGGCATCCCGGTCGTCCAGCGTCTCGGTCTCGACCCCACGCCTGGAGTGAAGGCCCTCATCGTCGTCCCGACGCGCGAACTCGCCGTGCAGGTCTACGAAGACATGGACATGCTCACCTCGAACCGCTCCACGAGCGTCGTCGCGATCTACGGCGGCAAGGCGTACGAGGGTCAGATCGACCAGCTGAAGGCGGGCGCGCAGATCGTCGTCGGCACGCCGGGCCGCCTCATCGACCTCAACAACCAGCGACTGCTCGACCTGTCGAACGCGACCGAGGTGGTCCTCGACGAGGCCGACAAGATGCTCGACCTCGGATTCCTCGCCGACATCGAGAAGATCTTCCAGAAGGTCGCCCCCGTGCGCCACACGATGCTCTACTCGGCGACGATGCCCGGGCCGATCGTCGCCCTCGCGCGACGCTTCATGTCGAACCCGATCCACATCCGGGCCACCGACCCCGACGAGGGTCTCACGCAGGCGAACATCACCCACCTCGTCTACCGTGCGCACTCGCTCGACAAGGACGAGGTCATCGCCCGCATCCTGCAGGCCGAGGGCCGCGGCAAGACGGTCGTGTTCACCCGCACGAAGCGCGCCGCGCAACGCCTGGTCGATGAGCTGAACGACCGCGGCTTCAACGCGGGTGCGGTCCACGGCGACATGAGCCAGGAGGCGCGCGAGCGCTCGATGGCGGCGTTCAAGGCCGGCAAGAAGGACATCCTCATCGCCACCGATGTCGCCGCCCGGGGCATCGACGTCGACGACGTCACGCACGTCATCAACCACACGATCCCCGACGACGAGAAGACCTACCTGCACCGCGCGGGTCGCACCGGCCGCGCGGGCAAGACGGGTATCGCCGTGACGTTCGTCGACTGGGAAGACCTGCACAAGTGGGCTCTCATCAACCGCGCGCTCGAGTTCGGTCAGCCCGAACCCGTCGAGACCTACTCGTCCAGCCCGCACCTCTACACCGACCTCGACATTCCCGCCGGTACGAAGGGGCGCATCACCAAGGCGCCGCGCACTGACGCGGTGCGGACGGTGTCGCCGGCCCGCGCTGCGGACGCAGCCGCCGAGGGCTCCGGCGAGGGCGGCACGCGCCGTCGCCGTCGTCGCCGCTCCGGTGCGGACAGCGTGGGCTCGACGTTCGCCGAGGGCGGTGCCGGTTCGGCGGCCGCGGCATCCGGCGACGCCTCGTCCGCCGAACGCGCGGCAGACGGTGCGGGCACGCACGACGGCGCTGGCACCGAGCACCGTGACGGCAACGCCGCCCCGGCTCGTCGCCGCCGTCGTCGTCGCGGTGGTTCGGGCGGCGCAGCCGGTGGCGCGGCTCCCGCTGCGGGAGCCTGACTCCGTTCGACGGCGCGACGGCGCGCGCGATCAGGCGAGGACCGGCGCGCTTCCCGTTCCGCGCGCGATGATCCGCGCCACCATCTCGTCCGAGGTGGTGTGCTCACCGGGCTGATTGGGTTTGCCCCGTCCGTGATAGTCGCTCGACCCTGTCGCGATGAGTTCGTGCTGCTCGGTGAGCAGGCGCAGACGCGACAGCGCCGGCTCGACGTTCTCGCGATGACCGAGCTCGAACCCGGCGAGTCCGGCCTCCAGCATGCCGTCGACGACGGCGTCGGGTAGCAGCCCGGCCCTGCCGGCGGGGTGGGCGATGATCGGCACGCCGCCGGCGTGGGCGATCGCCGCCACAGCCGTCACGGGATCGGGTGCATAGAGCGACACGTAGTAGTCGCTGCGCGGGTGCAGGATGCCCGCGAACGCCTCGTCGCGATCGCGCACGAGCCCTTTGGCGACCAGAGCATCGGCCAGATGCGGGCGCCCCACGGTCGCACCTGCCGCGGTCTGTCCGACGACGTCCTCCCAACCGAGGTCGTAGTCCCGTCCGATGCGCTCCGCCATCTCGCGCGCACGCGTCAGACGCGACAAACGGATGCGGTCGGTCAGGTCGCGTACAGCGGCATCGTCGGGGTCGAAGAGGTAGCCGAGCACATGCACGCTGCGCCATTCGTACCGCGCCGACAGCTCCATACCCGGCAGGAACGTCATCCCCAGCGACGTCGCGGCCTCGGCGGCCTCCGACCATCCCGACGTCGTGTCGTGGTCGGTGAGGGCGGCGGTGCGCACGCCCGCGCGATAGGCGGATGCCAGGACCTCCGCCGGCGGCTCGGTGCCGTCCGAGTGGTCCGAGTGCAGGTGGAGGTCACTCGGACCGTAGGAACGTCTCGGCATGCTGCGAGCGTATCCGGCTGTCGCGGTGAGCGGTGGCTGGATGGACGCTTCTCCCAGGGTGCTCACGTAGAGTCGCGGCGTGCGACGTGCGTTCGGGGTCCTGGTCGCGGTCGTCGCCGCGATCACCGCCGCCGTCGTGACCTGGCCCCAGTTCTTCCGTCTCGAACGCACCTTCCCCTTCGCCCAGATCGTCTCGCTGCGCGGGATCGTCGTCGTGGTCTTCGCAGTGGGGTGCGGCGTGATGCTCCTGCTCTGCCTCATCCGTCCCCTGCGAAGCCTCGCCGGGTCGCTCGCGATCGTCTGCGCCCTCGCCGCGGCCGCCGGGGGCGGCATCCTGCTCATGCGCGGTATCGGATCGGGCGGCCTCCCGGAGAAGAGCGATCGCGCCGTGCGTGTCATGACCTGGAACACCGCGGGAGCGGCGACGGAACCGCGCGTGATCGCGCAGACGGCGATCGCCATGAAGGCCGACATCGTCGCTCTGCCCGAGACGACGATCGACGCCGGAGAGGCGGTCGCGATCGCCATGCGCGAGAGGGGGTCCCCGATGTGGGCGCACCACGAGGCGTACCCCGGTTGGGCGGCGAATTCCACCACTCTGCTCATCTCCCCCGATCTGGGCGACTATTCCGTGGTCCAGTCCACGTCGGGCGATGCCTCGGGCACCGCGACCGTGCCGTCCGTCGTCGCCATGCCCGTGGGCGGCCACGGCCCGACGATCGTGGCCGCGCACGCCGTCGCGCCCCGGCCGGACGACATGGACGGCTGGCGCTCGAGCCTCGCATGGCTGGCAGACCAATGCGCCGGCGGCGACGTGATCATGGCGGGCGACATCAACGCGACCGTGGACAACATGACCAGGTGGGGCGTCGACGGGGCGGACTTCGGCCGCTGCCGCGATGCGGCGCTCACCACCGGATCGGGCGCCGTCGGGACCTGGTCGACGGCGTGGCCGGCGCTGCTCGGCACACCGATCGACCATGTGCTGTCCACCGATACCTGGCGAGCCACCGGCTCGATCGTTCTGGGCTCACTCGACGACACCGGCAGCGATCACCGCCCGCTCGTGGTGCAGCTCGAACCCGCCCGATGACCGCGCTCCCGTGGCCCTCCCCCGTCCGGAACGAAAGTGGAAGACTGGAGGGATGAGCACGAGCGACAGCGACACCCTCGCCACCGAGCCTGCAACCACGCAGGTCCCCGCGGGGATCCAGAACCGCAAGCAGCCTTTCCCCCAGGGTTTCCTCGACACGATCTCCACCGGTTGGGCCGATCGCCCCGACCGGAAGCCGACCGCTCGCGCACAGGCGCCCTACGCCGCCGCTCGGCGCCAGACGCTGTCAGCGGCGTTCCCGGGGGCCCGGCTCGTGCTCCCCGCCGGCGCGTACAAGCAGCGCTCGAACGACACCGACTATCCGTTCCGGGCGCACTCCGCCTTCACCCACCTGACGGGCTGGGCGGCCGACACGGTGCCCGACTCGGTGCTCGTGTTCGATCCCACCGACGACGGTCATGAGGTCACGCTGTACCTGCGTGAGCGCGCCGACCGCACCACGGCGGAGTTCTACGGCGATGCGACGATCGGCGAGTTCTGGATCGGGCCGCGCCCTTCGCTTCGCGGGGTGGCATCCGATCTCGGGCTTCCGACCGCGCACATCGACGGCTTCGCCGCTCAGCCCGGCGACCTGGTGCTCGACGAGGACGAGGATCTGACACGCGTCGTCTCGGAGATGCGACTCGTCAAGGACGAGTACGAGATCGATCAGCTGCGGCTGGCCGTCGAGGTGACCGCTCGCGGCTTCGACGACATCGTCGCCGACCTCCCCCGCATCATCGCGACGCCGCGGGGCGAGCGCGCCGTCGAGGGCGTCTTCCACCACCGCGCGCGCATCGACGGCAACGGCGAGGGGTACGACACGATCGCGGCATCCGGCCCACACGCGTGCTACCTGCATTGGACGCGCAACGACGGCGCCGTCATCCCGGGCGACCTCATCCTCATCGACGCAGGTGTCGAGGTCGACAGCCTGTACACCGCCGATGTGACGCGCACCCTGCCCGTGAGCGGGACGTTCTCGGATGTCCAGCGACGGATCTACGAGACCGTTCTCGAAGCCTCGGAGGCGGCGTTCGCCATCGCCCGGCCGGGCATCCGCTTCCGCGAGCTGCATGAAGCAGCGATGACCGTCATCGCGCGGCGCACGGCCGAATGGGGGCTCCTCCCGGTGACCGCGGACGAGGCCCTCGCCGCCGACACGGGCGGGCAGCACCGCCGCTACATGGTGCACGGCACGAGCCACCACCTCGGCATCGACGTGCACGACTGTGCGCAGGCACGCCGCGAGATGTACTACGACGGTGTCCTCGAGCCGGGCATGGTCTTCACGATCGAGCCGGGGCTCTACTTCCAGATCGACGACCTCACGGTGCCCGAGGAGTTCCGCGGCATCGGCGTGCGCATCGAAGACGACGTGCTCGTCACCGCGGACGGCGTGGAGAACCTCTCCGCGGCCATCCCGCGCACCGCCGACGAGGTCGAGGCCTGGATCGCACGCCTGTCCGCCTGAGCGCGCCGTCGCCGCCGACCGCGCGACGCGTCGGCGGCGATGTGCGGCGCATCGTCGAGCGAGATGCGCTCACACTCCCGCGTGTTCACCCTGCAGGGCGGGCGGTCGCCCTGTCCGTGGGCGCGAGGACGTGCGGGGTTTCCGTCAGCCCAGAGCGCCAGCCCAGAGCGTCAGCCCAGAGGCGAGGGCCCGGCCTCGGGGCGCGGGTCACGCGGTCCCGGATCGGGGTCGCCGACGCCCGCGGAGGGTACCGGCCCGGCTCCCGGCGCCGACGACTCGGGCTGGGCCGCGGTATCTCCGGGTGCGTCCGGGCCGGGCGCCGGTCGCGGGGCGGGGGTCGGGGCCGGATCGACCCGCTCGCCGTACTGCGGCGGCGTCGACAGGTCGACGGCGGGTGCGCTCGGGGCGACCGGGGCGACGACGCGGCCGACGATCTCGCGGGCGCGATGGATGCTGCGGGGCAGGACCGTCACCTCGTATCGATCGGCCACGACCTGTGTGACGGAGGTGAAATCCCGACGACGTCTCAGCAACGCGTAGGTGACGATGCTCATGAGCATGCCGAGGGCGATGCCGACGAACATGACGCCGACGAAGAGCTGGATCGCGGCGTTCGGCGTTCCCAGCACGAAGATCGCCGAGAACAGCAGGCCGAGCAGGATGCCGTTGATCGCGCCCGAGCGCGCCGCTGCCGCATACCCGAGGCGCCCTGTCACCGTCTCGATCGACCGCAGGCCGTGCCCGACGATCGCGATGTCGCGCGCCGGGATGTCGCCGGCGATGAGCGAGGACACCGCCTGCTGAGCGCCCTGATATGTCGCGTAGTCGGCGATCTTCTCACCGTGCTCCTGGGGAATGCCGCCCATCATGCTCATCCCCTCATCCTCTCACGCAGCACGCTCTCGCCGGGGTGATCCATGGGCGTGGGCGGGGTGCGGGCGGACTACGCTGGGACGGTGAGTACGCAGAGGGTTTTCGTGGCACGCCTGGTCGGCTGCACCGTCTTCGACCCCGCGGGCGACCGACTCGGCAAGGTCCGGGACGTCGTCGTCATCTACCGAAAAGACGATCCGCCGCGCGTCGTCGGTCTCGTGATCGAGATTCCCGGCCGGCGGCACGTGTTCCTCTCGATCGGGCGGGTGACCTCGATCCAGCCGGGCCAGGTGATCACGACCGGCCTCATCAACGTGCGGCGGTTCCAGCAGCGCGGCGGCGAAGTCCGTGTGATGACCGAGCTTCTCGGTCGACGTGTCTTCTTCACCGACGGCTCCGGTGGCGCCATCATCGAGGACGTCGCCATCGAGCGCGACCGCCTCGGCGAATGGGACGTGGGGCAGCTGTTCCTCCGCAAGCCCAAGACCTCGGCCTCCCCGTTCGCGAAGGGCCCGACGACCTTTGCGGACTGGAACGACGTGCGCGAACACCTCTCCCCCGGCGAAGCCCAGTCGGCGGAGCAGCTCGTCGCCACGTTCTCGGAGTTGAAGCCGGCCGACCTCGCCAACACGCTGCTCGATCTCCCGGACGAGCGACTGCTCGAGGTCGCCGAGGAGCTCAGCGACGACCGACTCGCCGACGCGCTCGAAGAGATGCCCGAAGACGATCAGGTGCACATCCTCGAAGCGCTCGGCGACGAGCGTGCCGCCGACATCCTCGATCAGATGGAGCCGGACGACGCCGCCGACGTCCTCGCGCAGCTGCCCGAGGACCAGCGCGAGGAGCTTCTCGAGCTCATGGAGCCGGAAGAAGCCGAAGACGTCCGCGCCCTGCTGAAGTACGGTCCCGACACCGCGGGCGGTCTCATGACGAGCGAGCCGATCGTCCTGTCGGCCGACGCCACCGTCGCCGAGGCGCTCGCCCTGATCCGTCGGCACGAGCTGCACCCCGCCCTGGCCGCCGCGGTCTTCGTCACGCTGCCCCCGTACGAGACGCCGACGGGACGCCTGCTCGGCACCGTCCATTTCCAGAGGATGCTGCGCTACCCGCCGCACGAACGCCTGGGGACGATCATCGACGACACTGTCGATCCCGTACCGGCGGCGGCCTCGGCGGCGGAGGTGGCGCGCATGCTCGCCAGCTACAACCTCGTCTCGCTGCCCGTCATCGATCAGGCTCACCGCCTCGTGGGAGCGGTCAGCATCGACGACGTGCTCGACTACCTGCTGCCTGAAGACTGGCGCTCCCACGATGCCGACGACGACGCGCCGGCATCCTCGTCCACCGACACCGCGACCGTCCCGAGGAGGCACTGATGGCGAAGGACCGCAGGGCGTTCGCCCTCGACGCCCCCCGAGGCCGCAGCGGCATGCTGGGGGGGCGCTCCCCGCAGCCGTCGAGCGACCGATTCGGCCGGTTCTCCGAAGCCTTCGCCCGCGCCATGGGCACATCCGGCTTCCTCATCGGAATGACGGTCTTCGTGGTCGTCTGGCTCTGGTGGAACACCGCGATGCCGCGCGACATGCAGTTCGACGCGGCCGAGAACAACTACACCCTGCTGACGCTCATCCTCTCGCTGCAGGCCTCGTATGCCGCTCCCCTCATCCTTCTCGCGCAGAACCGACAGGATGACCGCGACCGCGTGCAGATCGAGCAGGACCGTCAGCGTGCCGAGCGGAACCTCGCCGACACCGAGTATCTGGCGCGCGAGGTCGTGGCGCTCCGGATGACCGTCTCGGACCTCGCCGAGGGCACCGTGACGCGCGACGTGCTGCGACAGGAGCTGAAGGCGATGCTCGACCAGCTCGATGCGCGTGACCGCGTGGCGGCCCCCGAATCCGACACACCGGCGCCGTGACGAACGCCGACGCGGTCCGTCGGGCCGTGGGCGCGGTCTGGGATCCCGAGATCCGCCGCCCGCTGGACGAGCTCGACATGGTGCGCTCGGTGCACGTGGAGGGCGCGACGGCGCATGTCGAGATCGCACTGACGATCGTGGGGTGCCCCGCCGCCGACCGTATCCAACGCGAGGTGCGCGCCGCGGCGGCATCCGTCGCGGGCATCGAGCACGTCGACCTCACGATCGGGGTGATGAGCCCGAGCGAGCGTGCCGCGCTCACGGAGCGGCTGCGCGGCGGGCGGGCACGCACCATGCCGTTCGGTCCGGATTCGCTCACCCGCGTGATCGCGGTGACGAGCGGCAAGGGCGGGGTCGGCAAGTCCACCCTGACGGCGAACCTCGCCGTCGCGCTGACCCAGCGCGGGCTGTCGGTCGGGCTGGTCGATGCGGACGTGCACGGCTTTTCGATTCCTGCGCTCCTCGGTCTGACGGGCGCCGACGGGCTGCCGCCTCAGCCCACCCGTATCGACGACCTGATGCTCCCGCCGGTGGCGCACGGAGTGAAGACGATCTCCATCGGCATGTTCCTGCCGCGCGATCAGCCCGCCGCGGCGGTGGCCTGGCGCGGGCCCATGCTGCATCGCACCGTGCAGCAGTTCCTCACCGACGTGTTCTTCGGCGATCTCGACGTCCTGCTGCTCGATATGCCACCGGGCACCGGTGACGTGGCGATCTCGGTGGGCCAGCTGCTTCCGCACGCCGACGTGCTCGTCGTCACGACGCCGCAGACCGCGGCGTCCGACATCGCCGTCCGCAGCGGCCTGGTGGCCGGCCAGACGGGGCAGCACGTCATCGGCGTGGTGGAGAACATGGCGGCCCTGACGCTGCCGGATGGCACGAGCCTCGACCTGTTCGGATCCGGTGGCGGCGAGGCCGTCGCGTCCGCTCTGTCGGCGCACGTGCCGGAAGCCGATCCGGTGCCGCTGCTCGCCTCCGTGCCGCTGAGCGTCGCACTGCGACGCGGCGGCGACGAGGGCCTGCCCGTCGTCGTGGCGGCGCCCGACGATCCGGCAGCCCAGGCGATCTCACGCGTCGCCGACGCGCTCGTCGCGAGCGGCCGCGGCCTCGCCCGCCGCCCCCTCCCCTTCACTCCGCGCTGACACCGGGCGCCCGGAGTCCCCGCGAGCCCGCGCGTATGTACGCTTTTCGCGCCTCGAACGTGACATACGGGAGGTTTCGCGGGGACCGTGCAGGTGAGCGGGCAGGATGCCTCGACGGGCCGACGCGCCCGGTCAGGTCGCCTCGGAGTCGAAGGGCACCGCGGCGTCGGGGTCGAATCCGGCGATCCGTATCGTGGTGGCACCCGCCGGGAGAGCGGCCGACGCGACGGAGACGGCCGTCACCGTGGGCACCGGCGCATCGTCGAGCAGAGCGTCGCGGATGATGCGCCGCGGATCGTACTGACGCGGATCGAGCTTTCGCCATTCGACGTCGTCGAAGTCGTCGCCCATCTCCTCTTTGACGCGCGTTCGGGCACCGGCGAGCCACTCGCGACCGAGCTTCGTGACCTTGGCGAGTCCTTCGGCGTAGCGAGGCAGCCGCTCCGGTCCGATCAGGAGTGCGGCGACCACGAGAAGCAGCAGCAGCTTCTCGATGTCGTAGCCGAAGAACATGGCTCCAGGTTACCCGTGCGCCTGCGGCATCCCGGTGCGCGCGCACCGTACGCTGGGTATCGAAGGAGTTCTCATGGCCGAATCAGATGCCATCCGCCGTTACGTGGATGAGGCCACCGTCGAACCCGAGGTGATCGAACGTGCGCGAGCGCGCGCGCTCGAACTCGGTGCCGCACCGGTGAGTCCCGCCGTGGGTGCCCAGATCGCCGTGGTCGCGGCGGCGACAGCCGCGCTCAACATCGTCGAGGTCGGCACCGGAGCAGGCGTGTCCGGATTGTGGCTGCTGCGCGGAGCGCCGCGGGCGACGCTCACGACCATCGACAACGAGCCCGAGCATCTGGCCGCGGCTCGCACCGCTTTCGCGGAGGCCGGCGTCGCTCCCGCTCGTGCCCGATTCATCACCGGTCGTGCGGCGGAGGTGCTGCCGCGCATGAACGAGGCATCCTACGACGTGGTCCTCGTCGACGCGGATCCCGAGGGCGTTCTGGAGTACGTGGAGCTCGGACTGCGCCTCGTGCGCCCCGGAGGTACGGTGCTCGTCCCGCGTGTGCTGATGGGTGGCGCCGTCGCCGACCCCGTCCGCCGCGACGCACGGACCACTGCGTATCGCTCGCTCATCCAGGAGACACAGAACTCCCCCGCGGTCCTCGGCGCGCTGTCGATCGTCGGAGAAGGACTGCTTCAGCTGACGACCGTGGCTGCCGAGACCCGCTGAACGCGAAACGGCCGGTCCGAAGACCGACCGTTCCACACAGCTGATGTGGGCTTATGCAGCCCCCACGACCTCACCGAGGACGCCGTAGAGCTCCTTGGCCTCGTCGTCGTTGACGGAGACGACCAGACGGCCACCGCCTTCGAGCGGAACGCGCACGATGATGAGGCGCCCCTCCTTCACGGCCTCCATAGGTCCGTCTCCGGTACGCGGCTTCATGGCTGCCATGGCGGGCTCCCTTTCCTTTGGACAACACTGAGAGTTTACCGGTAGTGCGTGCCACCTGCGATCACGGTTGACAGAGCGCGCCGCACGAGCCATCCGACAGCTCAGGGGATCTGCGCGAACGTCGTGCCGAGCGCGAGCATCTGATAGATCCACCACCACTGCAGGGCGACGCCCACGATCAGCGCGCCCATCCGCCAGGCGCGTGAGCGCGGCAGCGCGAGAGCGCCATACAGCGGCGCGAGCGGAAGCAGCAGTCGGAAGATGCTCGACTGCGGGAAGAAGACCAGCAGCAGGTAGAACGCGTAGCTCGCCGACCACAGGCGGATCTCCGGCCCCAGACGCCGCACGTGCGGCTCGAACAGCAGGATCGCGGCGACCGCGAGAACCACGGCGACCAGCGTCACGTAGCCGAGCACCTCCGGCGGACCCCAGACTCGGAACCAGATCGCGGTGGCCTGGACGAAGCCCGTGAACGGCTCGAATCCGCCCTCCGATCCGGTCCAGTCGCGCCTCCACGCCAGCTCGGTCTCGAGGTAGGCGGAGGAATCCTTCGTCGCGATGCCCGCGATCACCTGCCAGGCGAAACCCACGGCGGTCGAGAGCAGTCCCAGCGCCACGATGTGCACGATCTGGATCACCGGTAGCGCGTCGGCGCGTCGGCGCATCCACCGCATGATGCCGTAGAGACCGAGCATCAGCGCGAAGGCGAGCGCCCCGGGGCGGGTGAAGCCCATCAGCGGGATGAGCAGATACAGCCAGGCGAATCGCCGACGCACGAGCATGAGGAGGGCCAGGAACAGCCAGAGCAGGAACAGACTCTCCGCGTATCCCATCTGGAACAGGGCCGCGAGCGGGCCCGCCGCGAACAGCGCCACGGCCCAGAGCGACGAAGTGGCGTCGATCCGCTCGCGCAGCAGGTGGTACAGCACGAGGCAGGAGAGGTATCCGGCGACGATGGCCAGCACGACCGCCGCGATCGGATACTGGTTGCCCAGCGCGAACGAGAGCACGCGGCTGAGGAACGGGTACAGCGGCATGAACGCCCACGCGTTCTGGGTGACCTCGCCGTCGTGGTTGCGGGGAAGCTCGGTCGGGTAGCCCTGCACGCCGACCACCCAGTACCACTGGCCGTCCCAGCGCATCGACAGCGACCCGATGGTCTCGTCGCCGCCGGTGCGCGCATGCGCCATCGTCGCCGCGATGAACAGGAACAGCGTCGTGACCAGGCGCGCGCCGATGTAGATGATCGCGACGGATGCCGCGGGCCTCAGCGACAGGCGAGTGAGGACGTCCTTCGCCGATCGTTCGATCACGGAGCCGTCAGCCACGCGCGCAGCTTCCGTTCGACGTCCTCGATCTGCGCATACGCGACGCGCTCCTCGTCGTGGTGCGCGAGCAGCGGGTCACCCGGCCCGTAGTTGACCGCCGGGACGCCGAGGGCGGAGAACCGCGCGACGTCGGTCCAGCCGTACTTCGGCCGCGGCTCGGCCTGAACAGCCGCCAGGAACTCCTGGGCGAGGGGGGCATCCAGCCCCGGACGTGCGCCGGCGGCGGCATCGACGATCTCGACGTCGAATCCCTCGAGCACACGGCGGACGTGCTCCTCGGCGTCGGCGACGCTGCGGCTGGGCGCGAAGCGGAAGTTCACCTCGACCTCGCACAGGTCGGGGATGACGTTCCCCGCCACGCCGCCCGCGATCCGCACGGCGTTGAGGCCCTCACGATAGACGAGGCCGTCGACGGCGATCTCGCGCGGGCGGTATTCGGCAAGACGCGTGAGGATCGGCGCGGCGCGGTGGATCGCGTTCTCCCCCATCCAGGCCCGGGCGGCATGGGCACGGACGCCGTGCGTGCGGACGAGGGCACGCAGGGTTCCGTTGCAGCCGCCTTCGACCTGACCGTTGGAGGGCTCCCCGAGGATCGCGAAGTCTGCCACGAAGAGGTCGGGGCGCGTACGGGCGAGCCTCGTCAGCCCGTTGAGCTCAGAGGCGACCTCTTCGTTGTCGTACCACATCCACGTGATGTCCACGCGAGGAGCGGTGAGCTCGGCCGCGAGCTTCAACTGCACCGCGGTGCCCGCCTTCATGTCGACGGTGCCGCGGCCCCACAGGTACGGCTCACCGTCCTGCTCGATGGTGCGCGTGGGCACGTTGGCGTTGATCGGCACGGTGTCGATGTGTCCGGCGATCGCGACACGACGCTCGCGTCCGAGATGGGTGCGCGCGACGATGGTGTCACCGTCGCGGTGCACGTCGAGGTGCGGCAACGCCTCGATCTCGGCGAAGATCGCGTCCGCCAGGGTCTTCTCGTCTCCGGACTCGCTGGGGATGTCGCAGATGGCGCGGGTGAGGTCGACGGATCCGGCGGTGAGGTCGAGACGCGGCATGGCGTCGAGTCTATCGAGCGCGCGGACGGCGGCCGTGGCGCCGGTACCCTGGTGGACATGAGCGAACAGCGTCACGTGTGGGGTATCGGCCTTGCGACGGTTGCCGGCGACGGTACCGTCCTCGACACCTGGTTCCCCGAGCCGCAGCTGGGCGCGGCCCCGGCCTCGCCCGACACGAGCGCGCTGGATGCCGCCGCCGGCCCCGACGAGCGCCGCGACGTCACGGTCTCGGTCGTCGTCGTCGAGATCGACCTCGATGCCGCCCCGGAATCCACGAGCGACGCATACCTGCGCCTGCACGCGCTGTCGCACCTGCTAGTCGCGCCGAACGACCTCAACCTCACCGGCATCTTCGCCCACCTGCCGAACGTGGCCTGGACGAACGCGGGCCCGGTGCACCCGGAGGCGTTCGCGCGCCTGCGCCCGGCGTTGCAGCGCGCCGGCATCCAGCTGCAGGGCCTCGACAAGTTCCCGCGGCTCACCGACTACGTCGTGCCGGCGGGTGTGCGCATCGCGGATGCCTCGCGCGTGCGCCTCGGCGCCCACCTCGCGCCGGGAACGACCGTCATGCACGAAGGCTTCGTGAACTTCAACGCCGGCACCCTCGGCGCCTCGATGGTGGAGGGACGCATCTCTCAGGGCGTCACGGTCGGCGACGGCTCGGACATCGGCGGCGGGGCATCCATCATGGGCACCCTCTCGGGCGGCGGAACGCACCGGGTCTCGATCGGCGCGCGCACCCTGCTGGGGGCCAACGCCGGCATCGGCATCTCGCTCGGCGACGACTGCATCGTCGAGGCGGGCCTGTATGTCACCGCTGGCTCGAAGATCGTGCTGCCGCAGGAAGCGCCCCTCCACGACGGCTCTCGTCCGATCGTCAAGGGCGCGCAGCTGTCGGGTCAGAACGGCATCCTCTTCCGACGCAACTCCGTCACGGGCGCGATCGAGGCCGTCCGCCGCGAAGGCGCCGGCGTCACCCTCAACGAGGCGCTGCACGCCTGAGGCTCATTCCGTCCGCGCGTCCGGATCGGCTCCGTGTCGCCACGCGATACGCTCGCGAGATGAGCGACCGGATGCCGAAGAAGCTGTACGAACGCGAGCTGAAGCGGCTGCAGGCCGAGCTCGTCGATATGCAAGCCTGGGTCCAGTCGACCGGCGCGCGTCTCGTGGTGATCTTCGAGGGACGCGACGCCGCAGGCAAGGGCTCGACCATCAGCCGGGTCTCGCAGTACCTCAACCCGCGTGTCGCGCGCGTGGTCGCGCTGCCGACCCCGACCGAGCGCGAGAAGACCGAGTGGTACTTCCAGCGCTACATCGCCCACTTGCCGGCGGCGGGCGAGATCGTCCTGATGGACCGGTCCTGGTACAACCGCGCCGGTGTCGAGCACGTCATGGGCTACTGCACGAACGCGGAGTACCACCGGTTCCTGCACCAGGTACCCATCTTCGAGCGGATGCTGGTCGAAGACGGCATCCTGCTGAAGAAGTACTGGTTCAGCGTGTCCGACGTGGAGCAGGAGGCCCGCTTCCGCTCGCGCAACGAGGACCCGATGCGGCGGTGGAAGCTCTCCCCGAACGACGTGCTGTCGATCACGAAGTGGGAGGACTACTCGCGCGCGAAGGACACGATGTTCGTCCACACCGACATCCCCGACTCGCCGTGGTTCGAGGTCGACAACGAGGACAAGCGCCGCGGGCGGCTGAACATGATCCACCATCTGCTCTCGCAGATCCCTTACCAACCCGTCGAACGCGCACCGATCGAGATCCCGCCGCGCCCGGCATCCGGCGGCTACGAGCGCCCGCCGCGCGAACTGCAGAACTACGTGCCGGACTACGCCGCGACGCTCGACTGACCGGCGCCTCGCGTCGAAGACTCGGCGCTCACCCGCGCGCCATCGCGCGTCACGGATTCGGTGGTCGACGCCAGAATCGGATGCCGCGGCCTGCGCTGTCCGAATCCGCGGCTCATCTCCGATTCCGGCGCCAGGGGTCGGAGCCCGGCCCCGGGCGATCGGTCAGTCCCGCACGCGCACCGACAGACAGGTCACGCATCCCTCGAGCTTCTCGAACTCGCTGATCGGCGTGGTGACGACGGTCAGCCCGCGGGCGGCATGAGCCGCGGCGGTCTCGGGGGCATCCGACGAGAGCAGCACCTCGCCCGGGGCGAGCACCACGACGGCCGTGCCGTGCTCCTCCGGCACCGCAGCGAAGGCCGGAAACAGCGACGGGTCGTCCACGAGCGGCTCGAAACCCACGACCGTGCCGTCCGGGAGGGCGGTCACTCCGCTCTTCAGATGCAGCACGCGTTCGACCGGAACGGCGATCACCTCGTGTCCCCGGGGCGCGAGCAGCGCCGTGAGCTGCGCGATGCCGTCTGCGTTCGTCCGCGACGACGCGCCCACGTAGACGGTCGAGCCGATCTTCAGGACGTCGCCGCCGTCGAGGGTGCCGGGGTCCACGATCTCCGCGACCTCCAGTCCGGTCCCGGCGATGGCATCCCGCACCGACGACGCTTCGCCGCGGCGCGACAGCGCTCCCGCACGGCAGAGCACGGCGAGGTCGCCGAAGACGACGACCGCGTCCTCGACGAACACGCCGTCGGGCTGCTCGTCGGCGGGGGCGATCTCGATGATCTCCCAGCCGCGCGTGCGGAACACATCGACGTACGCCTCCCACTGGCGGAGGGCGAGCTCGGCATCGACGCTCGTGCGCCCCAGGTGCGTCAGCTCGCCGTCGGCGAGGCGGGGCGAGGGACGGCGGACCAGCAGACGCGACATGGCTCGACCCTAGTGGATCGCTCCGCGATCGCGCCGTCTCAGACGCCCGGGTAGTTCCGCTCGGGCGCGCCGATGTACAGCTGCTGCGGGCGGCCGATCTTCGTCTGCGGGTCGTTCTGCATCTCGGTCCAGTGCGCGAGCCACCCGGGCAGACGGCCGATCGCGAACAACGGGGTGAACATGCGCGTCGGGAAACCCATCGCCTTGTAGATCACGCCCGTGTAGAAGTCGACGTTCGGGTAGAGGCGACGCTCCTTGAAGTAGTCGTCGCTGAGCGCGATCTCCTCGAGCTCCTTCGCGAGATCCAGCAGCGGGTCGTGCACGCCCAGCTCGGCGAGGACCTCGTCGGCGGACTCCTTCACGAGCTTCGCACGCGGGTCGTAGTTCTTGTAGACGCGGTGTCCGAAGCCCATGAGCTTCACACCGTCTTCCTTGTTCTTGACGCGCTCGACGAAGCGCTGCACGCTCTCACCCGAGTCGCGAATGCGCGCGAGCATATCGAGGACGGCCTCGTTGGCACCGCCGTGCAGCGGCCCGTACAGGGCGTTGATCCCGGCCGAGATCGACGAGAACTGGTTGGCTCCGGTCGAACCGACCAGGCGCACCGTCGAGGTCGAGGCGTTCTGCTCATGGTCCTCGTGCAGGATCAGCAGACGCTCCAGCGCGCGCGAGGTGACCGGGTTCACCTGGTAGAGCTCGGCGAGGTTGCCGAAGTTCAACTTCAAGAAGTTGTCCACGAAGCTCAGCGTGTTGTCCGGGTAGAGGAACGCCTGCCCGATCGACTTCTTGTGCGCGTACGCGGCGATCACCGGCAGCTTCGCGAGCAGACGGATCGTGTTCAGCTCGACGTGCTCCGGATTGTTGGGGTCGGACTGGCCCTCGTAGTACGTCGACAGCGCTGCGGTCGCCGCAGACAGGACCGACATCGGGTGCGCTGTGTGCGGCAGCGACGAAAAGAAGCGCTTCAGGTCTTCGTGCAGCAGGGTGTGGTGACGGATGTCGTCATCCCACTGCGCGAGCTGATCAGCCGTCGGCAGCTCGCCGCGCAGCAGCAGCCACGCGACCTCGAGGTAGGTGCTGTTCTTCGCGAGCTGCTCGATCGGATACCCGCGGTAGCGCAGGATGCCCTCATCGCCGTCGATGTAGGTGATCGCGGACTTGGTCGCCGCGGTGTTCACGAAGCCGTAGTCGAGCGACGTGTGCCCGGTCTGCTTCGTGAACGTCGAGAAGTCGACGCTGGGGATGCCCTCGGTGCCGCTGAGAACAGGCAGTTGTGCGGTCTTGTCACCGATTGTGACAGTCGCGGTCTGGGGGGTGCCCGTGTCGCTCACGAAGCCTCCTTGCGGTCGTCGGGGGATCCTTTACAGCCTAGTGCGCCGCGCGGCATACTCCGATCCACGCCAAAGGATCAGGCGATCCGTCGGAGGAATCGTACGAGACGCCTCAGCGCATCCGCGCGGCCGCCTCGCCGATGCGCTCGTCCGTCGCAGTCAGCGAGAACCGTACGTGCTGGGGGAAGTGGTCGCCGTAGAAATGCCCCGGACCAGCGAGGATGCCGAGATCGGCGAGGCGCCCCATGGTCGTCCAGGCATCCTCCCCCTCGGTCGCCCACAGGTAGAGCCCGCCCTCGGAGTGATCGATGCGGAACCCCGCGGATTCGAGTGCCGGTCGCAGCACATCGCGACGGGCACGATAGCGCTCGCGCTGAGCCGCGACGTGTGCGTCGTCGGCGAGAGCGGCGGTCATCGCCGCCTGCACAGGCGCCGGCAGCATGAGCCCGAGATGCTTGCGCACGGTCAGCAGACGGGCGATCAGCTCCGGGTCGCCGGCGAGGAAGGCCGCTCGGTACCCCGCGAGGTTCGACTGCTTGCTGAGCGAGTACACCGAGAGGATGCCGCGGAGCTCGCCCTCCGTGACGCGCGGGTCGAGCACGCTCGGCACAGGCTCCGCAGCCCAGGGTCCGTCCCAGCCGAGCTCCGCGTAGCACTCGTCCGAGGCGATGACGGCCCCGAGCTCACGAGCCCGCGCGACCGCGGCGCGCAACTCGGCGACGCCGAGGACGCGGCCGTCGGGATTGCCCGGCGAGTTGATCCACACCAGACGGGTACCGTCGGGCCACTCCGCGGGGTCGTCGGCGGCGACGGGAGTCGCGCCGACGAGCTTCGCGCCCACGGCGTAGGTCGGATAGGCCGCGCGCGGATGGACGACGACGTCGCCCGCGCCGACGTCGAGCAACAGCGGCAGCAGTGCGACGAGTTCTTTGGAGCCGACCGTGGGGAGCACCGCGTCGACGCTCAACCCGTCGACGCCGCGGCGACGGCGATACCACTCGACGATCGCTTCGCGCAGCGCGGGGGTGCCCACGGTCTGCGGGTACGCGTGCGCGTCGGTCGCGGCGCGCAGCGCGTCGGCGACGACGGCGGGCGTGGGGTCGACCGGCGAGCCGATTGACAGGTCGATGAGCCCGCCGGGATGCTGTTTCGCTCGCGCGGCGTACGGCGCGACGGCATCCCAGGGGTAGTCGTCGAGGTCGCGAACGGCCATCAGTGCGACTGGGGCGGGAGGGCGGAGATGACCGGGTGGTCCTTCGCGATGACGCCGACTTTGGCGGCACCGCCCGGAGAGCCGATGTCCTCGAAGAACTCGACGTTGGCGGTGTAGTAGTCCTGCCACTCATCGGGCAGGTCGTCCTCGTAGTAGATCGCCTCGACCGGGCACACCGGCTCGCAGGCGCCGCAGTCGACGCACTCGTCGGGATGGATGTACAGCGAACGCTCGCCCTCGTAGATGCAGTCGACGGGACACTCGTCGATGCACGCACGGTCCTTCACGTCGACACAGGGCAAGGCGATCACATACGTCACCCCACGAGTCTAGTTGGTCGTGTTCTCCTCGGCTCGCGCCGACGCGGGTGCCGTCCGCGAAAAGGACGGCCATCCCACGATCAACGCGGTGAGCAGAGGCACCGCGATCGTCCAGATGATCCCGGTCGAGATCTCACCGTCGGCGGGAGCGGGAACGACGATCGACCCCCCGGGACCGCGCCCCGAGAAGACGAGCGTCGCCACCATGGCGCCGACACCGGTCAGCAGCGCGGTCCAGCGGTCGCCGGTCAGCAGCCGAACCGCGAGGACGAGCGCCCCGACGCCGACGACGGCGATGACGAGACCGAGGGGAAGAACGCCCCACACCGCGGCCTGGCCGATCGTCCCGGCGACGCCGAAGACGATTCCGATGATCAGGGCGACGATCCACGTCGCGATCCGCATTCCGTTGATCCGCACGCCGTGGAGTCTACGGGGCGCGCATGAGCCTCCGCCGTGAGAGCACACCTGCCCGCCACCGCCTCCGCGTCGCCGATCCCCGGCACAAACGACCGAGCCGCTGCGATCCGCCCCCGCGATGTGGCGGTGGGGTCGGAGGGCAGCGGCTCGGTGAGAGAGGTGATGCGGGTCAGGCGTTGCCGTCCTGACGCTTGGCTCGGGATGCCGCGCGGCCGCGCTCCGTGGCATCCAGGACGACCTTGCGGATGCGCACCTTCTCAGGGGTGACCTCGACGCATTCATCGTCGCGGGCGAACTCGAGCGACTCCTCCAGGGTGAGCTGGCGCGGCGGCGTCATCGACTCGAAGGAGTCGGAAGTCGACGAGCGCATGTTCGTCAGCTTCTTCTCCTTCGTGATGTTGACGTCCATGTCGTCGGCGCGCGAGTTCTCGCCGATGACCATGCCCTCGTAGACCTCTTCGGTCGGCTGGACGAAGAACGACATGCGCTCCTGCAGAGCGATCATCGCGAACGGCGTGACGACACCCTGGCGGTCGGCGACGATCGAGCCGTTCTGACGCGTCGTGATCTGGCCGGCCCAGTCGTCGTAGCCGTGCGAGATCGCGTTCGCGATACCCGTGCCGCGCGTAATGGTGAGGAACTCGCTGCGGAAGCCGATCAGTCCGCGCGAGGGGACGACGAACTCCATGCGCACCCAACCGGTGCCGTGGTTGGTCATCGTGTCCATGCGGCCCTTGCGGGCAGCCATCAGCTGGGTGATCGCGCCGAGGTGCTCTTCGGGGGCATCGATCGTCAGGTGCTCGAAGGGCTCCTTGACCTTGCCGTCCTCACCGCGACGGGTGACGACCTGCGGCTTGCCGACCGTCAGCTCGAAGCCTTCGCGTCGCATGTTCTCGACGAGGATCGCCAGGGCGAGCTCGCCACGGCCCTGCACCTCCCACGCGTCGGGGCGGCCGATGTCGACGACGTTGAGCGAGACGTTGCCGATGAGCTCACGATCGAGACGGTCCTTCACCATGCGGGCCGTCAGCTTGTGGCCCTTGACCTTGCCCATGAGCGGCGAGGTGTTCGTGCCGATCGTCATCGAGATCGCGGGATCGTCGACCGTGATGGCCGGCAGCGGGCGAACGTCTTCGGGGTCGGCGATGGTCTCGCCGATCGTGATCTCCTCGATACCGGCGATGGCGACGATGTCGCCGGGGCCCGCGGACTCGGCCGGGAAACGATCCAGCGCCTTCGTCTTCAGCAGCTCGGTGATGCGGGCGTTCGAGTGCGAGCC